>CACZGD010000148.1 GCA_902780565.1 Oscillospiraceae bacterium
GGCTGTTCTGGTTCCTGCTGTTCCATCGCAAGAGAAAACGGATGGACGAAGAGGATTTCGACAGCTTCGACATGCTGGAGGATTTCAATTACGAGGAGCTGCTTGCCAAGGAGCAGTCCGTGGAGAACAGTCCCGCTCTGCAGTATATCGGCCGGTTCGAATCCGGGGACAACTCGCTGCTGTATGACGACGACGGCGATCCCGTGGTGCAGAAGGACGAATCGGTGATCGACGGATTCGTCGCTTCCGTCAAGGACGCCATCAACGGACGGCTTGACGAGCCGGAGACCGAAGAAGCCGCTTCCGGTGACGAAGCGCCGGTTCAGATCCATGAAGAAGAGACGCCGGATGAGATCTCCGCAGCGTCGGAAACGGAAGAAACCCCAGCCGCCGAAGCCTCGGCGGAGCCGGCGAAAGCGCTGGACGATCAATTTGCCGCTCTGTTGGCGCAGGACGACGATGACGAGGACGATTTCCAGGAGTGCTTCCGTGCAGCGGAAGAAAAGGAGAACGAACCGCTTCCGGAGGAGGAAGAGGATCAGCTCACTTTTGAAACGGATTTCTTCGAAGACGACGAAGAACAGCCAGTCGGCAGCGCGGAAGAGGATCAGCAGGAACGCGCTGAAACGTCGGAGGCTGACGGACCTGTGGCGGCGCAGCCGGAGGAGGCCTTCCCGGAGGACGGCGGTATCAGCATCGACGAGCTCGACGCCGCGTTTGAACTGGAGATCGACGGGATCGCTGATGAGGCGGGCTTTGACGCCTCTGCCAATGAAGCGGCTCCCGCTGCCGAAGAAGTTGCGTCCGGCGTGGAGGATGCGGCTGTGCCGTCAGATGACGACGATGACGACGAAATCGTCAGATCCATCGCGGACCGCATCGAGCAGATGACGGAGGGATCCGACGACAACACTGACGAGAGCAAAGACCGGGTTGTGCTGACGAGCCGGCAGAAAGAACCTGCCGACGACGAAAGAAACGACGCCAGCGGACGCAGACGCAGAAACAAAAAGAGAAGAAAGAAAAGATAAGAAAAGATCGCTCAGTAAGGGAACGTCAAATTGAAAGATTCCGTTAGAAAAATCGTAAAACCCATCGTGCAGCTGGCGGCGGTCGCCGCGCTGATCGGGATCGACCATTGGCTCAAAGGCGTGGCCGCCGAAAAGCTGGCGGACGGACAGGTGCATACGCTGATCAGGGGCTTTCTTGGCTTCTGTTATGCGGAAAACACCGGCGCGGCCTTCAGCCTGTTCGCGTCGTCCACCAATGCCCTGTCGATTTTTACCGGCGTGCTGCTGGCGGCGGGCGTGATCTACCTGCTGTACCCGTCCAAAAAACGCCCCATTGCCTATGATATCTGCGTGCCCCTCATCATCGCGGGCGGCGCGGGCAACCTGATCGACCGGCTGACCCGGGGGTACGTGATCGACTACATCATGACGCTGTTCGTGGAGTTCCCCGTGTTCAACTTCGCGGACTGCCTCATCACCTGCGGCTGCTTCGCGCTGGTGATCTACCTGATCTATTCCATCGCGCAGGACGCGAAAAAAGGGAAGACCGTCCCCACCAAAGCCTTCGGCGCAAACGGTGAGACCGATGACTGAGGAAACCGTCGTCGTCGCGCCGGAACAGGCGGGGGAGAGGCTCGATAAGCTGTTGGCGGAAGCGCTGGAAGGGCTGACCCGCTCCTCTGTGCAAAAGCTGATGGAGGAGGGCGCGGTGCTGTGCGGCGGCGTTCCCGTCGCCAAAAACGCCAAGGCGAAAGCGGGGGAGACGGTCACCGTACAGATCCCCGACCCGGTGGAGCTCGCCGCCGTTCCGCAGAACATCCCCATTGAGATCGTCTATGAGGACGACGACCTGCTGGTGGTGAACAAGCCCAAGGGCATGGTGGTGCACCCCGCCCCCGGCAACCCGGACGGCACGCTGGTCAACGCGCTGCTGTACCACTGCGAAGGCAGATTGTCCTCCATCAACGGCGTCGTGCGGCCGGGCATCGTCCACCGCATCGACAAGGACACCAGCGGCCTGCTGATCGTGGCGAAAAACGATTTCGCCCATAACGCCTTGGCGGAGCAGATCAGCACCCACAGCTTCAAGCGGGAATACCGCGCGGTGGTGGTGGGGAAGATGCCGCAGGAGAGCGGCACCATCGACGCGCCGTTGGGCCGCAGCCCCGGCGACCGGAAAAAACAGGCGGTGAACGGTCTCAACCCCCGTAACGCCGTCACCCATTACGAGGTATTACGGCATTATAAAGGCTTCGACTTCTGCAAATTCACGCTGGAGACGGGCCGCACCCACCAGATCAGAGTACACTGCGCCTCCCTCGGCCACCCCGTGGCGGGGGATACCGTCTACGGCGGCGCGAAGAATACCCATGGCCTGCAGGGGCAATGCCTCCACGCGGCGGTGATCGGTTTCGTCCATCCCCGCACCGGAGACTACCTTGAATTTTCCGCCCCCCTGCCGGAGTGGTTCGAGGCGTTTTTGCGGAAGCTGACGCCGGAGGATTAGCCCGGTAGCGCGGCACCTCAGTGCCGCTGTTTGCACAAACATTTTATTTGAGAAGGTTCGATTAAACGACGTTGATCCAGAGGATAAACAGTCGCTATCCATCCGATCCGTTCGATTCGTTACGTCAGTAAAAAGCGGCACTGAGGTGCCGCGCTACGATAGATCATACGATATAACAAAAAAGGAGAGAAAACACCTATGGACAAAGCAGAAAAAAAACAGCTTCGTCTCACGGCTTTGCGCGTGAGAAAGGGCATCATTGAAGGCACCTACAACGCCAAGAGCGGCCATCCCGGCGGCTCGCTTTCCATCGCGGAAATTCTGACCTATCTCTATTTCAAAGAGATGAATATCGATCCCAAGGACCCGCAGAAGGCCGACCGGGACCGCTTCGTGCTGTCCAAGGGTCACGCCGCCCCGGCGCTGTACGCGACCCTGGCGGAGCGCGGTTTCTTCCCCGTGGAGGACCTGAAGACCCTGCGTAAATCCGATTCCTACCTGCAGGGCCATCCCAATATGAACCACGTGCCCGGCGTTGACATGAGCACCGGCTCCCTGGGACAGGGCATCTCCGCCGCCTGCGGCATGGCGCTGGCTTCCCAGATCGAGGGGAACAAATTCCGCGTCTACACCGTCCTCGGTGACGGCGAGATCGAAGAGGGCCAGGTGTGGGAGGCCTGCATGTTCGCTGCCGCCAAAAAGCTGGACACCCTCACCGTGATCGTGGACAACAACAACCTGCAGATCGACGGCACCGTGGAGGAGGTCAACTCCCCCTATCCCATCCCCGAAAAGTTCGCCGCCTTCGGCTTCAACGTGATCGAGATCGACGGCCACTGCTACGACTGCATCGAGGACGCCATCGAGAAGGCCAAGGCCTGCAAGGGCAAGCCCACCGCCATCATCATGAAGACCATCAAGGGCAAGGACGTTTCCTATATGGAAAATCAGGTAAACTGGCACGGCGCGGCTCCCAAGCAGGAGCAGTACGAGCAGGCCATGGCGGAGCTTGACGCCAAAATCGCAGCGGTGGAAGCGGAATAAGGAGGAAGAGACAATGGCAGACGTAATCAAAACCGCAACCAGAGACGCTTACGGCAAAGCCCTTGTGGAGCTGGCCGGAAAGAACGATAAACTGATCGTGCTGGACGCCGACCTTGCCGCCGCCACCAAGACGGGCATGTTCAAGAAGGAATACCCGGACCGCTTTTATGACTGCGGCATCGCGGAGGCCAACATGATGGGCGTGGCGGCAGGCCTTTCCACCGCCGGCTTCACCGTGTTCGCCAGCTCCTTCGCCATGTTCGCGGCCGGCCGTGCTTTCGAGCAGGTCCGCAACACCATCGGCTATCCGCATCTGAACGTGAAGATCGGCGCCACCCACGCGGGTATCTCCGTGGGCGAGGACGGCGCCAGCCACCAGTGCTGCGAGGATATCGGCCTGATGCGCACCATCCCCGGTATGACCATCCTGAACCCCGCGGACGACGTGGAAGCCCGCCTTGCGGTGTTCGCCGCCGCGGCGCACGACGGCCCCGTGTATATGCGCTTCGGCCGTCTGGCGGTGCCGCGCGTGTTCGACGAGAATTACAAGTTCGAGATCGGCAAGGGCGCTTACCTCGCCAAGGGCACCGACGTGACCATCATTGCTACAGGCCTGCTGGTGGAGCGCGCCATCGCCGCCGTGGAGCTGCTGAAGGCGGAGGGCATTTCCGCGTCCCTCATCAACATGGCCACCATCAAGCCCATCGACAGAGACATCATCCTCGACGCCGTGAAGACCACCGGCTGCCTCGTCACCGCGGAGGAGCACAACGTCATCGGCGGCCTCGGTTCCGCCGTGGCGGAGGTCGTGGCGGAGACCTGCCCCGCCCCCGTGCTGCGCGTCGGCGTGGAGGACACCTTCGGCAAGTCCGGCCCCGCACTGGAGCTGCTGGAGATCTTCGGTCTCAACGCGCAGAACATCGCGGAGAAGGCGAAGAAGGCCATCGCGCTGAAGAAATGACTGTAGCGCGGCACCTCAGTGCCGCTCTTGGCAAAAACAAAATGGAAAAGAACGGCATGCTGTGCAGTCAGACCTGTCAGGACAGAAACACACCAATAATAACATTGGTCGGAAGCGGCACTGAGGTGCCGCGCTACCGGCGGGATCTGATGCGCAGCGCTACCGGCGGGATCTGATGCGCAGCGCCGCCTGAATGTATTCATTGCATAATAAAAAGA
>CACZGD010000149.1 GCA_902780565.1 Oscillospiraceae bacterium
GACCGCAGGTCCCGACCCTCGGTCCTTCTTAGAATGCCGACCGCAGGTCCCGACCCTCGGCCCCCGGCCCCCGGCCCTCGGCCCTCGGCCCTCGGCCCTTCTTAGAATGCCGACCGCAGGTCCCGACCCTCGGCCCCCGGCCCTCGGCCCTCGGCCCTTCTCATCCTGAAACCGCATCGAAGAAATACACCCTCTCGTTCCCCGGCAGCATGCGCACGCCGGACACGCCCTCGCCGAGCAGGAAGACGGAATTTTCCTGCCACACGGGCAGCAGCACGGCGTGGCTGATGAGGGAGGCGGCGAGCGCGGAGATCCGGCTGCGTCCGCCGTCCGGGGCGTAGCGCAGGGCTTCAACGTCCGCGTCGAACGCGGGGTCCTGTAAATAGGTGAGCGGGCGCGGGGCGTTCGCGGAGAACTGCTCGTAATAGCCCGCCAAACCGAAATAGGGCGCCTTGACGGGATAAAACGCGACGTCGTAATTCCCGGCGGCGACCCGCGCCTTCAGGTCCGTTTCCTCCACGACGTTCACGCCGACGGCAAGACCGATGCCCAGCGTCTTCTGGTATTCCTGCAGCAGGCGGCGCACAGCGGTCTCGAACCGCGGCTCGCACAGGATGGAAAGGGTGGCGGTATCCGCCTTCAGCTCCTCCAGCGCCTTTTTCAGCTCCCGCTTGGCGGCGGCGGGGTCCGCCGGGTAGGCGCCGACGGTCACGTAGTCAGAAAACGCGGCGGGCAGGACCGTGTTCACGGGGTCGCGCCCGGCGGCGTCGGTCATCACGTTCAGCGCGGCGGCGGCGCAGAAGGCCTTGCGCAGCGCTTCATTGGAGCTGGTTTCGCCCCCGGCGTTCAGGATGAAGCAGCGCAGGGTGTCCGCGCTGGTCACGGACGACCCCTTTTTCATGGGATAGCGCGAGACGTAGCTCTCGTCCGCCAGCGCGCCGGAGTATTCGCCGTCCGCCAGCGCCTGACTCAGGGTCTGATCGTCCGGGCGGTGATACAGCCACAGCACGTCCGTTTTTGCCGGATGGTCGCCGACGTAATCGGCGCTTTTGAACAGACGGTAATAGCCCTCGTCAATATCGAAGCGGGTCATGAAAAAGGGACCGTTCGACACGATATATTTGATATACTTCCCGTAGCGCCCGCCGGTGATCTCGAAAAACGCGGCGGGGCAGGGCATGCACACCGGCTCCGTCAGGACCTCCAGAAAGTCGTTCTGCGGGCGGGCAAGCCGGATGACGAGCGTATAGTCGTCCGTCGCCCGCACGCCGAGCGTGGTCAGGGGCGCGCCCGCTTTCATGATCCCCTCCGCCCCCGCAATGTTTTCCAGCAGCCGCGCCTGCGGGGCGCCGGTCGCGGGGTCCACCGCGCGGCGCAGGGCAAACACGAAGTCGTGGGCGGTCACACGGCGGTCGAAGCCGTCCAGCTTTTCGCCCATCTCCTCCTCCACGGTCACGGTGACGTGCCACCGGGCGTCCTGCCGCAGGCGGAAGGTATAGGTCAGGCCGTCGGCGCTCACGTTCCAGCTCACGGCGGCGCCGGGCTCCACGCTGCCGTCCTCGTCCAGATACACCAGCCCCTCGAACATATTGCGCACCGCGATGCCCGTCGCGCCCGCGCCCACGATCTGCGGGTCAAAGGTCGTCCCCTTGCCCGCGGGCACGGCAAAATACAGCGCCGTCAGCTCATCCCGCCGGCAGCCGCCGAACGTCAGACACAGCATCACCAGCGCCAGCAAAAGCGCCGTCGCGCTCCTCACACGCCTTTTCCCGGTACCCTGCAACCTGATCTCTCCCCTTTTTGTTCGTTCGGTTTGATTATACCAAAGTTCGGAGCGTTCGTAAAGGGGGAAAAGAAAATATTTATTGGGGCAGGGGCCGGGGCCGGGGACGAGGGACGAGGGACCAGGGGCCAGGGGCCAGGGACCAGGGACCAGAGGCCAGAGGTCAGGGACCAGGGACCAGAGGCCAGAGGTCAGGGGCGGGTACCGGGAACGGAGCCGGGTGCCAATCCGTACCCCGACTGCGCCCCGCCCGGCTCAGCCCTTGCGCAGCGCCTCGATCGCGTCGCGGATGGCCTTCGGGATGGGCACGCCCATGAGCCCGAGGTTTTCGGTCAGGCTGACGCCCTCGTTGACGAGGAAGGCGATGACGGCGGCGTCGCGCACGAAGGCGGTCCCGAGCAGGAGGTCCAGCCGGGCGGCGACCAGCACGACCAGCAGCATACCGCCCTTGCCGAGCAGCCCCTTGAGCCCGGCCTTGCTTTCGAGCGCCCCGCCGGGGGACTTGGGCGAACGGTGGAACACGCCCGCCACAAGCAGCCCCGTGAGGTAGTCCAGCCCCATGAAGATCAGCAGCGTGACGACCGCGCTGTCCCAGCCGCCCCAGAGGGAGGCGACGGACGCGCAGACGGCGCCGATGCAGCCGAAAACGATCCCGCGCGTCATGCGCTCGCCTCCTCCCCGCCAACCGCCCTGCGCAGGATCTCACGCGCGTCCGCAGCTGTGACCTTCCCGTCGCCGTCCGCATCCGCCGCGGCAAGGGACAGGGGGTCGGGCGTTTCCAGCCCCACCGCCGCGCGAAGGGTCAGCCGCGCGTCCGCCGCGGTCACTGTGCCGTCGCCGTCCGCGTCGCCGCTGCCGGACAGGCGTTCGAGGTTTCGCCGCACCTCGTCCCGGAAGGCGGTCCAATGCGGCAGGATATAGGCGGGGCAGAACTTGCCGGACCAGCGGTGATGGGTGGTGAGCCTCTCGATCCCCAGCCCGTACTTATGCAGCAGCGTCGCCGCGAGCAGCGCGCCCCGGTCCTCGGCCTTCTTGTCGTAGTCCTTCCCGCTCCCGTCCATGATGATCTCGATGGCGAGCGTGGTGCAGTTGCCGGGCCCCCAATAGCCGTCTGCGGCGTGGTAGCCGATCTCGTCCTCGCGCAGGAGCTGCCAGCAGTCCGCGTCGTCGATGTAATAATGCACGCTCACGCCGCTCATGTTGCCGTTGTGCGTGGCGCGGGCGTACTGCTCGCTCTGGGTCGTGCCCGCCGCGGTGACGATGCGGTCCGTGTTATGGATCGTGACCCACTGCGGGACCCCGCTCGTGAGCTTCCGGTTCGGTTTGTTTTTGCTGCCGTCCGGGAGGATCTTCTCCTTGATCTCGATCCCGTAGGCGTTCCGGACCTTGTCCGGCGTCAGAAAAATTGCCATGTCGTTCCCTCCTCAGTTCAGAATCCGAAACTGCAGGTCGAATACCAGATAGACCTCCGGCAGACCCATTCCCGCCATCTGCTGCGGCGTAAGATAAAAGGACCCGTCCGTCGGTGCGTCCGCCCTGCTGTCCGCCGTCAGCGTGAACACGCCCACCCCGCTGGCGGAGCTCCCCACGATCGAAAAGACCATATGGAATTCCGACTGCGTCAGGTTCGCGCTGACCAGCGGCAGACAAAGGACCGCGCCGGAAACGCTTTCGTTCAGCTCCGCCCGCACAAGGTCCCTGCGCCCGTTTGTGAGCTTCGCGAACGCCCCGGCAAGGTCGCCGGTCACCCCGGTGATCGTCTGCTTGTCCTGCGTGGCGTCTATCGAGAACGCCGCCTGCACGGTGGACGGCGCGGTACCCGCCGCGACCGCCGTATCGACGTAGGTCTTCACCCCGCCGGACGAAACGAGGTTCCCGCTGTTCGCCGTGGGCGCGGTATCCACCGTCGGCTTGTTGAGGATGTACGCGTAGTCGATCCCGTAGATGATGCGGTCCTCGATCTCGCTTCGCACCGTCGCAGCGACCTGATTGCCGGTCATAAAGTTCTGATCGTTCGTCAGGTCCGACAGCTTTTCCGGCAGCGTGACCGGCGTCAGCGTCGCCGCCGAAGCCGTCCACAGCAGGATGAAAATGTAGCTGTGCGCCCCCGCGCCGAAATTCGCCCGCAGCGTCGCCGTGAATTGCAGCGTGTCGGACCGCGCCGTGGTCAGAAACGCGTTCGCGGTCTCCGCGCCGTTCGCCCCGACATAGGACAGCGTCACGACGGGCAGCTTCCCCGCCGCGATCGCCGCCTGTACCTCGGCAAACGTGGCGGAGGGGTTCGTCAGCGCCATCGTCGAAAGGGTCAGGTCCATCGTGACCGGGAACAGCTCGGGCGCGCCGCCCGCAGCCGCCACCGCAGCGTCCACATAGACCTTCGTCGCGTAATCTGTCAGGGATTGGTGCTGCGTCAGATAGCCCTTCCCCTCCACGAATTCCTTCACCGCCTTCGCGGCGGCAGCCTTGCCGTAGTTCGCGGAATCCGCCTCGATATCGCGCGATACGACCGGGATGTCCGGTCTGTCGTCCAGGTCGTAATAGTTCCCGCTGAACGCCACCGCCGCCAGCGACGAAAGGTCCGGGTCCACGTCCGCAACCGCCGCGTCCACGTACGCCTTCGTCGCGTAGTCCGTGAGATCCACGTCCACGTCCGCGACCGCCGCGTCCACGTACGCCTTCGTCGCGTAGTCCGTGAGATCCACGTCCACGTCCGC
>CACZGD010000150.1 GCA_902780565.1 Oscillospiraceae bacterium
CTTATGACCTGAAATAACTCATTTCAACAGATATAATAAACATAACGAAGGAGGTTTCATTATGAACGATTACGAAAGAGAACATACGGAGATCGTGCGCCGCTTCGGCGCGGAATGCGCAGTCCTGCTGAAAAGCGACGGAACGTTCCCGCTGGACTGCCCCTGTGAGTTGGCGCTCTACGGCAGCGGCGCACGCCGTACGATCAAGGGCGGCACCGGCTCCGGAGAGGTCAACTCCCGTTCCTTCGCTACGGCGGAGGAAGGACTGGAGGCCGCCGGTTTCCGCATTAGCACCAAGGCGTGGATGGACCGTTACGGCGAGCTTTACGCTGCGGCGAAAAAGCGCTTTATCCGGAACCTGAAGCGCGGCACCCTCGCGATCCTGTCCAGTATGGGCGCGGTGATGCCGGAGCCGGAATATGACCTCCCGCTGGACGCGGTCGGCGACGCCGCCGTGTACGTGCTGTCACGGATTTCCGGCGAGGGCTCGGACCGCAAGCCCGTTCCCGGCGATATCCTTCTGACGGAAACGGAGATACGCGATATCCTCGCGCTGGAACGCAGATATAAAAAGTTTATGCTGGTGCTAAACGTAGGCGGCCCGGTGGATCTTTCCCCGGTGACGGAAGTCAGGAATATCCTGCTGCTCAGCCAGCTCGGCGCCGAAACGGGCAACATCCTCGCGGATCTGATCCTTGGGAAGAGCGCGCCCTCTGGCAAGCTCGCGACCACGTGGTTCAAGTGGGAGGATCATCCGGCCGTGGGCGATTTTGGCGACCGATACGATACGCGTTATACCGAGGGCGTGTACGTGGGCTACCGGTATTTCGACAGCGTTGGGAAGAAGCCGCTGTTCTCCTTCGGCTTTGGCTTGGGGTATACATCGTTCGCCCTGAACGCGGGCGCGGTCACCGAGCAAGCCGGTGTGATGACCGCGCAGGCCGCCGTGAAAAACACCGGCAAACGCGGCGGCAAGGAAGTCGCGCAACTTTACGTTTCTCAACCGCAGGGCAAGCTGGACCAGCCGTATCAGACGCTGGCAGCCTTTGAAAAGACGAACGAGCTGCAACCGGGCGAAGAGCAGACGCTAACGCTGCGTTTTGACCTGCGAGATCTGGCTTCTTATGATACAAAACGCGCGGTGTGGATATTGGAGTCCGGGGACTACGTGCTGCGCATCGGCGCTTCCAGCCGGGATACGCAGCCGGCCGCCGTACTCCGTCTGAATGGGGAAGCGATCATCAAACAGGGCAAAAACTGTCTTGACGATCCGGGATTGGACGAATGGAAGCCGGAGATCTGCCGGACGGAAACGCCAGACGGGATCCCTGTTATTCCCATCGATGCCGCGATCTTTGCAACCGAGATCGTGGATTACGAACAGAAGCACGAAATCGACTTTATGACAGAAGCATTGAGAGACGAGGAGCTCTGCGTCCTGAATATCGGGGCGTTCAAGCTGAAGGGCTCCATGAGCGTGATCGGCGAGGCGGCCGATTCCGTGGCGGGAGCCGCCGGAGAAACCTCCGCCATCCTGAAAGCAAAAGGCGTCCCGTCGCTGGTGATGGCGGACGGCCCCGCAGGATTGCGTCTGAGCCGCCGGTATTTCCGTGATGAAAAGGGCGTGCACGCCATCGGCGGCGGCATGCCGGAGAGCGTGATGGAGCTGATGCCCTCCCCCGCGGCGTTCTTTATGAAGCTGTTTGACGGAAAGGAAAAGGTGAGGGGAGAGGTCTTTGAGCAGAACTGCACCGCAATCCCGATCGGAACGGCGCTTGCCCAGAGCTGGAACCTGCGGTTTGCCGAGCAATGCGGCGATCTGGTGGGGGACGAGATGGAGCGCTTCGGCGTGCATCTTTGGCTGGCCCCGGCGCTCAACATCCATCGGGATATCCGCTGCGGGCGCAATTTCGAATACTATTCCGAGGACCCGTTGCTCTCCGGCCGGTTCGCCGCCGCCGTGACCCGCGGCGTGCAGAAGCATCCGGGCCGCGGCACCACGCTCAAACATTTTGCCGCCAACAATCAGGAGACCAACCGCTACGGCAGCAACAGCATCGTCAGCGAGCGGGCAATGCGGGAGATCTACCTGCGCGGTTTTGAGATTGCCGTGAAAGAGAGCCAGCCGTATGCCATGATGACGTCCTATAACCTGCTGAACGGCGTTCACACCTCCGACCGGCGCGACCTGACCGAGGACGTGCTGCGCGCGGAATTCGGTTTCCAGGGGATCGTGATGACCGACTGGATCGTCGGCGCCATGTATATGGGAAAGAAAAAACATCCCGCCCCGGACGCCGCAAAAATCGCTGCGGCGGGGGGCGATCTGATGATGCCAGGCGGCAAGGGCGACCTGAAGGCGATGCTGGCAGGCCTGAAGGCCGGCGTTGTGACCCGCGAACAGCTGAAAATCAACGCCTCCAGAGTCATCGCCATGGCGAAAAAATTGACTAGATAATCGATAAAACATTAATTAATAAGCTTCACACAAGTTGGTGTCTGTGGTATGTTATGCCTAAAGAGTGCCGACAAAATGCCGGCACTCTTTAGATGCCTTAAAACAATCTTGTAAAAACAGATAAAAGAAGGTTTATACGCCGTACCTTAATAGTATTACTGCTTTAGCACCCCGTCGCAAATTCATGCCGATCGATTTTTCAGTTGAAAATGATTTCAGTGTTGACGATTTCAGTTGCGCGGTTGTGGATGGAATTCATACGCTGAACCCAATCCATCTGGCTTGCTGCTTTAACCGTTTCGGTTATGCCTTCCTGTGCAGCGAGCTGACGGACGAGCAGGTCGAACATCTCCCGAGCGTCGCGGTCGATCCGGGCGAGATAAGCGTTCAACTTTCCGCTGAAAAAGAATTCGTCGTACACGTTGAGCTGATGCTTTTTCAGGAACGCCGCGTGCAGCTGTCCCCACACGCCGATGGGTATTTCTTCTTCGGCCGGTAAAGAAAGATCCGGTAGGTAATGGTCGTCGTGAAGTGTGTAAGAGATTCCGGTTTTTGTGTCTGTGATGTGTTTTTCCATTAGATTACCACCTTTCAGAATAATAATTTCAACCACGGGCTCCCCGTGATCTATTACGGTTTTTGTTGATCTTCTGTTCGATCATTTGCGTGATTGCGACGTCGCCATAGAAGCGGCGCAGCGCTTTATCCTCCTCCGCACGCGGGCGGAGATTGTCAAGCAACGTTTCCATGTTGATGCATTTTGTGCGTAGTCTGTCGTTTTCACGTTCCAGACTTTTTACCCTGCCGAGCTGATATTCGTAATCGCTTTTCTGTTTGAAAAAACGTATAACCAGCTTTTTGATCACCGCTTTCAGCGTTGCGATCAGCGGATCGACAAAGGTCGCCTTATACTTTTTTGCGGACATCATCGCCTGCGGTTCGGGTAATTGATATTCCGGTTTTTCATCAAGATCTTCGGTGATTTGGCCGAGCTCCGTTTCACAATCGTCATATGCTTCGATACGCTTTTGTGCCGCGGAGATCCTGCAGCGCGCGTCGTCCAATTCCGATTCCGCCGCTTCGATTTCCTTCTGGCGTTCCTGCAATTTGTAATCCTCAACGCTCAGATGCGGTTTATGCGTACCCTTTTCATCCCAGGTAATATAGTGCGCCGCCATCAGATCTGCGAGAGATTCTTTTTCATTCTGTACCCATTGGTTCCATTCAGTATCGCTTTTGGAACCGCCGGAAAAGCCCTGTGCTTTGAGCGCTTGTTTCATCGAAACACGCGTTTCCAATCCGCGTTTGCTTCCCTTTGTGAACGGAATGAAATCAATGTGCAGATGCGGCGTCGCTTCGTCCATATGCAAGTGCGCAGAGAAAACGTAAAGGTTCGGATTTCGCGCTTCAAACGATTGGAAATATTCATCCAAAATTGTTTTCGCAAGTTCTCCATTTTGTGTTGAAGATCCCATATCATCCTTGTTGCCGATCTGAACGATGATTTCATAGAACGGCTTTTCCTGATTGCCGGTGCGTATTTTTTCGTAGTAGTTCTTGATGATTCGGTCGCCGCGGGTTTGCTTTGCATTGTATTTTTCCAGCGCTTCATCAAACAGTTTGTGATACGCATCCTGTATTTTTTCTTCTCGGTAAGTGACGTTCAGATGCGTTCTGGCGGGGTTCGTATTCGCCGCGTTGAACTTGCGTTCGTTATGATTCGTTGACCCTTTTCCGGTCATGATACTGATGGTTCTTAACATTCATTTCCTCCATTCTTGAACCAATATGATCAATAATCCGATAAAATAGTTCTGTTCAATAAGGAGCGAAGCGACGTTATTCATCAGTGCCGCAGGCGCTGATATATCCATTTAACTATGGAGGCGAATATTATAAAGGAGTTCTGCGTATCGGCTTAAAGCAGGAACCCGTTATTTTGACGAACATGAAGAATCGTAACGGTTGCGTTTAACCCAGTAGCGCGGCACACCGTGCCGCCTTTGCGGGGAAAACA
>CACZGD010000151.1:0-4428 GCA_902780565.1 Oscillospiraceae bacterium
CCTGAAGGGCGATATCGTGCTCGACCACGTGGATTTCGCCTACGTGCCCGAAAAGAAGGTGCTGTATGATATTTCGCTGTATGCGAAGCCCGGGCAGAAGATCGCCTTTGTCGGCGCAACGGGCGCGGGCAAGACCACGATCACGAACCTGCTCAACCGCTTTTATGATATCGCGGACGGCAAGATCCGCTATGACGGCATCAACATCAACAAGATCAAAAAGGACGATCTCCGCCGCTCCCTCGGCGTGGTCCTGCAGGCCACGAACCTGTTCACCGGTACCGTGATGGATAACATCCGCTACGGGCGGCTGGAGGCGACGGACGAGGAATGCGTCGCCGCGGCGAAGCTCGCCAACGCGCACGATTTCATCACCCGTTTGCCGGAGGGCTATAACACCATGCTCACCTCCAACGGCGCGAACCTGTCGCAGGGGCAGCGGCAGCTCATCTCCATTGCCCGCGCGGCGGTCGCCGATCCGCCCGTCATGATCCTGGACGAGGCCACCTCCTCCATCGATACGCGCACGGAGCAGTTGGTGCAGCAGGGCATGGACGCGCTGATGCACGGGCGCACGGTTTTTGTGATCGCGCACCGGCTGTCTACGGTCCGCAATTCGGACGCCATCATGGTTCTCGACCACGGCCGCATCATCGAGCGCGGCTCGCACGACGATCTGATCGCGCAGAAGGGGACGTATTACCGTCTTTATACCGGCTCGTTCGAGCTGGAATGATTAAACTTGAAGAAGGAATGCGCAAAGTGTTCCTTCTTTTTTTGTTGACATCCCCCTTCCTGTGAATGTATAATAAAACAAAAGGAGGGGAGCCGTATGAAGAAAACGATCGCTGTTTTTCTGACGCTGCTGCTGGCGTTTACCGCCGCATTCTGCGCGCCGACGTCCGCGCAGTCTCCGGCTGCGCTGAAGCTCGCCGTCGCGTCCGACCTGCATTATAATCTCCCGGAGGAAACGCTGACGTGGCTGACCGACGACCCCGTGTTCGGCTACGCGAACCGCCGCGCCGCCATGGAAAACGAGAGCGGCTTTCTGATCGACGCGTTTTTGGCGGACTGCGAGAAGCAGGGCGCGGATTACGTGCTGCTCTCCGGCGACCTTGCGGATAACGGCAGAAGCCTGCCGGAGGAGCATTACGCGGTGCGGGATAAGCTCCTGCGCTTTGAACAGCGTACGGGGATCGAGGTGTTCGTGATCGACGGCAACCACGACCTCGGCGCGGGCAGCGCCACGGATATCGCGGAATTCAAGGCGATCTACCGGGATCTCGGTTACGATCACGCGCTGACTGTGCGGGACGACGACTGCTCCTATACCGCCGATCTCGGGGATTCCCTGCGCCTGATCGCGCTCGATTCCTGCGACCCGACCAAATCCACCGAGGACGGCATGACGGCGGCAAAGGTCCGTTGGGTGCTGGAGCAGGCGAAGGCCGCCAAATCCGAAGGGCGCGAGCCGCTGCTCATGCTGCATCACAATCTGCTCGACCATATGCCCCTGCAGCGGCTGTTTAGTCATAACTTTATCGTGCGCAACCACCTTGCCACCGCCGAGCTTTTCGCGGACGCGGGCATCCATATCGCGCTTTCCGGTCACGAGCACTGCTCGGACGCGGCGTCCTACCGCTCCGCGCTGCTGAATGAGATCACGGATTTCGCCACGACCTCGCTCACCATGTACCCCCTGTCCTACCGGCTGTTCACGTTCACCGGGGACCGGGCGCAATACAGATCCGTCACGCTGGATCGGATCGATACCGCGGCGCTCTCGGCAGCGGTGTCGGGCTATACCGCGCGGCAGCTCGAATGGATGAACGGGGATCTTGACGCCTACGCGAAGGCATACCTCAAAAAGGGCGTGGAATACCGCCTGCGGCTCGGCCTGTCGGCGGAGAAATCCGGGCTGACGCCCGGCACGCCGCTCTATCGGCTGCTTGACGGCCTGTATTCGCGGCTGGACGCGATCCTCTCCATGCCGATGGCTCAGGCGATCCGGCTGGCGGCGTCCTATTCGATCGCGGTCCCCGAGACCCCGTACGAAACGGGCTGGGACCTCGCCACGGATTTTGTGGCGGCACATTACGCGGGCAGCGAGCATTTTTCCCTTGATTCCCCCGAGGTCACGGCGCTGCTGCGCCTTGCCTCTCTGATCCTCAAGGACGTTCCGGCGTTCGCCGCGGCGGACCTGTTCGGACAGGGGAGCCGCTTCCTTGCGGACGACGGCGGGCTCGCGGACGCCGCGGCGCTGGCAAAGCGTGTGTTCGGCGGGATTCGCCCGGATGAGGTCTTCGTCGCCGTTCTGGTCTCCGATCTCGTCTACGGTTTCTCGAATGACGACGACGCGGACGATAACGTCGGGGGGATCCTGCTTGCTCCGCGGAAAACCGAAACGCTGAAGGGCAAATGGTCGGCGTTTTTTGACCGTTTGCTGCGGCGTTTCCGGAATCTGTTTGCGATCCTCGGCACGCTGTTTCATAGATAACGGAGGCGTTGTATGAATCTGGAACCGAAACAAATCCTTGAAGCCGTGCGCGACGGCAGGCTTTCCGTGGATGACGCGCTTGTGCAATTCAAAACCGAGCCCTTCCGGGAGCTTGGCTATGCCAAGGTGGACCTGCACAGACGCCTGCGGCAGGGCGCCGCGGAGGTCATTTACGGCGCGGGCAAAACGCCGGAGCAGATCGCAGGGATCGTGCGCGCCATGACACAGGCGGGGCAGGGGCGCATCCTGATCACCCGTCTGTCGCCGGAGGCGGCGGCGTCGCTTCAGAAAGAAATTGATTTTACTTATCATGAAACGCCGCGTCTCGGCGTGGTCGGCGAGCTGCCGCAGCCGGACGGGCTCGGCACGGTGGTGGTCGCCACCGGCGGCACCAGCGATATCCCGGTCGCGGAGGAGGCCGCCCTGACCGCCGAGGTCCTCGGCAGCCGCGTGCTGCGGCTGTATGACGTGGGCGTCGCCGGGCTGCACCGCCTGCTTTCGCACATGGACGCGCTGATGAACGCGTCCGTGATCGTCGCCGTAGCGGGGATGGAGGGCGCCCTGCCGAGCGTGATCGGCGGCCTTGTGGATTGCCCTGTCGTCGCGGTGCCGACCTCCGTCGGCTACGGCGCGTCGTTCGGCGGCGTGTCCGCGCTGCTCGGCATGCTCAACTCCTGCGCCTCGGGCGTGAGTGTGGTGAACATCGATAACGGCTTCGGCGCGGGCTTTTTGGCGAACCGCATCAATCATATGACGCCGCGTCGGCTGGAGGGGGAATCGTCCGGTGGATGAGCTGCATCAAAAAAAAGCCGCTCTGCTCGAACGGCTGAAAAACTGCGGCAGCGTCGCCGTCGCGTTTTCCGCGGGGGTGGATTCCACCTTTCTGCTTGCCTGCGCCGCGGAAACCGGAATCCCGGTCCTTGCCGTCACGCTGTCGGCAAACGCCGTCCCCCGGCGGGAGCTGGAAGCCGCCGCCGCGTTCTGCCGCGTGCGGGGAATCCCTCAGCGTGTCATCGAATTCGATCAGTTTACGATCCCCGCCTTCGTCACAAATGCGAAAGATCGCTGCTATCACTGCAAAAAGGCGCTGTTCACCGCCGTGAAGGCTGCCGCTGCCGAGGCGGGGTGCCGCTGCGTGCTGGAGGGCTCGAACGCGGACGACGCGCTGAAATACCGCCCCGGCATGAAGGCTGTGGAGGAGCTCGGGGTGCTCAGCCCCCTGCGTGAAGCCGGACTGGCCAAAGCGGAGATCCGCGCCCTTTCCGCTGAGATGGGGCTGCCCACCACCGCAAAACCCTCCATGTCCTGTCTCGCCACGCGTTTTCCCTATGGGCAGACGCTCACGCGGGAGACGCTTGCCGCCGTGGAGGCGGGGGAAGCGTATCTTTTCTCCCTTGGGCTGCGGCAGGTGCGGCTGCGCGTCCACGGGGACGTCGCCCGCATCGAGGTCCTGCCGGAGCAGCTTTCCGTCATGACCGCACGGAATACCGCTGAGCAAACCGTGCGCCGTCTTCGCGCGCTCGGCTTTCGCTACGTGACGCTGGACCTGCAGGGGTTTCGCAGCGGCAGCATGGACGAATAAAAAAAAGAGCCTCGCAAGGCTCTTTGCAAACAGAAGATCAGATCATCTGCGGCTCCGCTTTCTGCGGGGCCGTTTCGCGTTCGATCGCGTCGCAGACCGCGCTGATGAGCTGTGCCCGGGTAAAGCTCTCGGTCCCGATGATGCGGCAGCTGCATTTGTTGACCGGTACCGGGATCTTGACGGCGTCGCTTTGCCCCACCGCCAGGGCGATCTGCGGGGTGATCTCCCCCAGCAGGGAATCCGCCATCAGAATGCCGATCGGCCCGGTGATGATATCCGCCTTTTTCGCCTGCACCACGGCCGCGTTTTCGCCGGTGGCTGCCGCGGTCGCGCCAGCCTTCAGCATGGC
>CACZGD010000151.1:4433-6557 GCA_902780565.1 Oscillospiraceae bacterium
CGTTTTTTCAGTTCTTCGGTCAGGCACGCGCCGACGCGCCCGCTCTGCCCGTCTATGATCAGGATCCGCATGGGAATGCTCCTTTACGTTGATGTCGCACCTATTTTACCCGATTTCACCGCGCTTGTCAAGCGTTGACGACGATCTCGGTCCCGTCTGTCTGATTTCACGCCGCAAGCGGCGTTCCGTGTGAATTTGCGATTGACTTTTTTCCGTTTTGCGTGTATGATAAATACGCATTATTTTGGAGTAAAATAAACAATGAAACGAATGATCAGACTGATAATATGCCTGCTCACGGTTCTTGTGCTGCTGGTTTCATCCGCCTGCGTGACGAACGAATATACCGGCGCGCCGCCGACGCTTTCGCCTGCGACTGAGGAAACAACTTCCGAAGAAGAGACGACCGAAGACGCGGCGGAAACCGCCGAAGCGGATCCCGAACCCGTTTCCGGAATCCTCGGGCTCTTCCTCGGTGTGCAGGATTACGGGAGCACCGAGACCGTCAATAAGGCGAACGCGGCGTCGTTTCGTTACCGCTTTTTTGCGCAGGGCAGGGAAACGACCTATCGCATCGGGATCGGCAGCGGAAACGACGCCTATGCGCTGCAGAACCGTTTGCAGGAAGGGGAGCTGTTTCTGCTGACGCAGAAGAACGGCACGATCACCGACCTGCAGCCGGTCGGGGAAACCGACGCGGCAGGGGAGAAGCGGGTCAGGCGGATCACGGACGAGGGCATCGTCACGGACGATAAGGAAACGCTTGCTCTGCCGGAAAACGTCCCGATCCTGCGCGTGCTGTCCGAAGCCGGCGGGGCGACGCTCACGCCGGACGCCGTGAAGAAAGGCGACCGGATCTATCTCGAAAAACGGGGAGACGAGCTGCTTCGCGTGTTCCTGCTCCCGGAGACCTTCGATTACGACCCTCCCGTCAAGGGGATCCCCGGCGAGAAGACGCTGAAAAACCTGCTTGCGACCGCTTTGACGCCCGTCGGCGTTTGCAACTATATGTTCGGCGGCGGCTGGGACTGGCAGGACGAGGGCAGCGGTCCGCAGTCCACTACGATCGGCCTTTGCTCGACCTGGTCGGATTTCTTTTTCCGGCAGGACGAAAACTATTCCTATCGTGATCCCTACGGGGATGAGGGACGGCGCGACAAGGCGCATTCCTATTGCCCCTTTGGGGAGTTCAACGAATACTATTACGCGGGGCTCGACTGCGCGGGCTACCTCGCCTGGGTCGCGTATAACGTGATGCACAACGAAAGCGGGGAAGCGGGCTACGTCGTCGGGGGCACGCCGACCGCAGGCTCCTTCGCCGGTTACGGCTGGGGGACCTTCACGCAGACGTTCACGTCGGCGGATTTTTCGCCCGGCAGCGTGATGAGCATCAATGGGCACGTCTGGATCTGCATCGGCGTCTGTGCGGACGGCAGCATGGTGATCGCCCACGCCTCCCCCACGAAAAGCGTCACCGGCTGTCCCGGCGGCGGCGTGCAGCTCTCCGCCATCGGCGGCAGCAAAGGCTGCGAAGCCTATCGGCTGGCTTCGGAATATACCACGCTGTTCTATCCCGAATGGGCGCGCCGTTACGACGTGAGCCTGTTCGATTACGGCTTCTATACCTCCTTTTCGGGGGATGTGGCTGGCCTGTTCAACTGGGATCTGACGGACGGCGTTCTGACGGACCCGGACGGGTACCGGGAAAAAACAGCCTACGAGGTTCTGTCTGATCTTTACGGCTACGACAGCGCGTTGGACGGCGTTGTCGACAGCGAACCAACACAGGAAGGAACGACTTATGAAGAAACCACTGCGGCTTAACACCGTTTTATCCTATTCGCTCGCTTTCCCGCTGGCGCTGCTGCTCACGATCATTGTGCTGTTCAGCGTTTCGATGCGTGAGGCGAAGGAGCGCGCGGAATTTGAGGTCGCGGCGCCCGAGGCCGGGCTGCTTGCCGAACAGGCGGCGCTGGACCCGAAGGAGGTCGACCGGCTGGTCAAGACCCGCCGGGAGGAGGAAAAGAAAGCGCGCGACGCCGAGGAGCAGGAATCCCAGCGGCAGGCGATGATCGACGAGGTCGAAAGCGCCGGCGACGATATCTGGTCCCGCTTCCACGATTA
>CACZGD010000152.1 GCA_902780565.1 Oscillospiraceae bacterium
ATGAAGGCCGAAAAGACCGACGGCTCCGTCCCCATGGGCGAAGACGGCTTCTCGGAGGATTTCGGCTTTGAGGGCGATTTTGACGGCGCCATGACCGACGAGGGCTTCGACGGCGCCATGGACGGCGAATTTGCCGAAAACGGCGTTTTCAACGGCGCGTTTGCCGGCGGCGAAGCGCCGCAGGAGATCACGGGGGAAGGAGAGGAACAGGCGTGAGGTGCGAGGTATGAGGTGTGAGAGAAAATTCTCAACACTCAGCACTCAAAACTCAGACCTGGCAACGTCATGCTGATCGAACTGACCGACATCTGTAAGGATTATGCGCAGGGCAAAGAGACCGTGCGGATCCTGAAAAACATCAACCTGCAGGTAGAGCAGGGCGAGTATATCGCCATCATGGGCCCCTCCGGTTCCGGCAAGACCACGCTGATGAACCTGATGGGCTGCCTGGATACGCCCACCTCCGGCACCTATCTGCTCAACGGCGAAAACGTGGCCGCGGCTGGGGAGAACCGGCTGACGGAGATCCGCAACACGGAGATCGGCTTCGTGTTCCAGAGCTTCTACCTGCTGCCCAAGCTCACCGCCAAAGAGAACGTGGCGCTGCCGCTGCTGTACGCGGGCGTTCCCAAAAAGGAACGGCTGGAACGGGCGGAGGAGCTGCTGGCGGGGCTGGGCCTTTCCGACCGGATGGATTTCCTGCCCAACCAGCTGTCCGGCGGCCAGCAGCAGCGGGTAGCCATCGCCCGCGCCATGGCGGGCCGCCCCAAGGTGCTGTTCGCCGACGAGCCCACCGGCGCGCTGGATACCGCCAGCGGCGAGCAGATCATGGAGCTGTTTTCTTCCATCCACAAGGGCGGCGCCACCATCGTCATGATCACCCATGAACAGAGCATCGCCGACCACGCGGAGAAGATCTACTATATACGTGACGGGATACTGTCGGAGTGAACACGGATCGTTTCCCAGTCGTCAGTAGTCAGTCTTCAGAAATAGTCAACTGCTCGATCCGGTTGTGCAAAAAGGATAATAGAAGCTGTAAAAAAAGGAAGACAAAAATTGAGCAATATATCTTTATTACCGGTCTTTTGTTTTTTCTGACGACTGACTACTGACGACTCGTCGGGCGGCGGCCCGACAATTCCCTTCTTTGGAGGTAACCATTTTGAAATCCAAGAAAACAAAACGCATCGTGGCCGCCGTGCTTGCCGTCGCCCTGTTGGCGGGGGCCGGGACCGGCGCGTTTTTCGGCAGGTTCCCGGGCTGTACGGTCACGGCGTTGGGCACGACGCACATGTAATGGCGCAGCTTGTCATGCCGCGCGGCAAAGCCGTTCACGGCGGCAAGATTCCGGTTCAGAGACTCCCAGTTCGGCGTTTCGGGGATCAGATAGAGCTGATCGTGCTTCCCGAGGTACACGCCGCCGTTCTCACGGCTGCCGCCCGCCTGCTTGCGCAGGAGATCCAGCTCCATAAACAGGTCGCGCCCGGCAAACTGATCCGCAAAATAAGCGGGCACGTCCTCGAACCAGGAGCCGTCCATCAGAGAGGAAAACGTGAGCTTCGGGCGCTGACGCAGGCCGCGGTTCTCGCTTTCCGAGAAGGATTTATCCGGCAGCACGCAGGTAAACAGGGAGAGGCTGAGCGTGAGGACCAAAAACAGGCTCGTGATCCACAGCACAACTTTTTTTGCGCGCGGACGGGGAGCGGGACGGGACGGGCGAACGGGGCGTTCGGCAGGTCGCGAAGGCGCGTCGGACGGACGGCGCGTCCGTTCGGATGCGCGGGCGGGAATATCCGCAACGCTTCTCTGCCGATCGGAGATGCGGATCGGGATATCAGCGGTGCTGAAGGGCCGTTCGGAGGGGTCCATGATATTTTCAGTTTTCGGATTGTTTTCCATTGTTTCTCCTCCTTAAAAGCCCGCGTAAAGGAAGGACGTATAAGTGCTGCCGATCATGGCCGCGATGCTGAGCAGCAGAAGAACGGCGGCATACAGCGTTTTGAGATAGGGATAGAGCTGCGGCAGACGCGACTCCAGAATTTCGGAAAGCTTTTTGCCGAGCGGAACCGAAGCGATCGCGCAGACGATCAGCAGCGGCAGCGCCGAGCCGACGGCATACGCGCCGGGCGCGGTGCCCGCGCCGAGACCGAACATGGCGCCAATGTAACGGAACGCCCCGCCGATGGTGCCGGAGAAGAAGAATACCCAGCCGAACAGGACGATGAAGAACGTGCAGACGCTGCGGATCGGCTTCGGAATGTGCGGCAGCAGCTTCTTAAGCGGATAGCGCTCCGCCGCGATCCACAGGAAATGCCAGAGCCCCCAGACGACGAAGGTGAGGGTGCTGCCGTGCCAGATCCCGGTCAGCAGCCAGACGATGAGCAGGTTGAGGACCGTGCGCTTATCGCCCTTGCGGTTGCCGCCGAGCGGGATATAGACGTACTCGCGGAAGAACGCGCCGAGGCTGATGTGCCAGCGACGCCAGAAGTCGGAAACCGACAGGCTGACGTAGGGATAGGTGAAATTCTCCGTCAGGTCGAAGCCGAACAGGTTGCCGATGCCGATCGCCATATCGGAATAGCCGGAGAAGTCGAAATACAGCAGGAACGTATAGGCCAGCGCGCCGCCCCAGGCAAGCAGCGCGGAGGGGGCGTAGGCGGTCGATGCGGTCGTAAACAAAACGGACAGCGCGTCCGCCAGCAGGACCTTTTTCGCAAGGCCGAACACGTATCGCGTGATGCCCCGCTCCGTTTTCGCGCGCGTGACGGACATCCCCTCCAGTTGCTTCGTAAAGTCGCTGAAGCGCACGATGGGACCGCTGGTGAACTTGGGGAAGAAGGTCACGAAGAGCGCGAAATCAAAAAATTTCGGCAGCTTTTCGCGCCCCATATACAGGTCCGCAAGGAACGAGAGCAGGGAGAACGTGAAGAACGACACGCCGACCGGCACGCGCAGCGGGCTGCCGAACAAACCGTTCAGATACTTGAAGAAGCACAGGAAGCCGAGATTCGCCGCGACGCCGGTCCAGAAGACCAGCCTTGCGTATTGCCGGTAATTCTCCTTCTGCAGGGACGTGAACAGCATCGCGGTCAGGTAGTTGAAGGCGATCGCGCACGCCACGTAAAACAGGTCGGTCCAGCTTCCCCATACGATGAACACGAGGCTGAAGACCAGCAGGACGGGCTTTCTGACCACAAGGGGCAAAAAGCGGTAGAGGACCACCGAGAGCGGCAGGAACAGAAGGGGGAAGATCAGTTGCTGAAACGTCATACCTTTCCCTCCTTACAGCGCGCCGAGAAACGCCTGCCGCAGCACGTCGGCATTCGCGCCGACCGCGAACAGGATATCGTTGCCGCGCGCCTCCACGACGCAGTGGTTCTCCAGCAGATCGAACTGCTGCACACCGTAGCCGTCAAAGCTCTTTTTCTGGGTGGCGATCCGCGCGTCGATCGCCTGCAGCACGGCGTCCGCGTCGCCGGGATCCTTCAGGCGGACGAGCAGGACCTCCTCCGCGTCCATATTCGAGAGCGGCCAAAGCAGATAGACGCCGTCGTAATTCGCGGGATCGAGCCCGTAAAGCCGACGGAAAACCGCGTCGTCGCCCTCCTGCATGGCGTCCATAACGACCACGTCCGCAACGGCCTGACGGACCTCCTCAAACGGCGTTTTGCTGACGCGGTTCTGTGAGCAGGAGACGATCCAGAACACAACGACCGCCAGCACGGGGACCACACGGGCGATCTCCAAAATTCTGTATTTTCTCATTGATTTTCTCCTTCAAGCTGCGCCAGCAGCAGATTCGCAGCCCAATAGGGATAGAAGTCCGGCATCAGATGCACGCCGTCCACGTCCCAATACACGTCCATATACTTATTGACCAGCGCCTCGTTATCGGCAAAATACGCGCCGCACTCCCCGCAGGCCTTGCGCATGGCTTCTGAAAAATCGGGGATCTTGCGCCAGACGGGATTCTGCTCCATGGCGAATTCCTTCGCGGGCAGAATAGAGGAGACCACGATCGTCGCATCCGGGAACGCGCTCTTCAGCTCCGTGAGGATCCGCTTGCAGTCCACGTAGTATTCGTCGCCGTTGGCCCAGTAGCCCATACCGGTATCGTTAAGCCCGTAGCAGAGATAGATATAGGAGGGGTCCAGCGCCCGGATCTCGTCCATATGCGACTCGATATCCATGATGCAGTCGCCGCCCTCCGCCAGCACACGGGAGGTCTGCAGGAACTTATAGTAATAAAAGCCGACCGCGCGGGAGTCCCCGAGGACCACGTAATCGTGGAAGCGGGACCAGATATCGTCGCCGGCGCTTTCGACCTCGTCGATCATCGCCTGCCGCTGGGATTCCTGCTCCTCGGCGTCGCGCGCTTTC
>CACZGD010000153.1 GCA_902780565.1 Oscillospiraceae bacterium
GAGGGTTCCGGCCGGCTTGTTGTAGGCGATGTCTTCGATTCCCAAATACTGGAAGACTGTCCACAAGGCTTTTCCAACATGGCCAAAGGCGACGGCTCCGTGGTGCGGATACTGCTTGGCTACCAAAACATGGCGGTAGAAGCGGCCCATTTCCGGGATGCCGAACACGCCGATGCCGCCGAACGAGTGGGTCTTGGCGTCCAAGACTTCGCCTTCGGCAACGTAGGCCTGAAGCTTTGTGTCCGGGCGGGTCTGCAATCTGAAGAAGGTGATTTCGCCGGCGGCGATATCGCCTTCCAATGTTCCGCGAGTAAAGTCCGGATCGCTTCCTTTTGGCTCAAGCAAGCGGTGCTGAATCAACTGGTATTTGATTCCAGGCTTGCAAGCCTTGTTCAAGCGGCAGAATGGAGTGTTTCCGCAGTGGAAGCCCATGAATGTGTCTGTGAGCTTGTAGGGATACTTTGTCTTTCCCTTGATTTCGTCGTCGTACAAGTCTTGGGGAACGGTGTTGTTGATGTCAAGCAATGTGACGGGAGCGCCTGTGACGCAAGTTCCGATGT
This sequence comes from Oscillospiraceae bacterium, assembly GCA_902780565.1. Lineage (GTDB taxonomy): Bacteria > Bacillota > Clostridia > Oscillospirales > Acutalibacteraceae > RUG806. The sequence continues at coordinate 561 of CACZGD010000153.1, forward strand.
ACTCAGAAAGAGCGCCAAAGATGTCGACTTCGCAGGCAACCGGAATGCCCTTGTTGGCAAGGCGGCTGTTGACGTAGCAAGGCTCAAATCCAAATGCCTCGGGGAAGGCCGGCCAACACTTGTCGGCAAAGACAACGTAATCGCGAGCGCCCTTGTGCTTTTCCGCCCAGTCAAGCAAGGTAAGCTCAAACTGCGCCATGCGGGGCAAGAAGTCGGGATAGTTGTTTCCGTCGGCGCCAAGCTCGGCGCCAAACAGCCGGACAGAAAACATCCGCTGGGCTACGGCAGGATCGAGTATTTAAGCTCCATGATCGTGGCGGCGCTGGTGCTCTACGCCGGTATCACCTCGCTCGTGGAATCGGTCAAGAAGATCATCCATCCCGAGGCCGCTGATTACAGCACGGTTTCGATCGTGATCATCTCCGTTGCGATCGTGGTAAAGCTGCTTCTGGGCATGTACGTGAAGAAGCAGGGGAAAAAGGCAAAATCCGGCGCGCTGGCCGCCTCCGGCTCGGACGCGCTGTTCGACGCGATCCTCTCTTCTTCGGTGCTCGCTTCGGCGGTGGTCTACCTGATCTGGGGCGTCTCGCTGGAAGCGTACGTGGGCGTTGTGATCGCGGGCTTTATCATCAAGGCCGGCATCGAAATGATGATCGAAACGCTGAACGATATCATCGGCAAGCGCGACGACGCGGAAACGACCAGGGAGCTCAAAGCGATCATCTGTGCGGAAGACGCCGTGCTCGGCGCGTATGACGTCACGCTGTTCAATTACGGCCCGAACAAGAATTACGGTTCCGTACACGTGGAGCTGCCGGACCACCTGAGCGTGGACGACGTGGACCGGATCACCCGTAAGATACAGACCGACGTTTTCCAAAAGACCGGCGTGATCCTGACGGGGATCGGCGTCTATTCCTACAACACTTCCGACGACGAGGCGGCGCGGATGCGCAACGCGATCCAGAAGACGGTCATGGCGCACGACTGGGCGCTGCAGATACACGGCTTCTACGCGGATACCGAAAAGAAGACCGTCCGCTTCGACGTGGTCGTCAGCTTTGACGTGGAAAGAAAAGAAGCGATATCCGTTCTGCTCGGCGAGGTAAAGGCGCTTTATCCGGATTATCAGATCCAGATCATCCCGGATATCGACGTTTCCGATTGACACTCGGAAGCCGTCACGGAACCGGATGCTGTGTTTTGACAGAAAAACGGGAGGAAAAAAATGAAATACGCAGTCAGATACTACACCAAAACGGGCAACACCCGGCGTCTGGCGGAGGCCGTCGCCGAAGCACTGGGCGTTCCGGCGCTGCCCATCAGCGAGCCCATCGCGGAACCGGTGGATCTTCTGTTCCTGGGCAATTCCTATTACGCCTTCAGCATCGACCCGGAGGTCAGGCGCTTCGTGCAGTCGCTTGACAAAAACAAGGTCGGCAGGATCGTCAATTTCGGTTCCGCCGCCATGCTGAATTCCACCTACAAAAAGGTGCAGGCGGAAGCGGAGAAGGCCGGGATCCCGATGGAAAAAAGAGAATTCCATTGCCGCGGCGAGTTCAAGGGCGTGCACAAGGGCCGCCCGGACGCGGAAGACCTGCGGGCCGCCGCCGATTTCGCCAGATCGTTTCTTGATTAAGGAAAGGAGCCGAACATGAAAATCACGCTCAACCCCAACAAAGAGGTCGTCGATACCGTAAAGGAAGGCCTCCGGCAGACCGGCGGCTACTGCCCCTGCCGCAGGGAGCGCACGGAAGAAACCAAGTGCATGTGCCGGGAATTCCGCGAGCAGATCGCCGACGAGAATTTCGAGGGCTACTGCCACTGTATGCTCTACTATAAAGAGAAATAAGAACAGAAAAAAACAGACTGAAACGAACCGTCGCCGCGCAGCGCCCGACAGGGCAGGCCGGACGCGGTATCGGGAGGCGACGTCCCCCCGCCGAAGGCGGTCCGGGACGAAACAGACGCCGGGAGCTTTTCCTTCCTTGCTGCGGAGGATGCTTCCGGCGCCGTTGTTTTCGCAGGCCTTACTGTCCATCCCCTTGTTCTTCTTCCGGGGGCGTCTTGAATTGATACGCGCGGACGTAATCCACGAGGAATTCGGCTTGAAAGGTCTTTTTGTCGTTCCGTTCGATATAGCCGGACCAGCCCCGTGTCGGAAGGGCATCGCCGCCGTCCACCTCGCAGGACAGGATCAGATATTCCGGTTTTTCCGAAACGCCGCCCCAGGACGTTTTTGCCACCGGGCGGCCGTTGATGTAGAAGACGTAGGCGTCGGGCGTCCATTTTACCCCGTAGGTGTTGTAGTTTTCATAGGGGTCGTTGTCCAGCCGGAAGATCCCCACGTTTTTATATCTCGTATGAAGGCGGTAGCCGTTGTAGTGGAGATTGAGCGTGACGAGGTTCCGCTTGCGTTCCCCCCGGAACCAGAACGGCGCCTCCATGATATCGATCTCCGCGCCGTTGCGGGAATGGCCCGTCACCTCGTGGACGTGCCTGTTCATCATCCAGAACGCGGACCAGAGCCCCTGTCCCTTCGCCAGCTTGCAGCGGCACTCGAAATAGCCGTAGGTCTGTTCGAATCGATCCTCCGTTTCGATCCCGGCGGTATACCATCCGGAGCCGAACTCGCCGTCTTCCCGATACTGCGTGGTGATGACCAGGTTGCTGCCTTCCACGCGGAGCTGCGAGCCGCTCCAGTACCCGCCCTTGCGCACGCCGTAAAAATTGTGCGCCCGCCAGAAGCGTTCATCGAGCCGGTCCCCGTCGAAATGATCCTCAAACGTGAGGACCATGTCGTCGGTATTGATCGGTTCTCCTGTCCGTGCGGCCCGGGACTGATGGAACGCGACCAGCAGCGTGTTCACGAACGTGATCGCCGCATTTTCCAATCTTGCCTCGGCCAGTTTCGGATTGAACCTCATAACGTTCTCCTTTCTCCGCCGCGTCGGCAGCAAGCGGATGTCGTCGGGTATCGTTTGCCGGGCAGGGCCCGACGGTTCGGAAGCGGCAGGGCGGAAGCCTGTCCCGCCGTTCAGCGGCGACTGCCGGGGAGGTCTTCCATAAACCTTACGAAGGACGGGAATTCCTCCTCCGCGCCGCGCAGCCCGGGATGCCAGCGCTTTTCCCACTCCAGACTGTAATACCCGTCATATCCGTCGTTTTCCAGCATGCGGACGATCGAAGCCACGGGAAGGTCCCCCTCCCCCACGGGGCACAAGCTCGCCCCTATGCTGTCTTTGAGGTGTACGTGCCGGATCAGGCGCTTCGTCCGTTCCCAAAAACGCGCCGGGTCTTCCCGGCTGTGCATGATATCCCAGATGATCCCGAAATTGTCGCTGTTCACACCGTCGGCGGTTTTCAGGATCCTGTCACTCGTATTGAAATCCCCGTGGACCTCCAGCAGGATCCCTACGCGGTACTCGCGCGCCTCTTCACACAGGGCGCGGATCTGCCCGGCGATCCCTGCGATCTCCCCGTCCTCGTCATCTGTCAAAAGGTTGTTGCCGAAGATGCGGACGTACGGGATCCCGCATGCGGCGGCCTGGTAAATTTCAATTATCTCGCCGGTGAACCCGTTACAGGAACATCAGAAGGCCGTCCCATGTTTGTGCGTCTTCCTGACGCTGCCATGAACCTGGCCAATTTCATGCGTGCCCAGATCTATTCCAGTATGGAAACCCTGAAATACGGTATGGAGATCATGAACCGGGAAAACGTGGCTATTGACTGTGTTTACGGTCACGGCGGACTGTTCAAGACT
>CACZGD010000154.1 GCA_902780565.1 Oscillospiraceae bacterium
CCGCAGCTAACGCGCCGCAGAGGCCGAATATCCCCGGTGCCCCCGCACAGCCTGCCGTGAACGCGCCGCAGAGACCGAATATCCCCGGCGCTCCCGTGCAGCCCGGTATGAACGCGCAGCCGCAGAGACCGGCATATCCGGGCGCACCTGCCCAGCCTGCCGCAAACGCGCCGCAGAGACCGAACGTTCCCGGCGCACCTGCGCAGCCCGGTATGAACGCGCAGCCGCAGAGACCGGCATATCCGGGCGCACCTGCGCAGCCCGCTGCTAACGCGCAGCAGAGACCGAACGTACCCGGTGCCCCCGCGCAGCCCGGCATGAACGCGCCGCAGAGACCGAATACTCCCGGTGCCCCCGCGCAGCCTGCCGTGAACGCGCAGCAGAGACCGAATATCCCTGCCGCCCCCGCGCAGCCTGCCGCGCCTGCGCCGAAGCCGGTCCCGACGCCGGTTGCGAAGCCTGCGGTGCAGGTCGCCGCAAAGGCTTCCGCCCGCTGCCGGATCGTGGCTGTGAATACCGAGGAAAAGGCCGAGGTCGAGATCACCAAGGACCAGTTCCTGATCGGCAAAAAGCCGGAGAGCGTAGACGGCGCCGTCACCTTCAACAAGATGATCAGCCGCGTCCACTGCCGCATCGACCGCAAGGACGGGCAGTATACGGTCATGGATCTGCAGAGCGCCAACGGCACCTACGTCAACGGCGTCAAGCTGCAGCCGAACGTGCCGTTCCCGCTGAAGGACCGCGATATCGTCCGTCTGGCGAACAGCGACTTCCGGTTTGAGATCGAATAAGGGGGACCGACCGATGAAAAAGACGACTATGATCCTTGTGGATACCGATTCCTTATATCTGGAAGGGATCTTTCAGACGCTGATCCGCGATTATTACGAAAGTGCGGAGCTGACATTCATCACCGACCGCGACGGCTTTGAAAAGCTGCTGGACGCGCCGGTGGAGACGGACGTTCTGGTCCTGCCGGCACGGCTGGGGAATCTGCTGCCCGCCGACGCGAAGATCGGCCGCTTGCTCACAGTGCCGGACGCGATGAATCCCCCCGCGCCGAGTCTCGGGGAGGAGACGCTTTCCCGGATCCGCGCCGCCTTTGCCGCGCCCGCGCCTGCCCCGACGTCCGCGCCTGCCCCTGCGCCTGCCCCTGCCCCGGCAGTGGTGATCCCGGCGCCCGGCAAGCCGCAGCTTCTGCTGTTCTGCTCCGCCGCCGGCGGCACGGGGAAAACCACGGTGTCCCTCGGGCTCTGCGCCGCGCTTGCCAAGGCCGGCAGACGGGTGCTGTATATCAATGCCTCCCACCTGCAGACCTTCGGGCGGCTGCTGGAGGACGGGCGGCCCATTGACGCGCCCGCCGTATACGGGGCGCTCACATCCGCGACGCCGAATCTGTACGCCGCCGTCAAGCCGGTCCTTCGGCAGCAGGGCTTTACCTATCTGCCGCCGTTCAAGGCGCCCATCCATTCGCTCGGCATGGCTTATACGGCGTACACGCGCATTGCGGTCGCCGCGCGCCACTCCGGTGATTTCGACGATATCGTGGTGGATGCGGATTCGTATCTGGGCGACGAGCTGATGCAGATGATAAGCGTAGCGAACCGTACGGCGGTGGTCGTGCGCTGGTCCGATTCCGGCAGGGCAGCCGCCAACGGCTTCACGCAGGCGCTTGCCGCCGCCGGAAAGACCGATCTCTTCATGATCGCCAACGCCGTGCGCGGGAACGCGGACGTCGTCCCGACCGGCAAGGTCACGGCGCGCTTCAAGCTGAGCGCCAGCGTGAAATACGTGGAAAACTGCGAGGATATGTCCGTTGCGGCGTTCTCGCAGCTCGAGTGCGTGCGGGAGACGGCAGTCCGCCTGTGCGCCCCGAACGCGTAACGGAATAAGGATCGACCGCATCGGATCTCCGGTGCGGTCGTTTTCTATTGACAAGCCGCCCGAATCGCGGTAAACTGAGGGGGAACAGGAGGGGACCGATATGGAAACAACGGATCGCAGCAACGCGTCCTTTACGGACGCTTCGTTTTTGGAGCTGGTCAAAAGCAGCCGCAGCTGGCGCGGGTACGACGAAAGCCGACGCGTCACGCGCGAGGAGCTGCTGTATCTGGTGGACTGCGCCAGATTCGCGCCGTCCAGCGTCAACCGGCAGCCGTTTCAGTATATCCTCGCGTATGAGCAGGCGGAGCTGGACCGCATCCAGCCCCTGACCGGCTGGGCGCGAGGCCTGCCGGAAAAGCATCTGCCGTACCCCGGCAAGCGCCCCACCGCCTTCATCGTGATCGCGCAGAACACGGACTGGGAGGCGGATCTGACGCGCTTCCCGAAGGACGTGGGCATCGTGGCGCAGACCATGCTGCTCGCGGCGACGTCGATCGGGCTCGGCGGCATCATGATCGGCAATTTCAGCCCCGCAAAGCTCTCGGCGGCGCTCGCGCTGCCGCAGCATCTTGTGCCTATGCTCATCGTCGCCGTCGGCAAGCCGGATGAGTCTGTTGTGCTCACCGAGGCCGCGGCAGGGGAGTCCCTCGGCTATTACCGCGACGAAAACGACGTGCATTACGTCCCGAAGCGCAGACTGGAGGACGTGGTCGTGGATCTCAAATAGAAGCGCAAACGAAAACCGCTGCACAGCGGTTTTTGCTTTATTTTGTCCCCGCGACACGCGGAATCATCAAAACCCCTTTCATTTGCCGGGCATCTATGATAGAATGAAAACAAATCAAGCAAGGAGGCGCGCATATGGAAAACATCAGGCTCGAAAAAACGGGGATGACCTACCGGCGGGGGCAGGAGCTGCTCCGCGTGACGCCCTGCGGGGCAAACGCCATCCGGTTCGAGGCGTTCCCGGCAGGGGAGGCGTTTGACGACGACGTAACGCTCTTGCCCGGTACGGCGGACCCCGCCTATGAGGAACGGGACTACTGCACGTTTATGACGGTGGGCGACGTGAAATGCCAGTTGGAGCGCAGCGGCAAGGTCACGTTCTACGTCCGGGGCGTTTCGGTGCTGGAGGAGCTGCCGGAGCTGACGTTTCACGACGGCTGGCGGCATTATGAGCAAAACCCGGACGGCACCTTCGCGGCGCGGGTGACGTTCGCCCCACGCGAAGGCGAGCATTTTTACGGGCTGGGGCACGATGGGCTCGGCTGCTTTGACCTGAAGGGCTGCGCCGTGGATCTCCGGCACGTCAACGCCAAATGCGCAATCCCCTTTGTTTACTCCTCCCTCGGCTATGGCTTTTTGTGGAACAACCCCGCCGTGGGGACCGTGGAGCTTGCGGTGAACCGCACGCGCTGGAGCGTGGGCGCGACGAAAAAGCTGGACTACGTGGTCATCGGCGGCGATCCCAAGGCGGTTGCGTCGTCGTTGGCGGATCTGACCGGGCACGCGCCGGTCATGCCCCACTGGGCAACGGGCTTCTGGCAGAGCCGATTGCGCTATGAAACGCAGGAGGACCTGCTGGCGGTCGCGCGGCGGTACCGGGACGAGGGCGTCCCGCTGTCCGTGATCGTGTGCGATTACTTCCACTGGACGGAGCAGGGTGACTGGAAATTCGACCCCGCCTACTGGCCGGACGTGCCCGCCATGACGCGGGAGCTGCACGAGATGGGCGTCCGGCTTGCGGTCTCGGTCTGGCCCACGATCAACGAGAACAGCGAGAACTACGCCGAAATGAAAGAAAAAGGTCTGCTGATCTCCCGCACCGACGGCGGCGACCGGGTCTTTTCGTTTTACGGGCCGCAGGCGGAGATCGACGCCACAAACCCGGAGACCCGCGCGTTCGTGTTTGAGAAGATCCGGCGCAATTACCTTTCGCAGGGCGTGGACGCGCTGTGGCTGGACGAGGCGGAGCCGGAGGTCCACCCCGAAAACTTCGGCGAGCTGAACTTTTTCGCGGGCAACGGCGCCGAGGTCGCGCTGCGTTACCCCTATGACTACGTGCGTATGTCGTGGGACGGGCAGCGCGCCATGGGCGTGGAAACGCCGGTCACGCTCACGCGCTGCGCCTACCTCGGCAGTCAGAAGTTCGGCGCGCTGGTCTGGAGCGGCGATATCCCCTCCACGTTTGAAAGCCTGTCCATGCAGGTCAAGGCGGGGCTCAACATGGCAATGTGCGGCATTCCGTGGTGGAATACGGATATCGGCGGCTTTTACGGCGCGGATACCGAAAGCGAATACTTCCGCGAGCTGATCGTGCGCTGGTTCCAGTTCGGCGTGTTCAGCCCGGTCATGCGCCTGCACGGCAGCCGCATCCGGCACGGCGAAAAGAAGCGGGACGTGAAGGAGCCCACGGGCGACCCGAACGAGATCTGGGCGGCAGATGGTCACGGCGTCCGAACAGGGCTGGCCGGTCATGCGTCCCATGTTCTTCGAGTACCCGGAGGATCCCGTCTGCTATACGCTCGGGGAGCAGTATTTCTTCGGGGACGATATCCTGTTCGCGCCGGTAGTGAACCGGGGGCAGACGGAAAAACGCGTCTACCTGCCGACGGACGGCTGGGTCCTGACCCGGACCGGGCAGCCTTATCCGCAGGGCTGGCACACGGTCCCGGCGGGTCTTTCGGAGTTCGTCGCCTTCACCCGCCCCGGCAGCGACGTGCTGTCCGCCTTTTTGCCGGGAACCGGAACAAATCGCACCTGATCCCTGCCGTGCCTCCCTCCCGGCAGACGGGTTTTCTGCAAGAGCGCCGCACGGCGCTCTTTTTTGTCGGCTGCGTGACGCTTGTGTGAACGCGCTGTGAAATGGATTCCATTTTATGAAAATTACGCAAATTTCTGTTGAAAATCCCGAAATAAAGTGTTAGTATTATACTAAGGCTTGTTATACGGCGCAGTGCCGCAACAGGCAGGGGAGACGTTCCCCAATCTGACAGGAAAGGGTGTTTTTCATGACAATGAAGCGAACCACCGGCAAACGGATCCTGGGCGTGCTGCTCACGCTCCTGATGATCCTGCCGCTCGGTCTGCCTCTCGCGCCCACCGCAAGCGCGGCGGACGTCTGGGACGGCACCTGGGACGGCAGCGGCTTCAGTGGCAACCATATCACGTCCGCCAAGGGCTTCGCGCAGTTTATCAACAACGCGGGCACCGGCACGTCCTACAGCGGACAGACTGTGTACCTGGACGTGGATATTGACCTGAACAGCATTGATTTCGGCAATATCAGCGGCGGCAAAAACGTCTACTACAGCCGGGACAATTACTTCCAGGGCACCTTTGACGGACAGGGACACACGATCTATAACTTCCAGATGCACAACAGCGATCACCGGATCGGCATCTTCCGTTCCGCGCGGAACGCCACGTTCAAAAATGTGAATTTCGAGAACGCATTTATCGACGATAACGATAATGGCAATAAAAAGAACGGCTTTGCCGTTGTGGTCGGCTTCGGTGAGGGCAATATCACTTTTGAAAATGTGCATATCAACAGCGGCACCGTTTACGGTTATAACTACGTCGGCGGACTCATCGGCGAATACGGCGCGAACGACACGCTGCGCATTACAAACTGCTCCAACGCGGCAAGGATTTATGCCGATAATGAACGCGCGGGCGGTCTGGTCGGTCACTCCAAGGGCAGCGTCGTCGCAAACGGCTGCTCGAATTCCGGCGAGATCTACGCGGGCTATTCGGATGCCGGCGGTCTTGCGGGCTGGATCGAGGACGACGAGTCCTCCTTCGTTAACTGCTCGAATACCGGCAAGGTCAGCACCGATGCGTGCGCGGGCGGTATCTTCGGCTACTACGGCTCCAAGAGTCAGGATAAAAAGATGACTCTTACAAACTGTTCCAATACCGGTTACATTGAATCCAGAGCCAATGCCGCCGGCGGTATCGCCGGTAGGATTGATACGGACTACAACCGGCATGAGATCACGAACTGCGTCAACCGCGGCGACGTCTACGGAAGAGAGGATGCGGGCGGTATCGTCGGCTCCAACATCGGTTTCGGTTATTTTGAAAACGACGTCAACTACGGCAGCGTCTCCTGCGCCAACGACAATGCGGGCGGTATCCTCGGTGAAATCGAGGACGACGTGCAGGAGTTCAGATACTGCTATAATAACGGCGAGGTACAGGGCAAAAACTCTGTCGGCGGTATTCTCGGCTACGGCAACGCCGCCGCGCACGTTTTCTATCACTGCGGCAACGGCGGTATGGTCATCTCTACAAACGATTGCGCCGGCGGTATTTACGGCTATGGCGGCAACTCTCAGCCTACCATTGAGGAGTGCTGGAACCTCGGCACCATCAAGGCATACAACGACGCCGGCGGTATTCTGGGACACACCAACCATCATTCCTATATCCGCCGCTGCTTCAACGTCGGCTCCATCGAGACTTACAACCACAACGAAAACGGCGCGCACGGCGGCATCGTGGGACAGACCAGCAATCTTTCCGGTTCTTCCAACGATAACCCGAATATGACGGACTGCTTCAACTGGGGTCCTGTTTCCGGTGGCCGCGACGACGGCGGTCTGATCGGCAAGATCAAGGACGGCAATACGCCTTACTACATCACCAATTCCTATAACGCGGGGACTGTTTCCGGCACGCGTCCCTTCGCGATCATCGCCTACGGCGGCAACGTCGGCAACAACGTCTATTACAACAGTAACGTCGCAATGGGAACGGTGCAGGGCACACCAATCAGCGAAAATGATCTCATCAATTCCTCCGGCTTCTCCGGCAACTACTGCAAGAATACCTGGGGCGTGAAGATCGGCTCCACGACCTACTATTATCCCATTCTCAACTGGTACCGGAATCTGTTCCGTTTCAAGCTCTGGTTCCAGGATGGCGACACCGGAACGAACGTCTATATGGATGACGTATATAATAACGCCTATTACGCGCCGAACGTCTCCCGCACCGGCTTTACCCCCGGCGACTGGTATAACCGTGATAATAACAGTCAGACGATCGGGAACGGAGCGGTCGTTCAGCTCGGCGTTTCCTGGCCTACCACCGAGTTGGTAATCAAACAGGAAACAAATGATATCACAAATATTCATACCGAAGATACTTATTTCAACATGCAATGGACCAGAAATAAGTATTACCTTGATATGAACGCCGTGCTGGACGGGCAGTATTACTGGGATAATATCAACTTCTTCACAGCAGACGTTTACGTGAACGGCGAGCAGCGCGCCGACGACGTGGTGGATTTCTATCAGGAGATCTATTACGAGGATACTTATGAGCTGCGTGACATCAAGCCTGCTGCAGGCGTGATGTTCGTCGGAATGTATGAGGGCAGCATCAGCGGGACTATGGGGGATGCCGCGATTACGATCTCGCCTGAATTCAAGACGCAGTTCACTGTTACTTTTAAGGACGTTCTCGGCAATACGCTGAAAACCGAAACGGTGCTTTTCGGCGATGGCGCCACCGCGCCCACCGCCCCCGAATATCTTCAGCAAGCGAATGACGCCGAGAACCATTACCACTTCCTCGGCACGTGGGACACCGCGTTTACCAACGTGACGTCCGATCTGACCGTGACCGCCGATTATGAGACCGCCGCGCACGCCTACGGCGCACAGGCCTCCGACGGTGACAATACCCACAGCCGCGTCTGCGCAAACTGCGGCTACACCGAGACGAACGACCATAACTGGATCTGGGTCACGGACACGTTCGCCGATTGCGGCAACCCCGGCGTCAAGCATGAGGCTTGTTCGGTATGCGGCGCGACGCGCAGCCTCAATACCGTCATCGAACCGACCGGCGACCACAGTTTCACCGCCGCGACTGTGACCGATGCGGCGCTTGTATCCGCCGCCGACTGTGAACACGCGGCTGTGTATTACTATTCCTGCGCGGTATGCGGCACTGTGGAAAGAAACGATGCGCATACGTTTACCGACGGGGAGCCTTTGGATCACGCCTGGGGCGAGCCGACTTATGAGTGGGCGGACGACGGTCATACCGTCACCGCGACCCGCGTCTGTTCGAGAAACGACGCGCACGTCGAAACCGAGGTCCGCACGCTCGGCAACGGCATCACCGCCGCCGAAAAGACCCCGGCGAACTGCTCGGTGATGGGCACCACCACCTACACGGCGACCTTCACGAACCCCGCGTTCGCGCAGCAGACGAAGGACGTGCAGGATATCCCGACGAACAACGATCACGCTTACGGTGAGCCGACCTACGTCTGGTCTGACGACGGACACACCTGCACCGCGACGCGCGTCTGCGCCAGAGACGGCGAACACGTCGAGACCGAGACCGCGACGCTGGAGCACGGCATCACTGCCGCCGTAAAGACACAGCCCGACTGCAGCGAAAAGGGCTGGACCACCTACACCGCGACCTTCCAGAACACCGCATTCCTGCCGCAGACCAAGGACGTGCAGGATATCCCGACCAATGACGACCACGACTTCGGCGAACCCACCTATGAGTGGGCGGCAGACGGTCACACGATCACCGCGACCCGCGTGTGCGCGAGAAACAGCGCGCACGTCGAGACCGAGACCCTGACGCT
>CACZGD010000155.1 GCA_902780565.1 Oscillospiraceae bacterium
TCAGCCGCTGATACAGGATCACCGCGTGGTCGCCGTCCGGCTTCGCCTGCACCCGCAGCACCCGGATGTCGTCGTAAAAATCGGTCTTCAGCCGGAACCAGTAATAACGCTTTGTCTTTGCCATGATTTTCCCTCCAAAATGAACATTTGTTCGCATGATAGGGATATTATACCACATCGAAACGGATTTTGCGTCCCTTTGACGACAAGAATAAGAAAATGTCGAGGGATTTTCGTGGGATTTTTTGGGCAGAATGCACAATAGGGAACGGGGGAACGGGGGAACGGTAGCACGGCACCTCAGTGCCGTTCGGGACAATGATATTTTCAAAAAACGTTCCGGTCAGAATCCGGTCCTGTTTCCGGACACGGGTTTTGAACGATGGTTTTCGGAAAACAACAAATGCCTGGAACGGCACTGAGGTGCCGTGCTACAGGAGCCGTTCGGGACAATGATATTTTCAAAAAACGTTCCGATCCGAACCCGGTCCTGTTTCCGGACACGGGTTTTGAACGACGGTTTTCGGAAAATAACAAATGCCTGGAACGGCACTGAGGTGCCGTGCTACAGGAGCGTCCAACAAAATAACGGGACGCCGAAGCATCCCGTTGTCAAAAGTATTATCATTCGCGGCTTATTCCTCTTCCGCGATCGCGCTGTCGGCGACGGCGGTGCGGATCTTTTCGGCCTGCCCGGCGCTGAAGGTGCGAATGGAGGCGAAGAAGCGGTCGTAGGATTCCGCCCAGCGGAGCGCCATGCGGGCGTCGTACTTATTTTTGAAGCCGCGCTCGACGAGCTTGCAGCGGCCGATGTTCCGCGCGCCGCGCAGCAGGGTCCGGCGCAGACTCATATGCCCGACGATCTTTTTGGTCATATCGGTAAGCTGCGACACGCCGGTGGTCATGAGGATCTTGGTGATGCCGGCCTCCGACCCGAACTGCTCCAGCATTTCGGAGGAGACGATGCCGGAGGAGAAGACGTACTCCAGACTCTCGGCGTCGATGCAGGGCATTTCGTTTCCCAGCACCGCCATCAGCGCGGAGCCGAAGCCGATGTCGTCAAAGAATTTCGCCTGATAGCTCCACAGGGTCTCGCGGGTATAAAAGCCGTTTTTGTCCGCGATCACGGTTTCGGCAAGCATCTTGCCCGCGCGCATGGAGTGCCCCACGCCCGAGCCCTTGAGCGGGACCGTCATGAACGCCGCGTCGCCGATGGCGGCGTAACCGTCCGCGACCAGCATGGACAGGGGCTGGCGCGTCGGGATATCCGGCAGGCGCCCGCCGCGTTTGAATTCGCCGATCTGCGGGAAGTCCTTTTTCAGCAGCTCCAGCTTTTCCTCGATCTGGCGGTCGGAGATTTCCTCCATGGAGGCGATCAGCACGTCCACCTCGTCCCCCTTCATGATCGCCCACATGATGCCGCAGAAGGGCGAGGGCAGGGGCATGACGGAATAGACGTTTTCGGGGTCCGGGACGCCCGGGGTACGCGCGAAATAGGCGCGGTAGGGGTGCAGCAGCTCATATTTGCGCGGCATGTTCTGAATGCCGAGGCTTTCGGGGAGCTGACTTCGGATGGGGGAATAGATCCCGGCGGCGTCGATCACCAGATCGGCGTAGACCGGTCCCCGGTCGGTCTCGAAGCCCGCCACGCGGGAGCCCAGCACGATGGGAGACAGGATCTCACACCCGAACTCAAAATGCACGCCCATCTGCGCCGCGGGGGTCAGCAGCCAGTCGTAAAGCGCCCGGCGGTCGATCTCCACGTTAAAGGTATCGTCCTTCACGCCCTGCCTCAGCGCGGGCAGGTCCGAGCCCGGGAGACGGAACGCCAGCCCCGTGCGGTGGACGCGGTATTTTTCCGGCACCGGGACCCCGGCCTTTTCAAAGCCGTCCAGATGCACGGAGTCATATTGGTCGTAGCCGAGGTCCTCGCGCGCCTTTTTTTCGTAGACGGTCACGTCGAACCCGGCCTGGGCCAGCAGCTTCGCCGCCACCAGCCCGCCGTGCCCGGCGCCCGCAATGATGATCTTTTTCATCGTATCACCTTCCTTGCGACTATTATAGACCCTTTTGGGACGGAATACAAGAGAAATATTTTTGAAGCAGAGGGGGCAGGGTGAGGGAATGAAAAGTGAAAAGAGATAAATATTTCGGTTGCGGCTGCGCCGCGATTATGTATGATAGAGGGACCTCTGGCCTCCGGTCCCTATTATAATGCCGACCGCAGGTCCCGACCCCCGGCCTCTGGTCCCTGGCCCCTGGCCCCTGACCCCCGGCCCTCTGCCCAAAAAATTACAAAATCCCTGTTTTTTCGATTGACAAACGGCGTTTTCCTTTATATAATTTATATACTGATTTTTTGATATGGGGATGAAAACGTTTATGCGTCGAATCATGAAAGCGTTATCGCTGCTGCTCGCGGTCGTACTGTGTCTGTCCGCGTTTTTTGTTGCGCCGAGGGTCCCGCTTGCGCTGGCGAACGAGATCGAAGAGGAGGAGCCCGGGGCGCCCGGTGAAGCGCCTGAGGAGCCGGAGCACGTCCACGAATGGGGCGACTGGTATGAGAACGACGACGATACCCACACCCGGACCTGCGCCGTTTGCGGCGCGACCGAGACCGGGGACTGCGAATTCGTGGAGCCGCTGTTCGACATGGAGGGGCACCACGTTTCCGGCTGCAAGACCTGCGGCGCGGTGAAGACCGAGGACTGCGTTTTCGGCGAGGCGAAGCCCGACGGGAAGGGCTTTCACACCGCGGTGTGCGAGGTGTGCGGCGGCGAGACGAAGGCCGCCTGTGAATATGAAGATACCGTGACCCCGCCCACCGAAACGGCGGAGGGCTTCACGACCCACGTCTGCAAGGTCTGCGGCTACACGTTCACGGATTCCGCCACGCCCGCCGAAAAGGACCGGGACGAGAGCCCCATGCTGGGCGATCTGGACGGCGACGGCAAGTTCACCGCCGGGGAGGCGCGGCAGATCCTGCGCGCGGCGCTCTCGCTCGATACGCTGGAGCCCGGGCAGTACGCGCTGGCGGACATCGATATGGACGGCAAGATCACCGCGTCCGACGCGCGGCTGAGCCTGCGGTTTTCCGTGGGGCTGGAGAGCGTTGCGATCCGCCACGACTATACCTATGAAGTGAAGAAGGGCGCGTCCTGCACCGCCACGGGCGAGCTGCGCCTGATCTGCGCCTACTGCGGCGACGACCGGCAGGTCGTGATCCCGACCGCCGCCCATACCTTCGGCGAGCCCGTGATCACCGCGGCGACCTGCACCGAAACCGGCGAAAGCGTGTGGACCTGCACGGTCTGCGGGCTGGAAAAGCGCGATATCCTGCTGCCCACGGGGCACGATTACGCCGCCCCCACCGCCGACCACGGCAAACAGTGCAAGGTCTGCGGGCGCACCGAGCCCGGCTGGACCGAATATAACGGCGAATGGTACTATTATAACGAGGACGGCACCCGCCTGACCGGCAAGCACACGATCGACGGCGAGATCTTCTATTTCGATGAGGACGGCGTGTCCTCCACCGGCCGCCGGGGCGGCGAGCCCAAGGTCGCGGTGCTGGGCGACTCGCTGGTCGTTTCGCTGCAGAGCTACGTGACCGGCTCCGGCTATGATTTCTACGGCAAGGTGAGCCTGCACGTCAACACCATGGATTCCAAGTCCGTCTCCGGCTCCGACCGCGTGATCCTCGACGAGGTCATCGGGCGCGATTACGACCGCGTGGTGGTGCTGGTGGGCATCAACGACCTTGACTACGCGAACTCCGCGTGGGGTGAAGCCTACCGCACGGTGCTGCGCACCCTGAAGGCCAACGCCCCCGGCGCGAGGATCTACGCGCACGGCATCTTCCCGGTCAACGAGGCCCGCTCCCGCGCGAACGGCTACGTCACCACCATGGCGAAGGTCCTTGCGAAGAACGAGGTCATCCGGCAGGTCGCCGCCGAGGAGGACTGCTATTACCTCGATCCCATCCCCAGATTCACGAACGAGGACGGCGAGCTGCCCTACGACGCCGCCACCGACGGCATCCACTTCGGCCCCACCTACGCGAATATCTGGTATGAGTGGGTGAAAGAAAAACTCTATTGAGCCGAGAGCATCCATCGCAATCAAACGAAAAAAACAGAAAGGAAGTCCTTACTATGAAATACAAAATTCTCTCCGCGATCCTTGCCGCGACCCTTGCCGTGACGGCGTTTGCCGCCTGCTCCAAGACGGACGACGGCTCCACCGACGCCACCGACGCCGCCGTGTCCGCGTCCGACGCGTCCACCGAGG
>CACZGD010000156.1 GCA_902780565.1 Oscillospiraceae bacterium
TGCGAAGGCTTTGTCCGAAAACCATTTATCCTGCCGTATGATCTCAAGATAACCGGCCATCTTCGTCCCCCCCTTTCGTGCGTTGACTCCATTGTATCACCTTCCCTATCCGATAGTTCGGACTTTGCGTCCGATTTCAGTCAATCCCCGCATATTTCTGCGGATAAACAGCCGGAAACAAAAAAAAGACGTCCCGAAACAGAGACGTCAATTTAAATTTTTCGACGATACAATTCTAACACGGTCGGATTCCGCTGACAAGGGTCTGATTTTTCCGCAAAAAGTCTACTCCCCAAAAAGCAAAAACAGCGATATAACAGCGTAAACGCACAGTGGAAACCGTCAGAAATCTATTGCTTCAGAAAATTTTTTTTCTGAAAAAATCGATGCCGCAGCTTTTCAGAGCGCCTGGGCTTCGCTAAATCCTTCCGGATTCTCTCATCCCGATAACGCAGGGATTCCCCTGCGCAGAACGGCATCAACGACTTTCAAGGCTTTTTGCGGAACGATATACTGATACTGTCTGGGGCACAGCCGAAAACCGTGCAGTCACAGTCAGCGGCTATTCATTCGCAACACAGAAAAAAGGTCTGTTTTTCCACTGAAAGATCCCCGGGAAATCTCAAAAAAATCTATGTCTCGGAATCGGATCAGATCTACTGCGCTGCCGGATCTGTAAGGGGACAGATCTCACAGGTTTTTTCGGTTCCATACAAAAAAAATCACGGCGAGGGGTATCCTCACCGTGATCGGGTAAATTGTCGGGAGCCAAAGACCCAACAGTTTTTGCGTTTCCGGGCTTTTGCACGGCGAAGGCTCAACCACGAAGCGCGGCGTTCAGCCTTCTGCGCCTGACAAGGACCATTGCCAAAGCGAAAAGAAGGAGGAACAGTCCCGCTGCGACGGGCAGGTAAACGCCGACGCCGCCGGTCTGCGGCAGAAGCGCCGTCTTTTCGTTGGGGACAAGTCTTAAAAGCGAGAGCGACATGGATTCAAGATCCGCCGCGCTCACGCGCAGGACGGAGGACAGAAGGTTGTAGCCCACAGGCGCTTTGACCTCTATCAGCAGATACGTCTCTTCGAGAAGTCCCTCTTTCGAGCAAAGGCCGTTTTCGTCGGTTTCGAGAAGGTCGCAAAGGTACCAGACATTGCCTGCACCGTCGGCGTAGGTGGCGTCCGCCTGAACGGAAGCGTTATAAAGGGCAAGCGTCTCTTCGTTTACCGCGTCCGCGGGATTCGGGCTGTACATGGCGAAGACGGCGCCGGAGAGGCGTGTCTCCTCTTCATCCCGGTCGACCTTCGTCAGGGTAAGATCCCATCTCGAACTCTTATTCTCCGCGGTGAAGACCTGCGTCTTTTCGTTATCGAAGATAAAGGTCACAGTGTCGGATGCGGCATTGGTCCAGCGGGAGAACGCATACTCGCGGCCGTAAGGCAGCTCGGTGATGCTGTATTTGTTCCCCTGGATCCACTGCCAACCGGAAACCGCGTCTTCGTCCGGCAGGAGTTTTACCCTTCCCGAGTCCGCGCGTCCCGCAGGCACGGTGACTTCGTAGATCTTATACGCTCTGCCCTCGGCTTCGAGGAAGGCGGGAATCTCTTCGGCAGGCAGGTCAACGGGATCGCCTTCATAGGCAAGGAAGCGGAAGGCAGTGTCCTCCTGTGTCGGCTGCAGCCTGCCGTAACGGTCGACAGTGCGCTTGATCAGATGCGGGAGATCCGGGACGCGGACGCCGACAAGCAAGGGAGACGCCTCAAGGAAGATATTGTTGATCGAATAGCGGTAGGCAAAGCCGTTGTAGGCGATAAGGCCGGGCGCTGCGCCCTCGCCGCATTTCGCGCGGAAGGCGACGGTCACAGTGCCGCCGGGCGGGATCAGTCGCTCGTCGGTCTCCTCTCGCCCGGAGTCGTCGATCATCACGCGAAGACTGCGGGAGGCGGCGGATCTTGTCGTCGACCAGCCGTCCCCTCCGCCGTTCCAGTCGGCGGTATCGAAGACCTCTTTGTCGCTGAACTCCACCGTGTAGTACGCGGGGTCGAGCATTCTTTCCTCGCCCTCTGCGTTTCTGAGCATAACGGTAAGGTCAAGCTCGTCGGCAAAATCCACAGTGAATTCGCTGTACCGCTCGATGTCCGGCTGAAGGGTATAAACGTCGCCCTTCTTCGGCAGATTATCGAGGAAGAGGATACGGTCCATCGCCAGAGTATCGTTGGTATTCTTGACGATGAGGCGATAGGTGAAGGTGCTTTCTTCGCCCAGCAGCGTGATCACGTTGTTCTCCTCGAGAGACGTCGCAGTGTTTGTGGGGCGGAGATCCTCGGTGACGGTCTTGCGGGAATTCGTCGCCCAGCCGGAACGCACCGTGACGAAGCCGTAGCTTTCCACGCCTTCGTTATCGCCGTTTTCATCCACGATCGGCATGCCCTTATCCACAAGGTAAGCGGCGTAGGCAGTATCCGCGGGGCCGAAGAAGGCGGTATTCACGTAGGTGGTGTTGTTGAGACCCGTGTTCGCCTTGAGGGTGGAGAGCGTCAGCTTGCCCACGCACCCCGGGAAGTGGATCATGATCCCCTCCGGGAAGGTGATGCGCATAGTCTCGGCCTTCGTTTCGGGATCGATGGCAAACGAAACGTCCACGGTCCCTCTGAGCGGCGTGTTGCCGTAATACGGGGTTTCGGTGTACCGGGTTCTCGACACGCCGTTGAAATTGGTCACCACAAGCGGCAGATTGAGCGTGGCGGGGTCGCCGTTGACGGCGACGGTATGGGTCACGCCGGCGTTGTCGCGCAAAGTGACCTCCGTTTCCGTATGTCCTGTAATGGTGAACAGGGGCTGGAGGATCGTGCCGCTGGTATCGTAGACGCCGGAGGAAACGGAAATGCCGTCGAGATCATAAATCACATAGCGCACTTCCCCGCCGAAGCGATAAGGATACTGCATCACGTCCACGAGGGAATAGCCGTTTATGGCGGCAGTGCCCTCGTTATAGGTATCGATCTCCCAGTTGAGGTCTGCCAGCGGGTCTACGGCGTCCTCTTCGCTGTAGACGGGGTATTCATTTCCGCCGTAAACAAAGCCCGTGAGGCGCTTATTGACGCCGGGAAGGATCTCGCCGCGGCGGACGGTGACCTCGGAATTGAGGTATTCCACGCCCATCTCCGGCGACGTGATGAAGCAGTTTCCGTCGTTATAACCGATCTCCGGAAGCGCTTTACCGTTCACGGCCGCCCCTTCATAAACGGTGAGGCCGGTGGACTGCGGGTCAAGATACGGCATGGAGATACGGTTGAGCGCGACGTCGTCGGTGTTATCGTAATCGGGATCGATCGCCACCGTATAGCAGAAAACGATCGCTTCGCCGGTACGCAGATAATAAGCGTCGTAGTTTTCATCGTAGGCGGCATATCTGTCGTCGGTCTTGCTTCCGGTGAGATGGAAGACAAGCCTGTCGCCCGTAACGGCAGCGCTGACGGCAACGGACTTGAAGCGGACGTTGAAATGCTCGTCGCTGAACTGCACCGGCAGAGTTTTGGGATTACTGCCGGTAAGATCCCAGTCGCTGTAGGTCGTTGTCGAGTAGTTCGTTCTGGTGTCGTTGTAATAAGCGTCGGAGGACGCGTCCACACGGCGGAAGGCAAAGCCGCGTGGGAGCGTATCGACCATATCCTGCAGATAAAGGCGGGTATTGCCGCCGTTATACAAAACGACGTAATACTCAAGGTGCGAATAGGCGTTGTCGTAAAATTCGCGGGTCTTCGAGAGTCCGGCTTTGCGGATGAGATTCACGCCCTTTTGCAGAACCACGCTCCCCTGCCCGACGATATCATGAACGACGTTTTCGGGATAATCGTTGACGTAGACAACGTTTTCAACCGAGTTGCCCGCGGAAGCAAGGCAGTACGCTTCCCACGCGTCGGTGAAATTGAGGGTAACGTAGAGATAGGCCGTTGCGACTTCGGTGAACTCAACAGACGAGGTCGAGGGCCAGCGGATATAGAACTGTCCCGTGACGTCGTCTTCCCAGAATGAGGGAATGGGGGACGCGGTGGAAATAAACCAGTCGTCCATGCCCGTGAAGAAGACGTGCTCGGGGTCGTCCGTGCGGTAAGAGAGGGTGACGTTCGCCTGTGACCAGTCGAAAATACCGAAGGTCTGGGGCAGACGGTCGAAGATGTCATTGCCGCGGAGAAGGATCTTGCCCTCGCCGTCGCT
>CACZGD010000157.1 GCA_902780565.1 Oscillospiraceae bacterium
ATCAAACCTGCTGCAATGCTTCTGTTATAAAGCTGTTTCACGATATCCTCTTTTCTGTTTGTTTCTCAAACCTTTTGTTCTTTATATTAAAATATTTATGACACGGGTATTGATAAATCTGTCAACACTATGTTAAGATAGCACCGAAGATGCTCCTGCAGCGACTCTGCCGACCGTTGAAACGGAGACGATATCGCCGTCATTGAGCTGGCGGATTATCAGGGAACAAGCGTGACGTTCGGCGATTCCGACGCTCTTCCTTTGGGGGAACAGGTCCTTCTGATCGGGAACCCTGCCGATGGGGAGCCCTTCAGCTACTGTACCGGCCGGCGGGTGAAAGCGGAGGGGGATCTGTTCCGGAGCATCGATCCGAAACAGTATCTTCCGGTGGACGCGCCGATCGTGTCCGGTTATTCCGGCGGTCCCGCCTTCAACATGCAAGGTGAACTGATCGGGATCAGCAACGCCGCCTTCACGGAGGATCTTTCCGAGTATGGTTTTGAGCATTTGGGGCTTTTGATCCCGATCAACCGCGTGAAGGAGCTGATAGCAGCGTACTGCGGGTAAACCGGCCGTTTCGAAAGGTTTCGCGCCGCTTTTAATAAACCGCAACGTCCCGCAGGGCGGGGCGTCCGACTGCATTCGTGATCTCGACCGCAAGCTCGGCGACCGTCAGGCAGTCAAACGGCACGATCCGCTTGTGGCCGATGCAGGCGCTTTCATAAACTGGTTTGCCGTCGGCAAGGATGCGAAACGCCCGAATGCGCTGCCCCTCGCTGATATCTTCGCGCAGCACAAGATAGCGTAACCGCTGCGGCGCGTCGAACCGGATCTCGCAGCGGCAGTCCGCCAATATCGGGCGGTCGATCCGCCGTATGGGATCGGAAAAGGTTTCACGGATCAGCTTTCCGAAGGCGCGGAACTGCGCTTCATCCTGAAAATCCCCGTCCCGGCTGATCGCCATGCCCAGCAGCAGATTGGAGTTTCTGCCCACCGAACGGATATAACAATCCAAAAGCTGTTCCGGCGTATAGCGCAGATGCTCCTCGTTCGGCTGCCAGCTCCATCCGCCGCCGAAGGCTGCGTGCGTGCGGTTGGGCATATCGGTTTCCGCCGGCCAATAATATCTGCCATCGGGGTCGCCTACGCCGGCCTGCTCCTCCGGTATCGTGCCGTCAAACCGCGCGTCTCCCGCGTTGGTGGTCGCCCAGCAGTTTTCCGGCGCAAGGCCGTCCTCGTTGCCGACCCACCGGACGTTGTGCGGCCAGGCCTTCGGCCCCTGAAAACAGATCGCGTCCGGCTGATATTTTTGCAGCAGCGGCATAAGATTCGGTCCGCCCTCCTCGGGCGGGATCACACCGCCGTCAAACCAGATCTCCACCAGCGGCCCGTAGCTGCTCCAAAGCTCCTTCACCTGCGCTTCCACACATTTTATATACGCCCGATAAGCCTCCCCGCGCGTATCCTGCGGAACGCTGTCGTTAATATCGTAATAGCCGTTGCAAACCGTGCTGTAATAGAAGCCGGGCTTGAGCCCGTATTTGACGCACGCCTCCACAAACTCACGGCAAACGTCGCCGCCGCCCCCGCGCCAATCTGTATGCGCAATGGAAAAATCGTTCACCTTGGTATCCCAAAGCGCAAAGCCCGTTGTGTGCTTTGCGACCAGCACGGCGTATTTTGCGCCGAGAAGCGCGGCGCATCTGACCCACTGCTCCGGATCCAGTTTCGTGGGATGGATCGTTTCGGGCGCCAACGCCTCACGCACAACAGCCGTTTTATACCACTCGCCCGGCAGCTCCGGCCGGTACATTTCCAGACAGTAATGGATCAGAACGCCGAGCTCCAGCTCGTGCCAGTCCAGCTGCTGTTTTGTGGGTTTCGCTATGTTTTCCAACGAACCGCCTCCCTGTCCCAATCTAAGCGGATTATAGCAGAAACCGCGATCGTTTTCAATATTTTTTCTCATCAGGCTTGAAAGAAAGGACAATTTGTGATAGCATTTACCAAAGGTTCTATCAATCCGAACAACGGGAGGACGCGCACTTGTTTCAGAAACACAAAGACAATCCGATCTTCGGCGATCCGGCGCTCGGCACCCTGTTTGACGTATATTTGACCGCGCTGCCGGACGGCCGGCTGCGCATGGATCTTTCTACGAGAAAAAACAATTCCCTGTCCGTGTCCTTCTCCGACGACGGCGTCCGATGGACGACGCCCGTAACCACCCTCCCGCCGGACAATTCCTCTGGCTGGGAGGATATGGTCAACCGCAACTGCGTTCTGAAAGTCGGGGATACTTATAAAATGTGGTATACCGGGCAGGCGCACGGCAACAGCTATATCGGCGTTGCCGAAAGCAAAAACGGGATCGATTTTTACCGCGTCCGCACAGATCCCGTTTTGTCTCCTGAAGCCCCTTTTGAGGGGGAATCCGTGATGAACCCCTGCGTGCTTCATGAAAACGGCCTGTACCGCATGTGGTACAGCGCCGGCGAAACCTACGAGCCGAACGTGCTTTGCTACGCCGAAAGCCGGGACGGACTTATCTGGGAAAAATCCTCCCGGAACCCCATTCTCGAAAAGAACCCGGAGAAGGTCTATGAGCAAAACCGTATCGGCGGCTGTCAGGTAATCCCGCATCCGACGCTTGGGTATCTCATTTTCTATATCGGCTACCGGGATATCAACACAGCCTGCATCTGCGCAGCGTGCTCTGAAGACGGCATAACGGATTTCAGAAGGTGCAAAAGCAATCCTTTGGTCTTTCCCACCGCCGGCGAATGGGACGCGGACGCATGCTATAAGCCCTCGGCGCTCTACGACAAAGAGAAAGACCTGTGGCGCATCTGGTACAACGGGCGCGCGAACGGCATGGAGTATATCGGCATGGCGGAAAAGCACGGAGATTTTACAAAGAATGATTTTGAGTAACACGATAAAACAAAAAAAGGAGTCAAAAAAAATGAAAAGAAAACTGTTTACCCTGATCACATTGACGCTCTGCGTCCTTATGGCCGTACTTTGTCTGACCGCATGCGGCAATAAAGGCGACGACGCGAAAGCAAACCAAACCACCGCCGCCGAGGACGCCAACAAGGGCGAAACCAAAGAAGCCTCAGCGCTTCTCGGCACGTGGAGCGCCAACGAAGCGGAAGGCTGCGCCTATACCTTCGAGGAAGACTGCAAGGGCGTATGGGACGCGGGCGAAGGCATGCTCATGAACTTCACCTATGCCGACAAGGGCGAAACCGTTGATATCACCTACGAAGGCGCGTCCACGACGCAGATCTGGGAATACACAATCGACGGCGCCGATCTTACGATGAAGGATACCGACACCGGCTCGATCCTGACCTACACGAAGAAATAAAATGTCAGGACGTAATAAAAACCGAACGCCTGTGTTATACCGAATACAGCGATAAAGGGTCGAAGCGGTAATACCGAGATCGTTATTA
This sequence comes from Oscillospiraceae bacterium, assembly GCA_902780565.1. GTDB lineage: Bacteria > Bacillota > Clostridia > Oscillospirales > Acutalibacteraceae > RUG806. The sequence goes on from CACZGD010000157.1 coordinate 3,462, forward strand.
TCAGGAGTTCAGCATAATGGCAAGGTTCCTTTTATTATATATATCGCTTTTATAGGCTTGGGGTTGCCGGATTCTCTGTTCGGCACGGCATGGCCTGCAATTTATGCTGATTTTGAGCTTCCGATTTCATACGGCAGCTTTATCACGACCACCGTTGCCTGCTGTACGATCGTATCAAGCCTTATCAGTCCCCGTCTGATCCGCAAATTGGGGACGAGCAGGGTGGCGGCGATCAGCACCTTGCTTACGGCAATCGCATTGATCGGTTTTTCTTTTTCGCCAAACATTTGGTTTATGGTGCTTTTGGCGATACCTCTCGGGCTTGGCGCGGGCGCGATCGACGTTGCGTTGAATCATTACGTGGCGCTGCATTATTCGGCGAAGCAGATGAGCTTTCTGCATTGCACCTATCTTGTCGAATATAAAAAATGACGGCGGAGCAGGCCGCGGGCGTCGTTCTGTTTTATTTCATCGGTATGGCGGTCGGCAGATTTCTGTCCGGTATTGCTGCGGATAAGCTGCATAGCTGGAAGATCATTATGCTCGGCGAATCGGTTCTCGGGATCGCGGTGCTGCTTTTGGCGATTCCCGGTCCGGCGCTGCTCAGCGCAATAGGGTTGTTTATGATCGGACTCGGCAACGGCCCTTTGTTCCCCAACTTCAACTATCTGGCCCCGGAGAGCTTTGGAAAAGACGTTTCGGAATCGGTGATCAGCCTGCAGATGGCGGCCGCCTACGTTGAAGAAAAGAAAGACCGCCCGCAATGCGATTCCGATTTTTATCATTGGTTCCATGAAAATGTACGTTTTTCAATGTTGCTTGCGCATGGTACCGCCTTCGGCGGGGTGCGGATCTCCAGTGGAGATCTCTGCCGAAGGCAGAAGCACCGACCGAGCCGGCAGGCGAGAACGGCTCACGGAGCCGCGCTACGGGGTTCGCGTTGTCCCGACAAATCCCTTTATGCCAAAGTGGGAAAGTAGAGATAAAAAAACAACAGGAGATTCCCCATGACAAAAAAAGCATTACTGTCACTGATTTTTGCCGTCGTCATGCTGCTGACGGCGATCGTGCCTTCCTTTGCGGCGGCGCAGAGAGAAAGTGTGCAGAAAACGGAAACGGCGGTTTCCGCGTCAATGGAAGACGACGCGTTTTTCAACCGCATCGCCGCCTGCATACGGGATTTCTTCGCGCGGGTCAAAGCGCTGCTGGTACGGATTTTTCCCTGTCTGAAGGATTCCTCCGTCAGAATGTACCCGACTGAAAACGTGCGAGAGACGTATGGCGAAGCAATAGCCGCCGTTGAGGCATTCGCCTATTACGGCGTCAAAGAGGTGGAGGCGACACCGCTGGCGGACGTTTCCTTTGACGACATTGAAACGCTTGGTGGGCTTTCAGAGAAAAACGTCGGCTTGTCGGACGCCGCCGGTGCGAGGCTGATCACAGGGCGGTTCGGGCTTCGCCGCGCACTGGAATTCACTTCGCCGGAAACATACCTGACGTTGCCGGACATGGGCGCGCAGGACGCACTGACGATCTCCCTGTGGGTCAACGTAAAAGACCTGCAGACGAGGGCAAATACGGACGAGCCGCGCGTCAGCACCCTGCTGGACACCGCCACGGGCACGGGGCGCGTCACGCTGCAATTCGTGCATACCGGCACACCGAGCTATGAAAACGAAGCGGGCGAAGCCGTGATGGGCACGAACAGCACGAAGCTCGTATTTTCGGTTCAGGGAAACATCGGAGGGCAGTATGACAAAAGCGCCGTCTGCGCGAACAATACGCAGTTCTGCAATTTTGAATATGACATGTGGGAAGATTATATCGGCCATAACGACGATTGGGTCGTACACCCTGAGGGGCACTGCTGGTTCCATATCGGCGTTGTCTACGAGCCTTCAAAGGGAGACGTGACTTTCTATCACTGCGGCAAGTTCGATTCGACGCAGCATTTTGATACGGCGGTCAGGCCCGTCCTCAACGGCGTCAGGATCGGCGCAGGCTATGCCGAAAACGAATATTTTGACGGCATGGTGGATGATCTCCGTCTTTACGGCGAGG
>CACZGD010000158.1 GCA_902780565.1 Oscillospiraceae bacterium
CTGCGGTCATGCTGAACCTTTGCGGGAATCCTGCGCTGGAGGAACTGTACTGCCGAAGCAACACGCTTGGGACAATAGATCTCAGCGGCAACCCGGCGCTGAAAAATCTGGATCTTTGGGGCAGCGCGATCTCATCTCTCGACGTTTCCGGAAATGCCGCGCTGACGTATTTGCACGTAGGTGAAACAGGGCTGCAGACGCTGGACGTTTCCCGTAACCGTGCGCTGATAAATCTGTACTGTTTCGGCAATTCGCTTACCACGCTGGATCTCAGCGGCAACCCGGCGCTGAAGGGTCTGCACTGCAGAGGAAATCCGCTTGCATCGATCGATCTCAGCGGGGCCACGGCGCTCGCGGGTATTGACGTCGGCGCTTGTCCGAATTTGAATACGCTGGACGTTTCCGCCTGTCCGATGCTTGTTGACGTGCTGCAAAACGGCGTCATGGAGGATCCTCGCATAATGTATCCGGATACTGAAATATATACCGACAACGCGTATATCTGCTTCTCTGAAGGGCTCGGGTTCATCTGTGACAGCCTTGTCGTCTCCTTTGACGTTTCCGGCGGAGAGGGCTGCGTCAAGCCTCAACTGGTTCGCCCCGGCGACGTTCTCTCCTTGCCGGAATGCGGCATCGCCCCGCCGGAGGGCAGGCAGTTCGCCGGCTGGCAGGTCGACGAGACCGTATATCAGCCCGGCGATGAGATCGCGCCGACGGAAAACGTCGCCGTGATCGCCGTCTGGGAGGACGTTCCCGCGCCGGAGGAGCCCGCCGATAATGGCACCAAAGGGTTTTCCTTCTTCGGCTGGCTCATAGCGATCTTCAAGCGGATCCTGGCCTTTTTCAAAGGGCTCTGTGCTTAAGTTTTATTGCAAATAAAAAAGAAAACCGATCTGCGCTTGCCGTTCAGCGGCAGGGGCAGATCGCTTTTTTCAGCAAACAACCGCTCGTTCCCTGTTCATAAATCAGGGAAGATTTGAGGGGTTTCTATTTATGGTTGACGTCAGTCGATGTTTCTGATATATACAACAGTTTCATAGGCATATCATAAAATGGTCCGCCTAAACAAAGAAATACCTGCGCAGATCTGCTTCGCGCAGGCGGGGATTAAGGGTTCAGGTCTATCACGGTTTTCCTCTTCTTCTTGGCAAGGTCTCTGAATTTTGCCGCGCCGCCGAAGGAACGGGTAACGTAGGTGACGACGAGATCACTGTGGTCGATCATCCATTGGTTGCGGTATTCGATGGCGAAACGGGGCGGGACGGTTTCGATCCCCTCCGGCAGAAGGGTATGGTCGGAATCATATAGCGGAGCTTTCTCTCTCGGCAAGTAAGCCAAAACGATTTCATATCTGATCCCATGGGACTGCTCCAATTCCGCCAGCAGGCTGCACGCCATAGCGTCAAAGCTGCCGTGATTGCCCACATAGAATTGCTGAACCCCCTGACGCTCGATCAGATCCAATAGTATCTCCCGGAGGTGAGCTTTTATCTCCGTCGGGGTGTCCCGGTGTCCGAAGAAGGTACATACCATGATCATTTCTCCTACAAGACAATACCCGAATATGGGTAACTATATTTTAGGAGAAATATATTTGTCTTGTCAACCCGTATTCGGGTAGTTCGTACCAAATCGCATATTATCATTATCTTAACCCGGAAACGGGTAATGCTGATAATGAGGGATATGCAATGGAGTATTCTGAACTGTATGTGAAGCGCATCCGCAGCCTGTGCAAGAGCAGAGGGATCGCCATCCTGTATGTGAAGCGCATCCGCAGCCTGTGCAAGAGCAGAGGGATCGCCATCAACAAGTTGGCGACGATGAGCGGCGTGAAGCAATCCACGTTGGATAACATCGTGCGGGGCCTCACAAAGAATCCGCGGGTCAAAACGCTGCACATGATCGCGCTTGCCTTCAACATGACGCTGGCGGAGTTCCTCGACTTCAAGGAATTGAACGACTATTCTTTTGCGGATGAGGAAGACTCCTGACCAGTAGATGCCCGGCCTTTTCTCTGAAAAAACCGGCGTGTGTCCTGACGATCCTGCCCGCGTATAAAGATTTGTACCGCCTAGACAAAGAAATAACCTGCGCGATTTCGCTGCGCAGAGACAGACCGCTGTCCCTTTCGGCAGCGGTTTTTCTTTTTCCAAAAAGCGCTTTCGTGCTGCTTTTTTCGGAAAACTGTTTCTGTTTTCGCGTTGTTTTTTTGTTCAACCCCGCGATTTCGACAGAATAATCTTCAAAAAGGGTGTATATTGTCCCATGAGATGTACTCAGCGGCCCCTCGCGGAAAGAATCTTTCCCAGGGCCATTGACAGCTAAAATTTTTCTGTTATACTCTTTTTCGGAAGTAAGAGAACATTTGTTCTCTCCTTCATGCCGTCAGATTCGTTCCTTGAAAACAGAATAACACACCGAATCACCCTGCGTGAACGCCGCCGGAAAGTGTAAATTAGGCGCGGCTTCCGCGGGGTCGATCCGTCCAAAGAGAAGATTTCTGTAGGATGGGGACGGACTGCCGACGAAAAAAAAATTCAAATTCGGAGGGACTATGAAACAATCCGTCTACCATTCCTACGACGAGCTTCCGCTCTTTCTCAGCGCCAAAAACGTGGCGGAACTGCTCGGCGTCTCGATCTCCAGCGCCTAGTGGCGGAACTGCTCGGCGTCTCGATCTCCAGCGCCTATGAACTCATGCAGGAGCGTGGCTTTCCGGTGCTGAAGATCGGCAGCCGCAAGGTGGTTCCGAAAGAAAAATTCCGCGATTGGGTGGAATCTTTTACGGGAGGCGGCCGATGAATTTCGCTTCCCAGGACGAGAGAAAAGCGGCGAACGGCAACTACTTTACCCTGCCGAACGTGGTGTTTCATCTCGGTCTGACCACCGGAGAGCTGGCGACCTACGCCTACCTTCTCCGCTGTGAGAACCGTAAAAACTACCAGTGCAGGCCGAGTTACAAAAAGATCGGAGAGGCCATCGGCAAGACAAAGAACGCTGTGAAAACATACGTTGACGGTTTGCGCGACAAGGGTTTGATCAAAACAGAGCCGACGACAAAGACCGCAAAGGACGGTACTGTGCTCAACGGCAACCTGCTTTATACGATCCTGCCCATTGAAAACGCGATCCGTGAGTACAACGAAAGGCAAATTTATCTCTCGGAAATCGAATCCCGACGGCAAGTAATCCGGCGGCGCTCGCCTGAATACGGCGGGACGATCAACGCCGGATGAACCAAAGCGGGGGCTGCGTCTGCGTCAAACAGGCGCGGCTTCCCGGCGCGAAAACCATTTCCGGCAGCGTGTTTTCTCTCGGAGGACGGGCGTTTCAGGTGTGTTCTTTCTGTGAACAAGCGGGGTTCCGCTCGCCGATTTTCAGTTTGAGTTGGGCTTCCTGTCCGCTCAAACCAGGCGGGAACAGGCGGTTGATTTTGTGGATTATGAAGCAGTTGGTCGGTCATATCCTCACCGGGTAAGCGAGGCCGAGTGAGAATTACGAACGACGCATTCGCAATCGTAAGGCGCAGTTGCACCGTTCAAAAACCGGTTGTGCCGACGCATTCCACGCCGGGCCACGGCGTTTCAGGTGTGTTCTATCTGTGAACAGGCGGGGTTCCGCTCGCCGATTTTCGGTTTGCGTTGGGCTTCCTGTCCGCTCAAATCGGGCGGGAACAGCGGTTGATCCTGTGGATCACAAGGCGGGGGAGCGGCCTTGTCCTCTCCCTTTCAGAAGCGTCAGAGTAAGAAAAAGGGGACCGTGGCTTACGAAAAAGGCACCGCTCCACAGAGAGAGGGAAAACGTTTTTCTGCAAAAAAGAGCAGAAAAACAGGCGGCAACACAGGGTAGAAAAAGAAGCAGGATAAAGGCTGTATGCCGCTGAGGGGCGGCAACTGCCGAATCACGCCGTCCGGCAACGCCGGTCGGGATTGAAAACGTGTTACACTTTCGGTTTTGTGTTAAGAATTGTCGTCCGAGAGCGAAACGAACGGGCGTATTTCAAGCGTTTTCCGTGATACAGACGCGGCATAACGGCATAGGGAGGCTAAGATGAAAAACAATAATTCCATACGTACAGGAATCTATATTGACAGAAATTTACTGGCACGCTGCGATGAAAATATCAGCAGAACAAACGCAAGTTCCAGAAGCGAGTTCATTTCCGACGCAATCGAAATGTATCTCAGTTGGCTCAACTCAAAAGAGACGAGCAAAATACTGACCCCTGCGTTGGAATCGGTCATTGGCGGAAAGATCGCAACGACGGAAAACCATATCGCCCGTGTGCTTTTCAAGCAGAGCGTAGAGATCGCCATGATGATGCACGTCGTCGCCGGCGCGTTTCAGATCGACGAAGATAACCTCGACCGCCTGCGCGGCATGTGCGTGGACGAAGTCTCCCGGCTCGGCGGCAAGTTTAAGTTTGAAGACGCCGTGCGAATTCAAAAAAGGTAAAAATCATTTCGTAAAAAAGAGTGGATATTTCAAACGACCTGTGGTATTGTGTGTTGCTGACGAAGGGAGTGAAACGCCATGTCAAGATTGATTGCGTCATATCCAAAGACAACGTTGGTTTCCGTTTCGAAACGATCCGGGATGGATGATAACGACTGGAGATGGCGGGAGGATCTCGTCGGACAGTCCGGAGCGGTTGAAGTCTATGAGATCGCGCGAAAAACGTTCAAAGAATTCTTTGTCATCTTTGATTCGGATAACGACAGCTGTCTCATAACCGGCTGCGGTGAACTACAGAATACCGACATCGGGTTTGAAATGATTACAACAAACAGTCATTACTGTTTCCGATTGCAGCAGGGAGGCGTTGAAGCATGAGCAAACGACCGGATGGCGACGGAACCGTCCGCAAACGCGCGGACGGCCGCTGGGAGGGGCGCATCGTGATCGGGCACAAAGAGGACGGTGCGCCGATCTTCAAATCCGTGTTCGCCGCGTCGCAGAAGGAACTGATGCCGATGCTCCACGCCGCCATCGCCGCCTACCGCGGGGCGGAGATCACCGGCCCCGGCATGACGCTCTCGGACTGGATGGATATCTGGTTCGAGGAATACGCCGTGCCGCGTCTGCGTCCGTCCACGCTATCCAGTTACACAAACAGTATCAACAACCATATCCGCCCGGCGCTGGGCGAGAAAAAGCTGGGGAGCCTCAAGCGGTCCGACGTGCAGAAATTCTATAACGCGCTGAAGAAAAAGAAGGCGCGCGGCAATAAGACGATGTCGGATTCCCACGTGCGCGGGATACACATGCTGCTGCATGAAATTCTGGAAGCGGCGGTGCGCGAACGGCTGATCCCGAAGAACCCCACCAATGGCACAACGGTGCCGAAGTGCAACTACCCGCCCATGCAGGTGCTGAATGAAGAGCAGCTCGCCGTCTTCATGGAGGCGATCAAAACCGAGCCGCTGTGGTACGATTTCTTCTATACGGAGATCACCACCGGTCTGCGGCTGGGCGAGATCTGTGGGCTGAAGTGGGAAGACCTGAACGAGACCGACGGCCGGCTGCGGGTGCGGCGCACCATTCAGAAGGACCATGGAGAGCTGATCATCGGCGAGACGAAAACGGAAACCGGTACGCGCACGATCCTGCTGCCGCCCGGTACGCTGCACCTGTTAAAGGAGCGTCACAAAAGTTATCCCACCGAGTGGATCTTCCCGAGTCTGCGCGATCCGCATCTGCCGGTCGCGCCGGGCGCCGCCTATCAGCGGCTGAAAACGATCCTGAAGGATGCAGGCCTGCCCGACATCCGCTTCCACGATCTCCGCCATACGTTCGCCACCCACGCGCTAACCGGTGGTGTGGATCCGAAAACGCTCTCGGGCATCCTCGGCCACACCAACGCCAGCTTCACGCTGGACACCTATACCCACGTCACCACGGATATGCAGCAGCGGGCGTCGGAAGTGGTGGGCGGCTTCATCGGCGATCTGCTGTCGGAGGTGCAATCATGAGCAGGAAACGAAAAGCCGGCGCCGGCACGCTGCGCTTACGCAAAGACGGCCGCTGGGAGGGCCGCGTGGTGGTGGATTACGACGAAAAAGGTCTGCCCGTCACCAAAAGCGTCACGTCCAAATCGAAACAGGAGTGTCTCAAAAAGCTGGAGGACCTGAAAACCGCCTGCGGGGTGGTCACGGGCAAGGCAAAGCCGGACATGCCCTTCGGCGACTGGATGGATCTCTGGTACCACACCTACTCCAAGCCCACGCTGCGGATCACCACCCAGTCCTGCTATGAGGACCGCATCTACCTGCACATCATCCCGCACCTCGGCAAGATCCCGCTGAACAAGCTGACGCAGAGCGACCTGCAGCAGTTCTACGCGGAGCTGAAAAAGAACGGGCGGCGCGTGAAGGTGGAACTGTACGGACCGGGGCTCTCCGACCGCATGGTGCGCGCCTGCCACACCACCTGTCACGCGGCGCTGCAAAAGGCGGTGGAAGAGGGGCTAATCCCGGTCAATCCCTCGGTGGGCTGCAGACTGCCGCCGAAAAAAGCGGCGGAGATGCAGGTGCTCACCAAAGACGAGATCCGCCGCTTCCTTATCCAGGCGAAGGAGAACGACTTTTTCGAGATGGCGCTGGTGGAGCTCTCCACGGGCCTGCGGCGGGGCGAGCTCTGCGCG
>CACZGD010000159.1 GCA_902780565.1 Oscillospiraceae bacterium
TTATTCGATGGTAAAAATGCGTGAAAAGCCTATCATACCAAAGATTTCCTTCACAGCAGTGTTGATATTTAACAGCTTCAGTTTGCCTTGTTTGCTCATATCCTTATGGATTTGAAGGAGCGCGCGGAGACCTGCCGATGAAACATATTCCACATCGGCTAAATCCAGCGCCATCTCGGTGATACCTTCCATATGGTCAAGCACGTATTTTTCCAGTTCGGGAGCGGTAACGGTGTCAATTCTTCCGGAAACCGTAACGGTAAGCTTGCTGTTTTCTTTTTCTGTTGATATCTGCATGCGTATTGCTCCTTGCATTTTATAGATATTATATTCTATCACACTTTCCCGCGCAAAACAAGTAATAAATGATGTAAATACAGCGCGGCATCACGCCTTTGCAATTCTCATACGCTCCTTTGCAATTCTCCTGCAGCAGCCGTGTAAAGTCCTCGTCACCGATATTAAACCTCCGTTCCTTTGGCGCTTTGGTATCCGTATTCACGAACGTATCGTACGTAAACGCGGCGCCGAGGCGAAAACCGACGATGAAGCTGTCAAGCTCCGAGATCGTATCCAGCTCGCTCTGCGCGTCAAGGATCTTATCAAGCGCGCCGCGCTGATCATCGGACAGGGCGTTTTCTATTTCCGGTAAGTGATCTGTGATATAAATTCTCAGTTTATCCGCGCGGCTGCCGGATTTCACCGCTCGCGTCTGTGGATCGACGTTGCCGAAGAAAAGGTTCTCAAGGAAGCTCATTTTCGTTACCTCCCTTCGGCATACGGATCGGGAGCTTCGCCTTCAGCTTCAGGCGATAGAGCTTATAATGCTTGCTCATTACGTAATCAATTACGCAGGTTTTCGGGATCATATAACCGTGGTCGATCACAAAGTGCCGAACCACGTTTTCGCGCATCAGCTTCCGGGCGGTACTATCGCCGATCCCGCCGAGCATTTTGCAGAATTGCGGAAGCGTTACCACGTCGGGATACTCCGCAAAAAGGGTTTCATATTGTGTCCTTGTCATATTCATAACCTTCTTATTTTTGGATTTGTCAATGGCAGAAGGTTTTCTGAAAATATGATTTGTAAAACATTTTGAAAATTGTGACATTGATTTGCCACCGGTTTGACACCATAAGGTCTTTTGTTTTTCCAAGGGCTTGCCACCAGCCCGAATCATCGGACGCACAAGACTTTTCCGAGCTTCGTCATCGGATTTATCATGTTGCGCCGTTCGGAACCGGTGTCCGCTGTGTTCCGTCAGCTTCCGTCAGATGCGCTTCACATTCCGCGTTTCGAGCAAAACTTAAAATCCCTCGGAGTAAAATCCGTACCGGTTCGAGCCCGGTCGCCGGCACCAAACACAAGAAATCCGAACCGGATTCTCCAGATGGGGACGGGTTCGGATTTCTTCTTTTCTTCTCTGAGGATCCGAACGAGCGTCTGAGATTATACTGCAGCGAATTTCTTTCCGAGCTCGAGCGGGTCGGGATCGAGATCTGCAGGCAGTGGATCAAAAACAATATCGTTCCTGGCGAGGTCGAGACAGCGGGAAGAAAAACCACCAAGTACAGCCACGATTATCTTGCGATGAAGTCGATCCTCGAAGAAGGCGTCAAAAGAGGGGAACTGTCGGCAATGGCCCCTTTGGACGAACTGGCGCTTTTTCTCAGCGCGCAGCTCTTCGGCCTTATGGTTGCCCGGTGCATGACCGATGCATCCGCGGTCGGGTCGGACAAAACAGATGGCTTTTGTGAAACCGTAATAAAACCGGCACTTTTGCCGTACAAAAAGGTAAGGAGACAAGATGATTTACAACAGTTTTCAGGACATTCGTCTTTCTGCGCTGGGATTTGGCGCCATGCGCCTGCCGGTGATCGGCGGGGATGACAGCCGGATCGACGAGGCCGCGGCGCTGCACATGGTCGATACAGCTATGACCAACGGCATCAACTATTATGATACAGCCTGGGGATATCACGGAGAAAATTCCGAGCTTGTCATGGGTAAAGCCCTTGCGCGCTATCCGCGGGAAAGCTTTTATCTGGCTACCAAGTTCCCAGGCTATGATCCCGCTAACTGGAGCCAGGTGGCGGAGATCATCGAGGCGCAGCTGAAAAAGCTGAACGTTGAATACATTGATTTCTACCTGTTCCACAATGTATGTGAAATGAACATCGACGCCTATCTCGACGATGAAAAATATCATATCTACAGCTATCTGATAGAGCAGAAGCGAAACGGCCGCATTAAGCATCTCGGGTTCTCCTGCCATGGAAGTATCCCTGTTCTCAGGCGTTTCCTGGACGCCTACGGCAAGGATATGGAGTTCTGCCAGCTTCAGCTGAACTATCTGGACTGGATTTTCCAACACGGGAAGGAAAAAGTCGACCTGCTGGGTGAAATGGGCATTCCGGTCTGGGTGATGGAGCCTCTGCGCGGCGGAAAGCTTGCCCGTCTGATCCCCGAATACGAAGCGAAGCTGGAGGCGCTGCGCCCGGATGAAGAGATTCCCGCTTGGGCCTTCCGTTTTCTGCAAAGCATTCCCGGCGTGACGATGATCCTCTCCGGCATGTCAAATCTCGAGCAGCTTGAGAAAAACCTTGCCACCTTTGCGAAGGATCGGAAGCTGAACGAGACCGAGATGCAAACCTTACTGGGCATCGCGGAGAAAATGCTCTCCATCGGCACGGTGCCCTGCACGGCCTGCCATTACTGTGTAAGCCATTGCCCGATGAGTCTGGACATTCCGCACCTTCTGAGCCTTTACAACGAGCACGCCTATACCGGCGGCGGATTCATCGCGCCTATGGTCCTGAGCGCCCTGCCGCCTGAAAAGCAGCCGTCCGCCTGCCTTAAGTGCCGGTCCTGTGAGCAGGTATGCCCGCAGCAGATCAAAATATCCGAGGTGCTGGCGGATTTTTCTGAAAAGCTCGGATAAAGAGAGCTGACGGATTCCCCTTTTTCATACCGCAGCAGTTTTCTGTGTGACATTTTTCCCTAAAAACAAAAAAACGGCGTCCGCATACACATCTTTTGAGACCTGATGATGTGTAAACGAATGCCGTTCGTTTTTTCTGTCCGGCGGCAGATCCTTCGACAGGGATCATATCATATAGCTTGTCCTCAACGGTTTTACAGCGTTCTCTTGCTCCGACGGATCGCTGCCATGCCCTCAAGGTCACCGTGCCGGATCTCACGGTCAAGGGCGGCGACGATCTTCTCCTTGCGGGCAAGAAAGTCCGGTCCCGTCAGGTTCACGCCGGAGAATATGCGCAGCGTCTGTTTCGCCGAAAGCGGGAACAACAAAGGAAACAGAGCGTGAAGATCGATCTTTTGCAAGCGCCTCGGCTGTTTTCCTCTCGCCGGGCATAACGCCTCGGCGGAACGCCTCTGTTTTGCTGGCCCGGAACAGTGCTTTTCCGAACGTTTCAAATATAAATACCTCCGCTTTCCGGCGCTGATCGATGCCGGGGAGCGGAGGTCTTTTCCGTTTTATCTGTTTGGTATCGCCGACCCGTTTTCATTGGAAGAAAAAACGGGTCGGTGATAAGGTGACAGGGAAAAGAAAAGGGTTGATCATCTCTGGAAGAAAGATCGGAAGAACATTGCGATGCGGTTGATCAGGTTCCGCAGCCAGGCGAGGATACCGCCGAAGCCGGAGGCGATCCCTTCGCCGCTCTGGCCGGGGAAACCGCCCTGACCGCCGGGGCCCATACTGCCGCCGCCGTTGGAGGTTCCTGCCGTGGCGGTCGTGTTTCCGTTCAGCGTATAGCTGCCGCCCGAAGTCAACGCGGGGCTGGCGAACACCACGTAAGTGGCGCTGCGCGGCGCAGCGGACTGAGACGTATAAACCGTATTGCCGGAGGCGTCGGTGATTGTGATCGTGCTGCCCGCGGCAACGAGATTGCTCCCGCCGCCCATTCCGCCGAAGCCGCCGCTGCCGCCGAAGGCAATGTAGGTACCGGTGTAGCTCTGCTGCATCATGGCGTGGCCTGCCGCCAGCACCGTTGCGCCGCCGAAGGTGCAGCCGTATTCGGTATCGATGGGGTCGCCGTCGCCCTGACTGGGCGCATAGACCTCCAGCGTGCCGCCCGCGAGATTGGCGCTGCCGTTGGAATCGATTCCGTCTCCGTTCGTGACGTTCACGTACACGTAGCCGCCGTACTGGTTGTAGCTGAAATCCGCGCTGCGGTCGGCGATATCGCCGTTGGCGGCGTTGATTCCGTCGTCGGTGGCAGTCACATACACATTGCCG
>CACZGD010000160.1 GCA_902780565.1 Oscillospiraceae bacterium
ACGGTCATCATAAGCCCGGTCCGCGCCGGAGGGATGCCGATATAGACGGTTCTCCGCGTAATAGGGGAGCAGCGGCGCGATCTGCGCCTCCGGTACCTCTTCCCTGCACGTGGCGACGGCTTCGGCCAGCCTTGTTACGGCGGCGGGGATATCCCTGTGGCGTACGGCGCAGGAGAGCCGCAGCACCGCAAAGCCCTGATACACACGCAGCTCGCTGCACACCTCGTCGGTCAGTTTCGCTTTCGTCAGCGCCGCCTGTAATACGCCGGTCTGCGGTTCCGCCAGCAAGCGGCGCAGTATGGCCGCCCAGACGGGTTTTGTCTCGCACAGATCGATCTCGAACAGCAGCTCGATCCGGCCTGCGTCGTTATCCGTTGCGAGGAAGCGATCGGCGGCGGAGGTGCGGAAGAACTGATCCGGCGGGAACTGCGGCTTCAGGTTGAGCGATTTGTGCTTCTGCGGCGGCAGTCCCCGTAGAAACGTCTCGATCTCTTTGCGCTCTCCGTCGGAAAAGCATCCGGTGAGAATAAAACAGGCGTTGGAACGGGTGAAAAACTGGTCGCGCCAACGGGTCAGCTGCGCTGCGGTAAGGGTTTGCAGCGTCTTTTCCGTCCCTATCGGCGGTACGGCGTAGGCGGGCAGGTCGAAATACAGCCGTTCCGTCTCGTCCTCCTGCGAAGGCACGAACGCCGCGCGCTCCCGCAGCAGGTCGTTTCTAACCGCTTCGATCCGATCCGCGGGGAACGGTCCGGTCTCCGTCACGGACGCCAGCATCCGTATCGCAGCCAACGCGTTCTCCGGCGGCGCTTCACAGAAAAAGACCGCGTGGTCGCGCCCGGTCCGCTGTCCGACAGCACCGACCGGAGAAGACGCGAGGCGGCTGCGGAACAGCAGCTCCTGCACGAAACGGGTCACGCCGTATTCCTTCTCCTTTTCCCAGAGAAGGCCGGATTTGAAAAAGAGCGCCGCGGTAACGCTGCCGGCGCTCTGGTTCTGCTCGGATAGCAAGGTGATCCCGTTGCTTCTGATTTTCGTTCTCTTGATCATATCTGAAATTTTACGACTTGCGTTTTGCGATTTTTGCGGCGCCGAAAGCCATTGCCGCTCCGGCCGCCGCCGCGCACGCCGCGGCCGGTGGGATCCACTTTTTCACCTGCTCGATGCTGGAGGGGATGTGCGTCAGGATCAGCTCGGTCAGCGGCTTGCTGACCCGGTCGTCCGTCAGCTCGTCAAAGGTGACGGTGTGGGTGTCGAAACGGGAAAGGTCGTCCTCCTTCAGTGTGATGATCCGCATGCCGCGCTTGCGTTTCGGTCCGTAGACGTTGAAGCCGCAGCCCTGGGTGTACATCAGCCTGACGCCGTCTTTTTCGGCCACGAAGGAGTTGTAGTGATCGTGGCCCACCGACAGGGCCAGCACGTTTCCGTCGGCTTTCAGCACGTCGAATTCGCCCGCGTTGTCGTCGGGCGTGGCGGGGGATTCCAGCAGAAAACCGCCCGCAGCGGCAACCGCCTCCGGCAGCGCGTAGAACTCGTTCTTGTGGGTGCGGAATGCCTCCACGGCTCCCTTCGTTCCCTTCGGCACGCGGCGCAGCACGTCGTAGTACTCCGGCACGGGGATGTGCTGGAACACGATGGCGGGTACGGGGCGACCGTCCTCCTGCGCTGTTTTGGCGCGTTTGGCCTGGAACCAGTCCAGCTGTTCCTGCGCCACGGGGAGGTAGCCGCCTGTCGCGTTGGTCTGCCCGTTGGAGTCGATCAGATAGAGGTCGAACACGTGGCCGTTTTCGCCGAACAGCGGTATGCGGCAGGTGCCCTTGTCGTCGTCGGAACGGAACTCGCCGCCCACGTAATACGGGCTTTGGGCGTAGATGGCCGCCTGCTCCGCGTTGGGAATGCCGCACTGGCAGTCGTGGTTGCCGAAGGTGACGGCAAAGGGGACCCCCGCCGCCTCGAGGGGCGCGAGAATCGCCCGGATGGTGGCGGCGATCTTCTGCCGCGTATCGCCCAGCCGGAAGGAGGGATGGATCCCGTAGACCTGATCCCCGGTGAACACCGCGAGATCGGGCTTTTCCCGTTCCAGCGCCAGCGTCAGCAGCTTGATCGAATCGGGGTTGACCCTCGCCAGCTCCTGAACGTCGGAGATCTGCATGAGCTTGAAGGAGCCGTTTTGGAAACGTAAGGGTTTGGAATACATGAATGTCTCCTGATGAAGAATTACGTAGCACGGCGCCGCGCGCCGTTAAACCGGGCATAAACATTATTCATATGATTGAATAGATTCATTCCCCTCGATTAACGGCGCAAGGCGCCGTGCTACGGTTATATCATTTTATTTGTCGATCGAAAGTCCCAGCAGCTTGAGCTGGTCGTCGTCCACGGGGCTGGGGCATTCGGTCATGGCCTCGGTGGCGTCCTTCAGCTTGGGATAGGCGATCACGTCCCGCAGGCTTTCCGCGCCAAGCATCTGCATCACGAGGCGGTCGAGGCCGATGCCCATGCCGCCGTGGGGGGGCGGGCCGAAACGGAAGGCGTCCAGCAGATAGCCGAACTTGGCCTGGGCTTCTTCCTGTGAAAGGCCCAGCAGGGAGAAGATGCGGCTCTGCAGCTCGGGGTTGGTGATACGGATGGAGCCGGAGGACAGTTCGATGCCGTTGAGCACCAGGTCGTAGGCCTTGGCTCTGACGGCGCCCTTGTCGCTCTCCAGATAGGGCAGGCACTCGTCGAGAGGCGCGGTGAAGGGATGGTGCATGGCCACCCACGACTGGGTCTCCTCGTCCCAGTCGAAGAAGGGGAACTCCACGATCCACAGCAGGTTATAGCCCTCGCCGATGATGTCCAGCTTTTTGGCCACTTCGCAGCGCAGGGTACCCAGCGTCGTCAGGGCCAGCGTCTTTTTCGTGTCGGCGATGATCAGCACCACGTCGCCCTTTTCGGCGCCTGCGGCGGACAGGATGGCGTCCATCTTGCCTTCGCCGAGGAACTTGCCGAAGGAGGAGGCGACGCCGTCGTCGGTCCAGCGGATCCACGCAAGGCCCTTGGCGCCGATGCCCTTGGCGTGCTCGGTCAGCTTGTCGATCTCTTTTCTCGTCAGCGTACCGACCGCGTTCTTGGCGGTAAAGGCCCGCACGGTGCCGCCGTTTGCGATGGCGCCTTCAAACACGCTGAAGCCGCAGTCCTTCACGATATCGGACAGGTCGAACAGCTCCATGGCGAAGCGGGTGTCCGGCTTGTCGGAGCCGTAGCGGTCCATGGCGTCCTGATATTTCAGGCGGGGCAGGGGCGTTTCGATGTCAACGCCGATAGCCTCCTTGAACAGCTTCTTCATGAAGCCCTCGATCAGCTCCAGTACGTCGTCCACGTCCACGAAGGACATCTCCAGGTCGATCTGGGTGAACTCCGGCTGACGGTCGGCCCGCAGGTCCTCGTCGCGGAAGCAGCGGGCGATCTGGATGTACCGGTCGAAGCCCGCCACCATGGAGAGCTGCTTGTACAGCTGCGGGGACTGGGGCAGGGCGTAGAACTCGCCGTTGTGCAGACGGCTGGGGACGAGGAAGTCCCGCGCGCCCTCGGGGGTGGATTTCATCAGGATCGGGGTCTCGATCTCGATGAAGCCGTTGTCGTAGAAGTAGTCGCGGGTGATCTTGGCCACCTTGTTGCGCATCAGGATGTTGCCCTGCAGGTCGGGGCGGCGCAGGTCCAGGTAGCGGTATTTCAGGCGGGTGGTCTCCGCCGTGTTGGAGTTGGGCACGATCTCGAAGGGCGGCGTCTCGCTCTTGGCGAGGATGCGCAGCTCGTTGACGAACACCTCGATATCGCCCGTGGGGATCTTGTCCGTCTTGGCGGAGCGCTCGCGCACCACGCCTTTTGCCGCCAGCACGTATTCGCTGCGGGCGGTGGCTGCCTTGTCGAAGACTTCCTTGTCGG
>CACZGD010000161.1 GCA_902780565.1 Oscillospiraceae bacterium
CCGTCGACGTTCTACGACGCCTATGACGGCGAAAGATATTGGCTTCTCTTTGCCGACGGTGATTTCCGAAGACTGCAGGAATTCAGACGCGCTGTGAAAAGCAGTAAAGCTGCGGTCGTCTGCGCCGGTTCTCATACTGATTTTTTGCGGGAATACCTGAAGGACACCGGGATCGGGATTTATCGGTTCACGGAAAAGCAGTTTGAGGAAATCGTGAACGGTTTGTATAACTGAATACTTTTCTATCAGCCATCCGGAAGGGTGGCTTTTTTATTGCCCAAAATTATGAAAGGATGGTAACAACCATGAACAAAAACATAACAAACACAATCAAAGACATCCGGAAAACAATACGGAAGGTCAATGCGCTGGCAGATGATCTGGAACTGCGGATCAAAGCCGGTTTGCATCTGCAGTCGGTCAATGAAATCAGTCTGGAGCTCGAGCGTCAGACCGAAACGCTGGCGCTGCTCGGCAGGGCGCTGCCCCTGGAGCTCGGCGACGCCGAAACCCGTATGCGCGCGGAGCAGATCCCCGGGCAGACAATGGAAATCAGCATTGGTTACACGCCCGAAGGCTGGTTCCGGCTGGAGATCCCGGCGCTGCTGCCGAAGAAGAGTCGCTCCGGCAACGTCAATTACATCCGCGCCCCGCTCCTGAAGGCATTGTCCGGGTATTTCCGGGAGCATCCGCACGAAAGGTTAGGCCCGAGTGTGATCGCCTACCGCCACGTTTACGACCGCAGAACACCCGAGCGCAGGCGGCGGGATCACGACAACATCGAGGTCAATTTCGTTACCGACGCCGTGGCGCTGTTCACCCTGCCGGACGACAGCCCCGCCTGGTGCAGTCATTATTACTGCTCCGCTGCCGGAGACGCCAACCGCACAGAGGTTTACGTTGTTCCCCATACTGATTTTGAACGCTGGCTGCATCTGTACGGCGACCGCAGTACAGAGCAAAAAGAATACGGAGAGAAAGGAGGATAAGGATGGGCGACGTAAGAAAATTCCAGACCGGGCTCGAACGCGTTCAGGAAGAGCGGAAAATGCAGCAGCTTGAGCCGCAGAACAAGGTCGTTCTCAGCATCCGCGAAGCCGCAGCCTACAGCAGCATCGGGATCAATACGATCGAACGGCTGCTCAAGGAGCCGGGCTGTCCGTTTGTGTTATACGTCGGGACAAAACGCCTTGTGACGCGAATCCCGTTTGAGGAGGCGCTGCCGGAGCACAGCGCCGTCTGATTTGGGCTCCGCCAAAAAACGCCAAAAACACGCCAAAAAACAGAGGACTGCGCGCTTCAAAAGTATTGAGCTATAATAAACAGACAGTAAAACATTCAATGGTGTATAATCCCTTCAAAACCGGCGTAAACCCGAAGGGTGGACGCCGAAAACCCTTGAAATATAAGGAGACGTGATAAAAAATGAAATTAGGCATCGTGGGACTTCCGAACGTGGGCAAGTCCACGTTATTCAACGCTTTGACGAACGCGGGCGCGCAGGCGGCGAACTATGCGTTTTGCACCATCGAGCCGAACGTGGGCGTGGTGGCGGTCCCGGACAAGCGTCTGGACGCGCTGGCGGAGCTGTATCATCCGGATAAGGTCACGCCGGCGACGATCGAGTTCGTGGACATCGCGGGGCTTGTGAAGGGCGCGTCGAAGGGCGAGGGGCTCGGCAACAAGTTCCTGAGCCATATCCGCGAGGTGGACGCGATCGTCCACGTGGTGCGCTGCTTTGAGAACGACGATATTATGCACGTGGACGGGTCCATCGACCCGGTGCGCGACATCGAGACGATCAACTACGAGCTGATCCTGTCCGACCTCGAGGTGCTGCAGCGCCGCATCGACCGGGATACGAAGGCGATGAAGGGCGATAAGTCCCTGGGCGCGGACCTGGCGTTTTTCGAGCGGGTGAAGCAGGCGCTCAACGACGGCGTATCCGCCCGCGCCGTGGAGATGACGGACGACGAGCGCGAGACCCTGTCCACGGTGGCGCTGCTTTCCAGCAAGCCCGTGATCTACGCCTGCAACATGAGCGAGGACGACTTCGCCGCGGGCGTGGACGACAACGAAAACTACCGCCGCGTGTGCGAGTGGGCGGAGAAGGAGGGCAGCGCCGTGCTGCCCGTGTGCGCGGAAATGGAAGCGCAGATCGCGGAGCTGCCGAAGGAGGACCGCGAAATGTTCCTGTCCGAGCTCGGCATCACCTCCTCCGGCCTCGATAAGCTGGTGGAGAAGAGCTACGACCTGCTGGGTCTCATGTCCTACCTCACGGCGGGCAAGCCCGAGGTGCGCGCATGGACCATCAAAAAAGGCACCAAGGCGCCGCAGGCAGCGGGCAAGATCCATTCCGATTTCGAGCGGGGCTTCATCCGCGCCGAGGTCATTTCGTTTGACGAGCTGATGGCGAACGGCAGCATGACCGCTGCGAAGGAAAAGGGCCTTGTGAGAAGCGAAGGGAAGGAGTACGTGATGCAGGACGGGGATATCGTCCTGTTCCGGTTCAACGTCTGATATGGAAACGAATGAAAAATACGTCGGCACGGGCGTGATGAAGCCCGTGGACGCCGACGCGCGCGTGAAGATCACCGTCACGGCGGACGAAAGCCTGACCGTGACCGACGCGGTGTTTGAAGCGACGGGCGGCGGACGGCTCGCGGACTGCGCAAGCGTGCTGTGCGAGCAGGTGAAGGGGCGCGACGTGCGCGACTTCTTCCAGATGAACAACAACGTGATCTATTATAACATCGAGCCGGATCTGACGCTGTCCGAGCTCTGGCAGGCTTCCGTCGCCGTGCTGGCAGCCAAACGCGCCGCCGCCGAGATCTGCCGCAAAAACGGGATCGAATACGACGCGGGCTCGTGCTGCTGCGTATAAGCCGCGCCGCCATCCAACATCCAACAACCAACATCATGATAAAGGAGGTCCTTCCATTGAAAGCACCCTTTTCCCCGTATCTGACGGGGATCAAGGCGGGGCTCGGCGCCCTGCTCGGCGTCCTTCGGACGCAGTTTGACTATGTCAGCATCCTTGCCACGGACTCCAAGGGGCTGGCGGTCCGCATTTCCCGGCACGCGCGCAGCGTGTCCGATTCCACCATGACCACGGAGCGCGGCGTGGTGGTCCGCGCGGCGAAGAACGGGCTTTACAGCGAATACGCCTTCAACCGTTTCGATCCCGAAAAGGCGGAGGAGAAGGCGCAGGAGGTCCTTGCCGCCCTGAACGCCCAGTTCGCCCTGCTGGATGAAGGCGCTGGTCGAAAAGCTGGTCGCCCTGCAGGAGGCGGCGCTGGCGAAGGACGAGCGCGTGATCGAGTGCATGGTCAACGCCCAGTCCACGCATATTTCCAAGCTCTTTATGACGGAGCGCCGCGATCTTGCGCAGAGCTACGTCTATTCCGAGGGCGTGATCGTCCCCTTTATGTCGGACGGCGAAAAGACCGTGAACGGCTACGAGGGCGTTTCGGGCCTGTGCGGCCCGGAAATCTTCGACGAGCTTTCGTCCCATCTGGACGCGGCAGTCGGCACGGCTGCCGACCTGCTGGGGGCCGGGCGCATCGAGCCCGGGGAGTATGAGGTCATCACGTCCCCCGAGGTGTCCGGCCTGATCGCGCACGAGGCGTTCGGTCACGGCGTGGAGATGGATATGTTCGTCAAGGACCGCGCGCTCGGTAAGGAGTATATCGACAAGCGCGTCGGCTCCGATTTCGTGACGATGCACGAGGGCGCGCTGTGCGCCGAGGACGTGACCACCTACGCGTTTGACGACGAGGGCACGCTTGCGGGCGACGTGATCGAGATCGACCGCGGCATTCTGAAGACCGGCGTGTGCGACGCGCTCTCCGCCCTGCGTCTGGGCACGGTTCCCACCGGCAACGGCAAGCGCGAGAATTTTGAGCACAAGGTCTATACCCGCATGACGAACACGGTGTTCGATTCCGGCGACTATACGCTGGACGAGATGATCGCCTCCGTCTCCTACGGCTACCTGCTGGAGGGCATGGAGAGCGGCATGGAGGACCCGAAGCACTGGGGCATTCAGTGCATCATCAAGCTCGGCCGTGAGATCAAAGACGGCAAGCTCACCGGCAAGGTGGTGGCGCCCATCATCATGACCGGCTACGTGCCGGATCTGCTGGGCAGCGTGTCCATGCTCTCGAACGACCGCATGATCTTCGGCAACGGCGGCTGCGGCAAGGGCCACAAGGAATGGGTCAAGGTCGCGGACGGCGGCCCCTATATGAAAATGAAAGCGAGGCTGGGATGATGATCGAAAAACTGACTGCCGTTTTACGGGACTCCGGCGTCCACGCGTGGGAGATCACCGATACCGAGACCGAGAGCTGGGAGTTCTATTTCATCCGGCATAAGCTCGACCAGAACCGCGCGGTGAACGTGCGGCACGTGAAGCTTACGGTTTATGAGACCACGGACGGGGGACAGACCCTCGGCGCGGCGACGGCGGAGGTGCCGCTGACCGCGGACGAAGCCGAAATGGCGGCGCTGGTGAAGGACCTGTCCTATCGCGCCTCCCTGGTCAAAAGGCGGACGGCGAAAAGATCGACCTTGCGGCGATCGCGGGCGCGTTCATGCACGCCCTGACGAGCCTGCCTGAGACCGAAACGGAGGATATCAACAGCTATGAGATCTTTGTGAAGGCGATCCGCCGCCGCTTCCTGAATTCCAACGGGATCGACGTGGCGGAGCGCTATCCGTCCTCCATGGCGGAGGTCATCGTCAACGCCAGACGCGACGGGCACGAGATCGAGCTTTACCGCAATTTCACCTCCGGCGAGTGCGACGAGGCCGTGCTCTCGGAGGAGCTGACCGCCGCCATGCGGCAGGGACGCGACCGCCTTGCCGCGACGCCCACGCCCGCGCTCGGCAAGATCCCGGTGATGTTCTCCTCCGACGACGCGTGCGAGATCTATCAGTATTTCCTCACGCGGCTCGATCCCGCCATGCTGTTCCGCCGGTTTTCGGATTGGAAGCTCGGCGAGCCGATCAGCGACGCGCTGTCCGGCGACCGGCTCACGGTGCGCGCCGTGAAGACCCTGCCCGGCTCCTCCATGAACTTCTCCTTCGACCGGGAGGGCGCGCCGGTGCGCGACGAAACGCTGATGGAGGCGGGCGTGCCGCGCTTCTTTACCGGCGGGCGGATGTTCAGTTGCCTGATGGGGCTCGAAAACACCTTCCAGCCCACGAACGTGGTGTTTGAGGGCGGCACGAAGACCGAGCAGGAGATCCGCACGGGGCGCTACCTCGAGGCGGTGGAGTTCTCGGACTTCCAGGTCGATCCCATTTCCGGCGACGTGTTCGGCGAGCTGCGGCTCGGCTATTATCACGACGGCGAGGGGCACGTGACCCCCGTGTCCGGCGGCTCCGTGTCCGGCGATATGGGCGAGTACCTGAAGACCATGACCATGACCAAAGAGACCCGACGCAGCGACAACGTGGTCTTCCCGCGGCTGACGCGGCTGGAGGACGTCACCTTTGCCGGGTAACATCGGAAGAAGAAAGGACCCGGCGCGGGACTGCCGCGCCGGGGTTATTGCAGAATGAAAGCTTGTTTATATTGCGGGCAGCCCTTGGCTGAGACCGATACCGTCTGTCCGCGCTGCGGCACGGTCCTGACCGCTGCGGACGCGCCCGGGCAGGGGACGCGGTACCCCGGCGGCACGCCGACGGGGCAGGGCGCAGCGCCCGTTTACCCCGGGAGGCCGGGTCCCTCCGGCGCGGTCACGCAGGGTATGCCCTTCGACGCGTTCCTGCCGCTCGTGAAGGATCAGACCCCCCTGAAGCTCTATTTCGCGGCGGGGGTCGTCGCCGTCGTCACGGCGGTCGCGGCGATCCTGCTCGGGATCTTTGCCGATTTCGTGGGCTTCGTGGACTTTCTCGTCTATCTCATTTTCGGGCTGTTCCTCCTCCTCGGCAAAAAGAAGAGCAAGACCTATCTGCTGATCCCGCTGATCTACACGGCGGTCGCGTCCGTCGTCCATTGTATTTTCAGCGGCATCCCGGTCGGGATCGTGTTCCTCGTCGTCGGCGTCATCGCCTTCGTGCGGTTCTCCCGGCTCGAAAAGGCGTTTGAGGAATTCCAACGGACGGGGAATCTGCCGTGACCCGGGATTCTTAGCCGCGCACGGCGCGGCGGGCGCCGCAGATCATCAAACCAATCAATCACCCGCTGCGACCGATCGGTTGCAGCGGGTGTCTTCAATCTCAGTTACATGTTATATCTGTAGCTTATCCCCGTGGTTTACACAGTTTTGTACCAGAAATCTATATTTGTTGCTCCATACATTTTTTCACGGTTTGATTCCTCCCTAATGCGTATAAGTGAGAGGTTTTTCATCCGCTAAAAGCATGGCGCGGATCAGGTCCGTGTTGATCCCGAGTCCGTTCAGATAGCTGGAGGCGGGGTGGGTGAAGGGGATCACGGTCAGCATTTCCGGCGAGACGGGATACTGCGTGAGGATTTTTTGCAGATCTTCGATTGGCACAAGGCGGGCAAACAGCAGGTCCGGCGGCGGCGTCTGTCCGGTCCCACTTCGCAGGGCGCAGCTATAGGTACGGGGCGCGAATTGGCAGACGTAGACCGTGAGTCCGTTTCGTGCGTCCAGCCCGAAGGCATCCGGGAAGCGCTCCCGCAGCGCCTGCATCTCGGTGGCGGGAAGAACGGAAGTGGGCTTTGGTGCGTCCGACGGCAAAAGGAGCATGCCGCCGACGAGGAGAGCGCAGCACAGACCGGTGGTCAGGAGCCCGGTGGCACGGTTCCGTGATTTTTTCAGCAGCAGGTTTTTGACCCTTGCCACGGCTTCGTGCTTGTTCAAGAACAGCGTGCGGCGCAGGGCGTTCCCGGTCCTGCCGACGGTGTAGGTCAGCAGCGCCTCGGCGTAATTCGCGACGTAAGCCTTCTCCTTCCCGCGCAGAGCCCGTTCGTCGCAGGCGTATTCCAGATCCCGGCAAAACAGGCGGAACGCAAGCCAACAAAAGGGATTCATCCAGTGTACGCAAAGCAGGAGCAGGGCGAGGGTCTTCCATAAGGGATCCCGCCGTTCAAGGTGCGCCCGCTCATGTGCGAGAATATAGGGCAGCTCCGCCCGGGACAGCAGGAAAGCGGGCAGACAGACGACAGGGCGCAGCGCCCCGCAGACGAAGGGCGCGTCGAAGCCGTCTCCGATTTTGACGTCCGCTTCGAGGGTCCTGCCGGATTTGATCATTTTTCGCAGCCGGATCGCGCTTGCCGCAAGCGCGGCGAGCAGAAGGAGCAGCCCGGCGAGCCAGACCACGGAGAGGACTGCCATCGCTTTTTCGGCGTCCCCCTGCAGGGTGCGTCCTGCGACGAGGTCATACAGGGCGGCGGAGGATGTTCCCGGTTTTGCCGTTCCGGCGGCGAAGGGTCCCGAGCCGTCCCGCAGAAGCGACGGGAGCGAGGCGGAGGCGAACAGCCCGTTCGTCCAGGGAAGCCGCGACGACGGCGGCAGGAGCAGCCGCAGCCCGATGGTTCCCCACAGGCAGCAGGCGATCCATTTTGGTTTTTTGCGGAGGAGCGCTCGCAGACCGCACACCGGCAGGATCCAGACGCCGCCCAAAAAGCTTTGCCTTGCGATGACCCAAAACGCCTGCGTCACGGTGATCCCTCCTTCCGGAAGCGGTCGATCAGCGCCCGGATCTCCTCCGCCTCCTTTGGGGTCAGATCCCGTTTTGAGACGTACGCCGCCACGAACGCCGGCAGGGAATTGTGGAATGCCGTGTCAACGATCTGCCAGGTTTTGCCCGTGAAAAAATCGTCCGCGGAGATCCTTGCGGTCACCACCCCGCCTTCGTTTTGGAACAGCCCCTTGTCGCAGAGCTTGCGCAGTACCGTGTAGGTCGTGGATTTTTTCCAGTGCAATCGTTCTCCGGCAAGCTCCACCAGCTTGCCGGAGCTGACGGGCTCATGTTCCCAAATGATCCTCGCGAAAGCGGACTGCGCGTCGCCAAGTTCAAGGTCCATGAACGATCTCTCCTTTCCGAACGGGACGCGTCGCGCAGCGCGGACGGGTCCCGATGATTATAGGTCTATTGCAATAAACCAATATTAGTCTATCATGATAGACCGGTTTTGTCAAGACCGTTTTCATTCTTTTTTCTCTTTTCGTGCGAAAAAAACGGGACGCAGAAATGATACAGTTAACATAGTTAACACAGTTAACACAGTTAACACATAAAAACAGGGATCCCGAAAAACGGATCCCTGTTTACGAAGGATATCTTTTCGTGTGTGAACCGTGTTAACCGTGTGAACCTCGGGGCGTTTGCCGACGGCGGAACGCTTTTTTCAGGCGCGCCCCGGCTGATTTCCCGACTGGTATTGAAAAACCACCATGGCGGTTATTTGAGCCGCCACGGTGGTCTTTTTTATTGGTCCTTTACAAATCAGCCGCCGATGATCCAACGGGCAGCAAAGTTAACAAAGACCCATGCGCCAATCCAAGTCCACATGAACAGGTTCCTCCTTTCCGTTTGAATATCTATTGACTGCGCAATCAATTATTTGCATAGTTGTCCTGTGATAGGACAATTTATTTTCAGAATGATGATACCATAGTTTTTGTCTTATGTCAAGACAATATTTATCAGGAGGAAAAGAAAATGGCAAGGATCGTGCTCGGTGAACAAATGAATCTGATCGGCGACAATCTGAAAAAGATCCGCAAAAAAAAGAAAATCAGTCAACAAAAGATATCCAATCAGTTGGAGCTTTTGGGCGTATACGTCTGCCGCGGGTCCATTTCAAGAATTGAAGACAGAAGCAGAACGGTTACGGACATTGAATTATATGCAATTGCAAAGGTTTTGGAGGTTTCTTTGGAGGATCTTGTTGAAAAGGTCAGCTTTGAAAACGACCTCTCGCAGTCCTGACGGTTCGTGACGCGTTGCGCCGCTCTGCTTTTTTGCATATATAAAATAACATTGTTCACACAGTTCACACATAAAAACAGGGATCCAAAAAAAACGGATCCCTGTTTACGAAGGATATCTTTTCGTGTGTGAACCGTGTTAACCGTGTGAACCTCGGGGCGTTTGCCGACGGCGGAACGCTTTTTTCA
>CACZGD010000162.1 GCA_902780565.1 Oscillospiraceae bacterium
GCCGCCGTTTCGGTGATCACGGCAGCGGTGTTCGGCTCCTCCTGCCAGCCGGTATAGGCGCCGTTCGCGCCCGTGAAGCCGGAGGAGCTGACGACGGGCGTCCCGCCGCTTTCGCCGCCGCTGCCGCCCTTGAAGAGCTTCGGCAGCACGATGACGGCGATCACGATCACGATCAGGATCAGGATCAGCTTGCCCTTGCCGCCGCCCGGCAGCGCGCTCAGAATGCCGCGGCCGCCGCCCGCGCGGTCGTTGCCGCCGCCCTGGCCGCCCTCGGTCCTGCCGTGGTAGGCGTCCTGCTTGCCGACGGGCCCGGTGCCGAGCCCCGCGCCGTGCGTGCCGACGGTCTTGCCCTGACCGCCGTCGATACGTTTTCTTCCGGTGGGTCTGTTGTCCATGCGTTTGCCTCCTATATTTTGTATTTCGTATTCTGTATTTTGCATAAGTTCCCGTGTCCCTGACCTCTGCTCATCCCCCGATCAATTCCCGCACGATCACGCTTGCCGCCAGCAGGCCCGCCGCCGGGGGGACGAAGGGGGAGGAGCCGGGCGCGACGCGGCCGGTATTGCCTTTTGTTTCGGGGTCGCCGTCCGCGGGCGGGATGGGCTTCAAGGGGGGTTCGTCCGAGCAGACGACCGTGAGGTGTTCGACGCCGCGTTTCCGCAGCTCCCGCCGCATGATCCGCGCCAGCGGGTCGCCGCTGGTCCGGGACAGGTCCTTGACCCGCAGCAGGGCGGGGTCCAGCCGGTTGCCCGTGCCCATGCAGGACAGGATCGGCACGCCCAGCGCCTTCGCGCGCGTGATAAGCTCCAGCTTCGCCGCAACCGTGTCGATCGCGTCCGCGATATAGTCGTATTGCGTCAGGTCCAGCGCGTCCGCCGTTTCGGGGAGGTAAAAAAGCCGGTGCTCCCGGACTTCGCAGTCCGGCGCGACCAGCAGCAGGCGCGCCCTTGCGGCGCCGACCTTATCCTGCCCCACGGTCTCGGTCGTGGCGAAGAGCTGCCGGTTCAGGTTCGTTTCGCTGAACACGTCGTTATCGATCAGGTCCAGCGTCCCCACGCCGGCGCGCGCCAGCGCCTCCGCAAGGCTGCCGCCCACGCCCCCGAGCCCGAACACCGCCACGCGCGAGGTCTTCAGTTTTTGCAGGGCCCCGGCTCCGACCAGCATTTCAAAACGGGTGCGCGCGTTCGCCATGAGCTTTCCTCCGGTTCTCTCTGTCAGTTAATTACAGTATAACAGATTCGCCGTGATTTGCAAGACGCAAATTCACAAAGCAAATTTTTTATTTAAAAAAGAAAAAATCAAAGAAAAAGACTTGACAAGCCGGACTTTCTTTGATAGAATACTATACTGCATTATAATGGATACGAATATCCTTAAAGACAATTCTTATATATGATTATAGCAAAAAAAACGGCATTGTCAAGAGGAAGTTTCGTATAACTTTATGGATATTACCGCGGTCCCGTTTGCGGCGGGAGCACGGTCAGCGGATAAAAAAGATCGGAGTGAAATGTTTTTATGGTAAAAACGAAACCCGTAAAAGTCGGCAGAAAAACCAGACTGAGCTTTTCCAAGATCAATGAGGTCATGCAGATGCCCAACCTCATCGAGGTCCAGAAAAACTCGTACCGGTGGTTTATGGACGTGGGCCTGAAGGAAGTGCTTCGGGACGTGGACGAGATCACCGACTACACCGGGAACCTGGTGCTGGATTTCACCGACTACAGGATCGATCCTACCCCGAAGTATACCGTCAAGGAGTGCAAGGAGCGGGATACCACCTATTCCGCCACGCTGCGCGTGACGGCGCGGCTGCTCAACAAGGAGACGGGCGAAATCAAGACCAACGAGATCTATATGGGCGATTTCCCCCTGATGACGGATTCCGGCACGTTCATCATCAACGGCGCCGAGCGCGTCATTATCTCCCAGCTCGTGCGTTCCCCCGGCGTGTATTATGAAATGAGCCGCGACAAGATCGGCAAAAAGCTCTATGCCACCACGGTCATCCCGAACCGCGGCGCTTGGCTCGAATACGAGACCGATCCCGCCAACGTCTTTTACGTACGCATCGACAAGAACAGAAAACTCCCCGTCACGACGCTGATCCGTGCGCTGGGCCTTTCCTCGAACGCCGAGATCACCGATTTCTTCGGCGACGACGAAAGAATGCTTGCGACGCTCGAAAAGGATTCCTCCCACAACACCGAGGAAGCGCTGATCGAGGTCTATAAAAAGCTGCGTCCCGGCGAGCCCCCCACGCTCGATACCGCAAAAACGCATCTCTACGGCCTTTTCTTCGACGACAGACGCTATGATCTGTCCCGCGTCGGCCGATATAAATACAACAAGAAGCTCGGCATCTCCGACCGCCTGCGGAATCAGGTGCTGGACGAGGACGTCGTGTCCGAGGCCACCGGCGAGATCCTCGCCGAAAAGGGCGTGAAGGTCGACAAGGCCCTCGCGCAGGAGATCGAGCAGGCCGGCGTGTCCGTCGCCTACGTCAACGCGGAGGGCATCCGCGTCAAGGTCGTCTCGAACGGCATGGTCGAGGCCGCGCCCTATCTGCCGCAGTTCACCGTGGAGGAGCTCGAAGCCCTCGGTGTGAACGAAAAGGTCTGCTTCAAGGCCCTGATGGAGATCATCGACGCCGCGAACGGCGATAAGGACGCGCTGACCGAGCTGATCGGCAGCCGCCTCGGGGACTTGATCCCGAAGCACATCACGAAGGACGATATCTTCGCCACCATCAACTACCTCAACTGCGTGGCGCACGGCGTGGGCAAGTTCGACGATATCGACCACCTCGGCAACCGCCGCGTGCGTTCCGTGGGCGAGCTGCTGCAGAACCAGTTCCGCATCGGCTTTACCAGAATGGAGCGCGTGGTGCGCGAGCGCATGAGCATCCACACGCAGGAAACGGACAAGATCACACCCCAGCAGCTCATCAACATCCGGCCCGTCATCGCCGTGATCCGCGAGTTCTTCGGCTCCTCGCCCCTGTCGCAGTTCATGGACCAGACGAACCCGCTGGCGGAGCTGACCAACAAGCGCCGTCTGTCCGCCCTCGGCCCCGGCGGTCTGTCCCGTGACCGCGCAGGCTTCGAGGTCCGCGACGTGCATTACACGCACTACGGGCGCATGTGCCCCATCGAATCCCCCGAAGGTCCCAACATCGGTCTGATCTCCTATCTCGCCACCTTCGCCCGCATCAATAAATACGGCTTCATCGAGGCGCCCTTCCGCAAGGTCGACAAGGAGACCGGGCGCGTGACCGACGAAGTGGAATACATGACCGCCGACGTGGAGGACGAATACCGCGTCGCGCAGGCCAACGAGCCGCTGGACGAAAACGGCTATTTCAAGAACAACCGCATCATCTGCCGCTATAAGGACGAGTTCCTGGAGGTCCAGCCGAAGTTCGCGGACTATATGGACGTGTCCCCCAGAATGGTGGTCTCCGTCGCCACCGCCATGATCCCGTTCCTGGAGAACGACGACGCGAACCGCGCGCTGATGGGCGCGAACATGCAGCGTCAGGCGGTGCCGCTCCTCAAAACCGAGGCGCCCTTCGTCGGCACCGGCATGGAATATAAATCCGCCTGCGACTCCGGTGTGTGCGTGCTGTGCAAGAATCCCGGCACCGTCACCTACGTTTCCGCCGACCGTGTGGAGGTCGCCTGCGACAACGGCGGCACCGAGACCTATGAGTTGCTGAAGTTCATGCGCTCGAACCAGGGCACCTGCATCAACCAGCGTCCCATCGTCTCGGTCGGCGAGCGCGTGGAAAAGGACGA
>CACZGD010000163.1 GCA_902780565.1 Oscillospiraceae bacterium
GGTCATCGTTGTCGATCTGATCGTCCTTGCCGTGAAGCTGAAAAAAGCGCCCCGTCCGGTGAAACCGGAGAAGGCGCAGAAGGCCAGCGAATAAGACTCACACAAAAACACACGCCCCCATTCCGTGCAATCGGAATGGGGGCGCTTGCGGTTTCAAAGCGACGTCAAAGCGTTTCGATCCCCACGGCCGCGCGCAGGATCGTTCTGGCGTCGCCCGCCGTGATCGTACCGTCGCAGTCCACGTCGGCGGAAAGGAATTCCCGGCTGTCGGCGGCGTAGTTTTCAAGTCCCACCGCGGCGCGCAGCGTCAATCTGGCGTCGGATGCCGTCACCTTGCCGTCCTGATCCACGTCCCCGGGCAAAAAGCTGATTTCGGAAACGGGCAGGGTCTCGGTTTTGCGCGCGCCGCAGGCAGCGCACTGATAGCGGATATACCCCTCCTCCGTGACGGTGGGATACAGCACCTGCGTTTTCTCCCAATCATGCGGCGCCGCCTCAAAATGAGCGGTGTCCCGGCTGCAGGTCCGCACGTGGCGGTCCGGATCCTGATAGGTCCAGTCGCTCCAGTCGTGCCCCATTGCGGGCAGCACGTCGGTCTTTTCCTTGCCGCAGACCGCGCACACGAAATTCGCGCTGCCTGTCTGCTCACAGGTCGCCGGCGCGGCGATCCCGGTCATCTGCCAGTGATGCGTCAACGGCTCAAACGCGCCGAGGCTTGCGGGGTCAAGACGATACAGACGCAGATTCGTGCCGTCGGAGCGGGATTCGAGCTTCCCGGACGAATTCAGGACGCGCTCTTCGTCTGACACGTACCAGATCACAGTCCCGTCGTCGCAAAGGACCGGCTGACAATCCGAAAGCCGCGCCTCCAGCGTATGGACGTTCCCCGTCACGCCGCCGTTCTCATCGAGCAGCGCCGCGCGCACGACGGTGACGTCGTTCTTCGTTTCCTCCCACAGGATCAGCGCGCCGTCCGGCAGCGTCACAAGCTGGGGCGTGCCGACCCTGATCCCGGCGTCGGCGGCGTAATCCGTCACCCGCACGACCTTGTTCCGCGCATCGTCGAGGCTTTTTGCGGCAACGGCAACGTAAATATTCAACTGCTCCGCGGAGCTGTCGTCATAATAATGGTCATAGTCCGCCGTCTGGCTGTCGATCGTGCCCGCAAGCAGCACGTTCTGCCCGACGATCGCCATGCCGCCGAGGGTGGCGCCCGTGGAATTGACCCCGGCTGCGCCCGTAAAGGTCATGGGCACCGTATAATCGTTATATCCCAGCGTCCCGCCGACACGGTAACTGGAGAGATACAGCCCGCGGGGATGCGCGTCGCCGTGATCGGCGCGATAGATATGCGTCCCGTCCGTGGCGATAAACTGGTTGAAGGAGTGGCTGACGTACCCGCCGTAACCGTTGTTCGCGGTCTCATAAAACGAATCGAGCAGCCTGAGCGTATCCGCGTCAAACACCAGCGTCATGTTCGACTGATGGCCGGAATACATCTCGTGACAGGTATAGATATAGAGCCGTCCGTCGGCCTCAAGCATCCGGCAGGAGCCCGCCTCGAAGGGGATATTGGTATTCATGCCGTAAAGCGGGGTCCGGCTCAGCTCGTTCATATCCTGATCGTAGCGCACCGCGAGCAGCACAAGGGCGCTGTCGTCGTTTTCGGGGTTCTCCTGCCCGTAGATCGCGTAGTTCGCGTCTCTGCCGAACAGGAAGCCGCCAAACAGCGGCAGCGGGAAATCCAGCGTTTTGCTGCGCAGCAGCTTGCCCGCCGGGGAATACCATTCGGCAAGAAGACCGTCGAACTGGTCCTCCCAATACATGTTCCGCGTATCCGTCAGCAGAGGGCACACGCGGACGTAACCGACGTCCGCCGTTTCGGTCAGATAGGAATGCACCGGGTACGACCACTTGACGTAGGTATTGGTGGAAACATTGCGGTTCGGCTTGCCGTCCAGCAGCAGCTCGTTTTCCCCGTCCGCCGCCAGCACGGGCGACGGCAGGCACACGCCGCCGAGCACCAGCGTCAGCGCCAGCAGACAAGCGAAAACCGCGTGAAATCTTCGTGTCATTCTAACACTTCCTTTCAAAAAAAGTATAGCAAACCGCCGAAAAAAACGCAAGGAAAAGTTGACGGCAAAACAGGAATATGATAGAATAGTCTCAAAATTCGGATAAGGAGTGTCATTATGGATCAAAACGTACGTCCCGAAACCATGCAGCGCATCACCACCCCCGAGCTTGCCAACGCGTTTATCGAAGAACAGCTTGCCGCCCTCAAGGCGCAGATCGGCGATAAAAAGGTCCTGCTTGCCCTGTCGGGCGGCGTGGATTCCAGCGTCGTGGCTGCCCTGCTCATCAAGGCCGTCGGGCAGCAGCTCGTGTGCGTGCACGTCAACCACGGCCTCCTGCGAAAGGGCGAGCCCGAGCAGGTCGTCGAGGTGTTCCGCAACCAGATGAACGCGAACCTCGTTTACGTGGACGCGGTGGACCGCTTCCTCGATAAGCTCGCGGGCGTGGAAGAGCCCGAAAAGAAGCGCAAAATCATCGGCGCGGAGTTCATCCGCGTATTCGAGGAGGAAGCCAGAAAGCTGGACGGCATTGAGTTCCTGGCGCAGGGCACCATTTATCCCGACATTCTCGAATCCGGCCCCGTCAAGGCGCATCACAACGTCGGCGGTCTGCCCGAGGACCTGCAGTTCGCCCTTGTGGAGCCCATCAAGCTCCTCTTTAAGGACGAGGTCCGCGTGGTCGGCAAGGCCCTCGGCCTGCCCGACAACATGGTCTACCGCCAGCCCTTCCCCGGCCCCGGCCTCGGCGTGCGGTGCGTCGGCGCCATCACCAGAGACCGGCTCGAAGCCGTGCGCGAGTCCGACGCTATTCTCCGCGAGGAGTTCGCCGCCGCAGGGCTGGAGGGCAAGGTCTGGCAGTACTTCACCATCGTGCCCGATTTCAAATCCACCGGCGTGAAGGAAGGCCTGCGCTCCTATGACTGGCCCGTCGTCATCCGCGCCGTCAACACCCGCGACGCCATGACCGCCACGGTTGAGGAGATCCCCTATCCCCTGCTCCATAAGATCGTTTCCCGCATCACGTCCGAGGTCAAGGGCGTGAACCGCGTGCTTTACGACCTCACTCCCAAGCCCACCGGCACCATCGAGTGGGAATAAGAACCGAAAAGCTGAAAACGTAGATACATCAACGGTTTTCAGTTCTCAAAGAAGTCTTTTGATAACAATTTGATAACAGTTGCAGAATTCGGCATTATTCTTTCGTCCCGGCGGTTGTCGGGTAAAGGAATAATATAAACGGTATTCCTCACTGTCGTCAAAACATATCTTCTGTAAAGTTTAAGCCCATAGCTGTGAAAGAAACGCAGCTATGGGCTTTCTCTTTTTGTCTTTCTTTATTCGTTATCCAGCAGCGCGTCGCTTAGCTGCTTTGACGGGAGTTTAACAAATCCCTGCGTCTGATCGAATTCAGGATAGCGGTAACGCCATTGATCGTATTCTTCTTTGTCAATCTCATCTGCGCGGTATCTTTCAGCTATTGCACCCCACGCTTTCACCATTTTGGAAATCGTTTCAGCGTCTTTGCCCGCTGCCGGATCAAAACGCAGAAAACAACCGCCTTCCCTATTTTCTATTGTTAGCCCGTACAAATCTTCCAAGGCAAACAGCGTATGCATCAGTCCGAGATAACTGTCAATATCCGGGACATTCAGCGCTAACGGAGAAATATCCAAAGCC
>CACZGD010000164.1 GCA_902780565.1 Oscillospiraceae bacterium
GCGCGGATGTAATCCTTGCTTCGCAAGGGTGAAATATTCCGTCAAAGACGGAATGATTCGGAAGAGTTCCGCCCTTACCCATTATAATAATCCAAAAACGCGAAGCGTTTTCCGACACGCGAACGAAGTTCGCATATCACTTTTTGCGAAGCAAAAAATATCACTCGCGCCAGCGAATATCACATTTTGCGCAGCAAAATATATCACTGCAAAACGCCAAAGCGTTTTGCCCCATGGGGGCGAAAGGATTTCGACGGGGGATCCGAGGCATGATAAGCGAGCAGAGGCGGGGCGCCTCTATAAAAGCTCCACTTTTAAATAATAACTGACACTAACAAGACAGTTTTAGCCGCTGCTTAATTGCAGCAGCCGTCACTCCCGGGAGGACTGCGGCCCGGTGCGTGGCGTCATGAAGCAGTGAACGTGAGCGGGCACAGGGTTCCGTAACCCGCCACGGCAACGGAGCTGGCTTTGACCGGAGAGTGTTCCTTCCCGCCGGACAGAGTGAGATCAAATAAGGAACTACGCTCGTAGAAAGTTGTGAGGAAGGTCTTTCGGACGCGGGTTCGAATCCCGCCGCCTCCACCAAGCAAAAGCGCCCGAAAGGGCGCTTTTGCAATGATATCCGTTCCTGCCGGAACGGGTGATATACCTTCGGTATGATATCCCCTTCGGGGATAATATACGCCTTCGGCGTATGAAGGAACGGATATCATATCATGCAGACGCGAAGCGGCTGTATATCATACGCGGCGTTAACTACGCATAGCAGGCTGCTGTGCCGGCCCCGCCGCAACAGCGATAAAGAAGCTTGCAATCGCGGCAAAACTGTGTTACAATTACAGCAGCGGCAGGAAGCTTGTAATTTTTTACAGTTGATCGGTTTCTTTTGAAAAATATACAAGTTTGTTCCATGCCCCGTGGGACGTATAATCGATTATTGTTTTTGGGAGGAAAGGATAATGCTGAACAAAATATACGCTATCATTATGGCGATCGTCGCCTTTTTCGCATCGCTTTTCGGCATCGGGAACTACGGGAAGGTCAGCACCTTTTATGACGTTCCCTACGGCAGCGAGGCCCGACAGACCTACGATCTGGTCGTGCCCAAGGGCGCGAAGGGCGAGACGAATCTTCTGCTCATGATCCACGGCGGAGCCTGGGTTTCCGGAGATAAGAACAGCTCAAGAGACTCGCTCGTCAGCCAATCGGCGAACGGCTACTGCGCCGCAGCGATCAATTACACCTACGTCTCCGACAAAACGGACATCAACCACATCCTGGATGAGATCACAATGGCGCTCGGGGCTATCAAAGAGAAAGGAAACGAGCTGGGGATATCGATCAGCAAGGTGATGCTCTACGGGCACTCCGCCGGCGGAAATCTCGCGCTTCTCTACGCCTATTCAAGAGCCGCGGAGGCCCCCGTAAAGCCGGTCGCAGTTTTCGGTATGAGCGCGCCCACCGACCTTACCGACGTTCAATCGTATATCGACGGCGACTTTGAACCCGAGACCGCGTACAATCTCTTTTCCATGGCGTGCGGTTTCAGCTTTAACGAAGACAACATCGCTGAAGCGACGCCGTATCTCGCGAAGGTCTCGCCGGTCACATACGCGGGTCCTTCCTGCGTGCCCACCGTTCTGGCGCACGGCAAAAAGGATACAACCGTCAGTTTTTCTCAGTCAGAGAAGCTCGACGCGCTGCTTACTCAATACGGCGTAAAACATGAATTTCTTGTTTTTCCGAATTCCGGTCACGATCTTTCCGGCGACCCGGACCAGTCCAAACGTGTATATGCTCTTATCGCGGAATACGCTGAGGAATATCTGAAATAAAGATCCTGCGTCGCTTCGGATCGGTACAGCAACGCGCCCCCTTTGTCCCGGAAAGGATGAAGGGGGCGCGTTTGCAATGATATCCGTTCCTGCCGGAACGGGTGATGTATGCTTCGCATATGATATCCCCTTCGGGGATGATATCCTCCTTCGGCGTATGAAGGAACGTATATCATATGCTGGTGTACTTTTTGCGTTTCTTAGCTCTGCAAAGAAACGCAAAAAGTGTTGGGGAGGGAGGATTTGAACCATCGCCTACTTAACATAGGCATATATTTATTGCTTTTGAGTATCAAAAAACAAAATCAATCAGTTGCTGCCTCGATCGCATTTCCGAGTTCGGTTCTTACCTGAGCGAACAATGCGTCGGAAAGCGTATAATGCTTCAAATCAGTTGAAAGGCGCGCGATTGTCTGATCGACATAATCCTTGCCGAGAAGCTGTTCAGCAAGGGTCAGATACTCGTAATCCTCGATGCCGTTTGTGACCGCTTCGAGCCGGAGGCTGGAAACGGGAGTGTCAAGTCCAAGATGATATCCGTCGTATAACAGCGACCCGTCTCCGAATGTGTCCGCATTTGTCCACGGTGTTGTCCGGGCACTGGACCACGGGTCTCCGCCCACTTCATTCCAATAGGTCGTGCTCCAATAGAGGAAACCGGTCACATTCATCTGCTTTTGCTGCCAGAACAACAGGCGGTGGCGGATGCCCTCCTGCTGGGTGAACAGGTTGCAATAGCCGGAATTCGGACCGGGACCGGCACAGACATACCACCAGAGCTTGTCGCCGTTCGCCTGGCGCTCATAGGCGCGTGCGGCGAATCCGGCTTCATCGAACAACGGCGTCTCCGGACACATGATGTTGCTCTTGCCATCCTGAAGATCAATAGCGTGTTTGATTTCGCCGTCAATCTCTCCGGTATTAACATAAAACGGTGTTACCATGTTATATCCGGGATAGACGGAAGCCAGCCTTGTGCAGACCCTGTCATACTCTTCATAAGCCTCTTTGGATGCCGGTTCATCGACCGGGTATAAGAATGACTTTTCAGACCAGACAGGATTCGATTCCACCTTCGCCGCATAACTGCGAAGCTCATCGTCATCCTCTGAATACGGCACCCCGAAAGAGGTGCAGCGGGGGTCGCTCATGTAGGCGTCTGCTTCATCAGAAAGAATATCGACGGGCATTTCGAAAGCGGAGATCTTGTGTGCAAGCAGGAATTCATAATAGGTGGCATAAAGCGCCTTTCCTTTTGCGCTGTCAGCAGCCACATGATGCGCTTTTGCAATATTGCCTCTGCCGAGGCCCATGGCGGTATCCATGGCAGGGGTGTCGGGAAGTGTGAAGTTCCAGACATGCGCAGCTACCTCGGCCTGCAGCGTTTCAGTTCCGCCGTAGTCCAGCGTCAGCTTTGCGGTATAATCCCCGGGAACGGTATTTTTCGACGTCTTTATGCCGATAAAGAACGGATGATTTTTCTGCGCTGTCATTTGAAACGTATAAGGTTGCCCCACAGAAACGGGGATCAGCGCGTCGGGACAGACGTTGCTGTCTTTGGTATTTACATAGTATTCCTCACAGAATACCGTGTCGATCCGGTCGCCGTTTGCGTTTTTGAATTCGGTCAGCGTCACTTTTGCGCCGTTGATGTTTTCAGATGCTTTGAAAGAGACCTGACAATACTCGGACTCGTTCTTTGCAGTGAACATCGTGTAGGACTTCGCTGCGCCTGCGTCTTTGTCCTGCTGAATCTTCACGGTTGCGTCGCTGAACGCATAGCTGATCACCACAGCGGGTGTAACCGGATCCGTTGGCTTTGGCGGGTTGGGGGATGACGCGCCGCCGAAAAGCCCGACGATAAACAGCC
>CACZGD010000165.1 GCA_902780565.1 Oscillospiraceae bacterium
GCCGGTCTGTGTGTTCGCCGTCTGCGTTGCTGCGTTTCTGCCGTGGCTTTGGTATTTCCGGATGCAATACGTTTTTCTGCCTCTGACCACCATGTCGTTTTTGTCCGCCGTGTTCCTGTTCCATGCTCCGCCGTGTTCCTGTTCCATGCGATGAGGGAAAAAGGCGGCATGACAAAAACAATCTCCTACGTATGTCTTTCCGCTATTGTTGTTCCGTCCTTTTTCTCGCTGCTGCTGCCTGTGATACAGGAAGAAAACGGAAAACGGCTGGCGCTTATCCCCTTTGTCGCCGCGTGGTTTGCAGAACGTGCGGATCCGTTTCGTCGATCGCCCGGTTGAACATGGTCGTCCAGCGGTTATTCGGTGTATTCAGCGCTGACTTAATTTTTTGATATTTTTCTTCCGGGATCGTTTTGACCCCATATTTATTAACGAAATCTACCAGAATTTCGATGTAGGTCAGCCGAACCTCCGGTTCCTCCCGAATCAGCTTCTGTATGATTGTACTTAACATTTCTTCCATTATTATCATTTTACACCCGACCCTTTCCGATTTAAGATCGAAATAATACGTTGTATCTGAACACATATTATCCCCGAAAGCTAAACTCAAAAGAAACTGACGATATACTCATTACGAATGAAAACCGGTTCTTTCGAGTTCCTGTTGTTTCGTTTCGGTTTAGAAATAACGGATATAGTAAGTATAATCGGTAACTTACAAAACGGAGAGTGAAAATGGAACAGAAAAAGAATGTCCCGAGAATAGAAAGTCGGCTGCGTCACGGGATCCTGCGGGTTCCGTCCGCGATTTGCGAGGCTTCCGGCATCGTTGTGAACGGAAGAAGAATAAAATCCTTTATTTTTTCAACCGATCTGGCGATCATCCGAAACAGCGACGCGGACGCGGTTTTCTGCGTTTATCCGTTTACGCCGCAACAGGCGATCAGCGACGCGATCATCAAGGGCGCATATGTGCCGGTGTTTTGCGGCGTGGGCGGCGGCACTACAAAGGGCTTGCGTACCGTAGGCCTTGCGAAGGATGTGGAAAGCCAGGGAGCGATGGGCGTTATATTGAACGCGCCAATTTCGGATCTGAATCTGCTGGCGGTATCGAAAGCTGTGGATATCCCCGTTATTATTACTGTTACCAACAATAAAACAAACATCAAAAACCGGTTGGAGGCTGGCGCAGACATCCTGAACGTGGCGGGCGGACCAAATACGCCTCAGATTGTGGAGGAAATACGAAAGGAATACCCCACGATTCCACTGATCGCTTCAGGAGGAAGTACGGAGGAAAGCGTTACAAGAACGATCCGGGCAGGCGCAAACGCCATTACGTATACGCCACCCTCCACAAAGGAGCTTTTTAAGACGATGATGGAGAAGTACCGGGAAATATAGAGTTGGGGAAACAATGCATAGTGGAGGAAATTGTTTATGCGCAATAAAATGAAAAAACAGAGGAAAATGTTGATAAAAGTTTTGGTCGCGCTGGCGGGGATCACACTGACCGTTGCAATCTTGTTCTTTACGCCTCTGTGGGGAACCGCGATTCTCACGTGCGCGCTCTCCGTTATGAGTTGCTATGAACTGCTGGTACCCACCGGCGTCTGTCAAAAGCCGGTTCCCGTAATCGTCTGCCTGCTTACGGCAGCTGCGGTCCCATGGCTGCGGTACTTTGACGTCGCCGAAACGGGAACGCTTCTGCTTTCACTTTGTTTGCTGACCTTCGCGTTCCTGTATTCTGCCGCCGCAGATCAATACCACAGCTCAAAAACCATAGCGTATCTGTTTCTTGCTTCGATCGTATTTCCTTCGTTCTTCTCCCTTTTACTGCCGGTACTGGACGGCGAAAACGGCAAGCGGATTGTTCTGATCCCGTTTATTGCGGCGTGGACCGCGGATACAGGCGCGCAGTTCGGCGGCAAGCTCTTCGGCAAACACAAGCTTGCGCCGAGGATCAGTCCGAACAAAACCGTGGAGGGGTTCTTTTGCGGGCTCGCCGGCGGCGTGCTGGGTATGGCGATCTATGGAATTGTGATACATTGTATAGGCCACGACGTTTCGTGGCTCTCCCTGCTGTGCTTCGGGCTGCTCGGCGCGGCGTTCGGCACGGTCGGCGACCTGTTTTTCTCCTATATCAAGAGGGAACACGGGATCAAGGATTTTGCCTCGATTATGCCGGAGCACGGCGGCATTTTAGACCGCTTTGACAGTGTGGTCTTTGTACTCCCGCTGTTTTATGCTTTTACGCAGTTTTTTCATGTATAATAAAATATGGAAAAGCGGAAGGAAAGGGAGCTTCAGATGGCTGCGATACGATTGTCCGATACGGTTTGGCTGTTCACGACAGGCAGCCTTTTGGGCGTACTGATAGAGGGATTATTCTGTCTTATACGGTATGGGCATTGGGAAACGCACGTTGTTTCCATGCTGGGCCCATTTTGCGTCATTTACGGATTCGGCGCGGTTGGTTTTTACACAGCCGGAATGTTGCTGCAAGACCGGCATACAGCGTTTCGTTTTTTAATCTATGCCTTTATCGGAACCTTTGTTGAACTGATTTGCGGTTGGCTGTTGGAGCATTGGCTCCATATGTACGCATGGGATTATTCCGGAAACATGCTGAATTACCACGGCTATATCTGTTTTTCAATGACTGCGGTATGGGGCTGTTCCGGCTTGTTGTTTGACAAACTGATTCCAAGGCTGCATACGTTTTTCGGAATGTTTCAAGGGAAGGCAGCGAGTATAATAGCCGTTGTGGTCGCGGTCATTATGTTATCTGATTTGGTTTTTACGTTGTCATGTATCAACCGCTGGGCACGCAGACACCGTGGGCTGAATGCGCGTTCAAAAATGGAAGTTATAATGGATGAGCGATATGACGACGATTATATGCAACAACGATTTTGTGAATGGAACTTTTTCGACGAAAAAAAGACCGACAGATGACGCTCTGTCGATCCATTTCCGAAAAATTGTTTATTGCGGGATCGTAATGGTAAATTCAGTTTTTCCGCCGCCGCTCTGCACGCCGATCTTGCCGCCGTGGAGCTGCACGATCCGTTTCACGACGGCAAGCCCGATGCCGTTGCCCTTGCCGGAATGGGATTCATCCGCCTGATAGAATTTATCGAAGATATACGGCAGGCTCTGCGCGGGGATATCTGGCCCGGTGTTCGCAACGTGGACCTGAATCTCGTTGTCCTTGTTTTCGATTGAGATCCGGAAAGCGCAGTCCGGCTCCGAGAATTTCACGGCGTTGTCGATCAGGTTCAGCCACACCTGCTTTAACAGATCTTCGTCCGCCTCGATCTCAACTTCGTCGAAGACAAGCTCCGGCTCCAGTCCTTTTTGGGCCCACTTCTTTTCCAGCAGCAGCACGCTGTTGCGAAGCTGCTCCGAAAGGTTATACCGGCGCCTGGGGCCGAGTACGTTTTGGTTCTCGATCTTGGAAAGCTGCAGGATCCCCGCTGCCATATTGGAAAGCCGCCCCGATTCCTCCTCGATCACGTCAATATACTCCCGCTGCTCCTCGGGCGTGAGATTGCCGCGTTTCAGCAGCTTTGCGAAGCCCATGATCGAAACGATGGGCGTTTTGAATTCATGGGAAAAATTATTGACGAAATCGGTGCGCAGGATCTCCGTTTTGTCGAGCCGCGCCGCCATC
>CACZGD010000166.1 GCA_902780565.1 Oscillospiraceae bacterium
TCGGCAGGATGATGAGGGCGGACGCCTTCACGCTCTGCCAGGTCGCTCCCGAATAGGTCCCCATCGACCAGTGCGTCAGATTCACGATCTCCGATTCGTTCGCAAAATTCACGAGAAGATCGGTCACGGCGGAACAGATATAGCCGATCATGATGCCGATGACCAGAAGCATCGACATGTTCTTGACCTTTCCGGTGAAAAGCAGGACCAAAAGGAGGGACAGCAGCGAGCCGACAAACGAGGAGATCACCGTGACCGAAATCGGCATCTGTGCGAACACCTTTGCCATGGCGATGGTGACGACGGCGAGGAACATTTTCGCGCCGGATGAAATGCCCAGCACGAACGGACCGGCGATGGGATTGCGGAAAAAGGTCTGGATCAGAAATCCGGACAGCGAAAGCGCACCGCCCAAGAGGATCGAGAGCATGATGCGCGGCAGACGGATCTTCCAGATCACGTTGTACGCCACGATGTTGGAATCGTCCCGACGGAGGACGATATCGAGGATATCCTTCACCGTGATATCCACGCTGCCGCTCTTGATGCTCCAGATCACCGCGATCCAGAGCAGGACGAAGAACGACAGAAATACCATGCCGCGGCGCATGGTATTTCCGGTTTGAGAGAAGGGTCTTCTCATTTGAGCTTGAAGAGATAGGTGAGTCGGTCGGTGGACTCGTCCGCCGTCAGCATGAGGTGAATATCGTTGATCATGCTTCCGATGGTATTCTGGATCTGGAAATAATCGGGCGTGGTGCACCAGACGTTGCCGTTCTGGACCGCTTTCATGTCGGACAGGATCGCCGCTCTCTCGAGAAAGGCGTCCATCGTCTCCGGCTTGCCGCCCATCGACCAGATATAGATGATATAATCCGCGTCCTTCGCTTTGTCGTAGAAGGCCTCGAGTTCCATCTTGGCGGTGCCGGTCTCCCCGACGCCGACGTCGGAAAGCGCGTAGTCGCCGCCCGCGATCTCCACCATCTTGGCCATATAGTCGTCGGCGTTGCGGGCATAAAGCACGCCCTTGGAGGTGATATAGAACATGGCGACCGACTTGCCGGTCTTTTCAGCCTTCGAAAGATCTTCCACATATTTGTCCTGCGTGTTGAAGACCTCTTCAGCGGCCTCTTCCTTATTGAAGATCGCGCCGTACAGCTTCGCCCACTCCACGCGCCCGAGCGGATGGTCTTCCTGCGCGGACTGGTCGAGGACCACGTCGACGCCGAGCGACGTCAGCTGAGCCTTGACATCGTCGGTGAGCATGGTGGAGAAGAACGCGAAGGTCGTTCCCTGCGCGACGATCTTTTCGTAGTCGGGGGTTTTGTAATCCCCGATATAGGTCAGCTTGTTGTCGGTGAGGGCCTTCTTGACGTCGTCGATGTACCAGGAATCCACGTCGTAGGTCGTCAGACTGATCGCGTCGAGCGCGCCGACGGCGTTGATCAGGGACGTGACGGGGGTGGAAGAGACGAGGATGTTCTTCACGGGCTGTTTGAGGACGACGGCATCCTTCGGCGCGTCTTCCGGAACGCTCATGCCTTCGGGAACGATCAGCATCACGCTGAAGTCGTCGGGCGCGTTCTGGACCTTCGCGATCTTGTAGCCG
Organism: Oscillospiraceae bacterium; assembly: GCA_902780565.1. GTDB lineage: Bacteria > Bacillota > Clostridia > Oscillospirales > Acutalibacteraceae > RUG806. The sequence continues at coordinate 1,610 of CACZGD010000166.1, forward strand.
CCCTTGTAATAATCCACGCTGAAGAACTTCGCGTATTTCAGTTCCATGCTGTGGTCGGGGACGAGCTTGCCGTCGTAGTTTTCCTCGGCGGGCTGCGCGTCGTTATTCGCTTCGGCATTGACCTGCGCATCGGCGGCCGCATCGCCGGCTTCGTTCTTTTCGCCGCATGCGGAAAGAGCCGCTGTCAGCATGAGAAATGCCAGCAGCAGAGAGAGGAACCTGAGTTTCATGTTGTTTTTTCTCCTTAGATGATAGTTTGACATCCGCCGATAGCCGCGGCGCATATCAAGGTTCATCCGGCGTTTTCCGCGTCGGACGACTCCACCAAAGCGGGGCTGGCATTCGGACTTCCTTCGATATCAAGGTCACCGCTGCGGAACAGCTGCGGATTCGCACCGCATTCCCCGTTTGAGGCACGGACGTAAGAAAACCGTGCCCCCCGCTCGCTATTCGGTTGGAGATTTGTATGCAATCAGATCGGCGCGCACGATCCGTTTACATCGCTTGAAGGTCGGAATGAATCCCGTTTTCGGGAATCATTGGCTAACCTTCATAAGTATATCGCGTTTCCCTGTTTTTATCAAGCGTTTTTCTGCCGATTATCGAATCGCAGTTGCACAGAGTTTTGTGCGGTATTGCTAAAATCCGGTTCCTTGATTTGGTGATATTACCGTTGAACCCGGTGAATCGGGCCGTATGAACGGAAAAAAGAAAGGGTTTCGCCCGGACGGCATCCCGTTTCAGCCGCTTTCTCTGCTGCGATGATCCATTTGATATGGTCGCTATGCGATTAGTCTAAACTAAATGTTGCATAATCAGGGAGCGCGCATTATAATAATGCCATATTGCAGAACGGCAATCGGGAAATCCGTCCCGCAAGGATCCCCAATCGGAATTGCATAAGAGCGGCAGTACATGAAGGAGCCCGCGGCTCTTTGCAAACTCCAAGTTCGGGCATTGGGTGAAATGATACCGGGCGGCGCGATGCTCCCGGCCATATTGTATCGCCGTCCTTTACATCAGAATTTCACCACGATTTTGCCGTCAGCAGAACCGTCATCCTGTGAAGAAACCGCATCTTTTATGTCTTTGAAATCAAATACTTTTCCGTACTTCGGAGTCAGCCTTTTCTCGTCCAGAAACGCGAAGATTTCATCCATGACCTTCTGCGCCGGATAGTTCGAGAAAAAGCCCGTCAGATACACGCCGTTCGGAATGTCCTTGATCGGATCGAAGCCGTTCAGCGCGTACACGCCGCCGAGCAGTCCGGTCTGGCAGACGATGGAGCCCTTATCCACAGCGGTGAGCGTGTCTCTGAGATTGCGCGGGCCGATCAGATCGAGCGCTTTTGTCACGCCATGAACCTTTCCTGTGAGCATGCCGTCGTCCAGCACAGCTTCGTCCGCGTCCGCGAGTATGATTTCAGATCGCGTTTGCTCTCTGTGATCTCAGTATACAGGATCCGGTTCTCCCGCGAAAGTACCCACTTTTTTATTACATAGTCACCTTTTTGTAACCGGTTGACAGCGCCGGAATTGTTTGTTATACTGGATGCGAAATAACATCCAGCATTCCGAATGAAACCGGAGGAAACGGATATGAAAACCAAAGACGAACTGCCCGACTGCCCCGTGGCGACGACCGTCCAGCTGATCGGGAACAAGTGGAAACTCTTGATCCTGCGCGATCTTCTCGCCCGTCCGTGGCGGTTTAACGAATTGCGCCGGGATCTGGACGGCATCAGCCAGAAGGTGCTGACGGAAAGCTTGCGCTCCCTCGAGGAGGATGGGATCGTCAGCCGCACTGTTTACGCCGAAGTCCCGCCCCGGGTGGAATACGCCCTGACGGACCTGGGGGAGTCCATGCGGCCTATTCTCGACGCCATGCAGGTTTGGGGGAACGCGTACAAAGCGCAGAAAAACAGCTGATGCGATCTTTCAGCCGGATCCAGGCAGGAAACGGGAGAGACGCTGACTGATACTATTCTCGTTCTAAAAAGCTAACTATATGGGATTTGATCGCTCTCCGTAGAGTGCGAACA
>CACZGD010000167.1 GCA_902780565.1 Oscillospiraceae bacterium
ATACGGTGTCAAGGTCATAGCACACCAGCGGCATCAGCGGCGCATTGTAGTGGAAGGGCGTGACCATCCTTGCCTTTGCCAGTGCCTCAGGGCTTTTCAGAACGTAAAAGCGCTGGGGCTGGTAGTTGCAGGCGGTGGGCACGACGCGCCCGGCTTCGAGTATTTTGTCCAGCTTCTCCTGTTCCACCGGGCGGGGATCGAAAAAGCGTTCCGAATATCTGTTTTTGGCAAGTTCAAGAAAATCCATACGGTCCTCCTTATCCGACAAACGGCGCGCCGAGCTCTTTTACGATCGTGTCACATGAATCGATGCTTTTGATCAGCCCGGAAAGATTACTGACGGTGTTCACGCCCGCGTCCGGGTCGCCCCTGAGCATCCCGTAGTAAAAGCTGCCGGAGGGCGGGTTCATATCGCCGTTTTTGTTTGCCTCCAGCCCTTCTTTGCCGTATTTGTGCGGCGTGGTCCTCCATTTGGAATACCCGTTCGACTGCGTAAAGACGATAAAATCGTCGGGGTGGGTGTCCATGATGTCCTTTTTGGTTGCGTCCGCCGCGCGGCATTCCTTCGACAGGATGAATCGCGTGCCGACGAAAACGCCCTCCGCGCCGACGATCTGCGCAGCCTTTGCCAGCTTTTCGTTGACGATACCGCCCGCGGCCAGAACGGGGATGCTGACGGAGTCGGCGAGCAGCGCCGTGATCGCGGTGGTACCGGTGGAAAGCCCGGGCATGCAGCCGCCCTCGTCGCAGCCGGTGGCCACGATGATATCCGCGCCCGCTTTTTCGGCAAGCTGCGCGCCGCGGACGGTCGGGTTCGCCTCCCGCATGATGACGGTGAAGCCGTCTTCTTTCCACGCCTTGATTTCTTCGGGAGAGACGTCGCCCGCCACGACGAGGATCATCACGTCCTCTTCCTTGGCAAGCTCTACCATCGCCTTGCTGAAGCCGTAGGGATCGCCCGCGGCGGGGAACACGTTGATGCCGAAGGGCTTGTCGGTCAGGGCTTTGGTGTTGCGGATCGCCTTGCGCATTTCCTCCACGGATTCCGGGATGCCGCGCACGATCTCTTCGGAATCGGCGCTGGTCCCGAGCACGCCGAGCCCGCCTGCGTTGGAAACCGCCGCCACCAGCTTTGAGGAAGTGATCCACGCCATCGGGCCCTGGATCACGGGGTATCGGATGTTCAGAATTTCACATACACGGTTCGTCATAATCACAACTCCTTTTTTGTTTGTGATTTCATTTTATCCGGTCCGCTTGACTTTTACAACTGACAGAACTATAATTATGTCAGTAATTCTTACAGAAATGATATTGTGTAAGATTCGGGAGGCGGAAACGTGGCGGAGATCACCAAACACTGGATCGCGGATACCATGCGGGAACTGATGCGGCATAAATCCATCGATAAGATCCGCGTAACGGAGATCTGCAGGGCGGCGGAGATCGAGCGCCCCACGTTCTATTATCACTTCAAGGACAAGTATGACCTTGTCGCGTGGATGTTTTACGGCGACGCGGCGGATACGGACGTGCTTTCCGTCGCCTCCGCGGCCGAAGGGATGAACAGGATGAAGCGCGAGATCCTGTTTTATAAACGCGCTTATGAGGATTCCTCGCAGAACGCCCTTTGGCGGTATATGCTGGAATACTTTGTGAAACGCTATACCGAATTGGCAAAAGAAAAGCTGGGCGCCGATCTGCTCGACACACAGCTCTCTTACAGTATCCGGTTTTATTGCATGGGCGCGGTTGGCATGACGCAGGAGTGGGTGCTGACCGACAACATCACCTCCGCCGAAACCGTGGTGCGGATGATGTTTGCTTCCATGCCCGAGAATATGCGTTCGGTCTTATTTGCGGAAGAGTGAATGCGGCCGCGGGACGCTTGGCCTTGCAATCATTTTGTTACCTTTCCGTTTTGCCGCTTCACACAGCAAAAAAAATAACGAACGGAAATCAATCCATATATTTTATCTGTCAGTTCTCTGTTTGCGGTCGGATAAGCGGTCAATAATGCCGTACTTTGCCCGGCGTTTTTACATGATTCCGTTGATCCCGTCCCAAAAGCTGTAGAGCATATCCGCCATTTCCGACGTGGTGATCTCGCTGTTTTCCTCGATCCATTTTTCCAGCAGCAGAAGACTGCCCCCGGAAACGAAATAGAGCTTTTGCGCGAAGCGAGGGTCCTCTGAAGCGATCATACCGCTTTCTTTTCGCATTTCGTACAGACTGAACGCTTCACGGATGATCCTGTCACGGAAATCAGGCGCTTCACGCATCAGCAGCGTAAACAGACTGCCGTTTTGATAAAGATGACCGAGGTATTTTTCAAATTGCTTCGCAAAATCCTGCGAATTGCTTTCCGTTACCGTTTTTCGCAGCGTGATCAGAAATTCATCCTCGATCTCCCGTAGCAGGTCAAACTGATCCTCATAGTGGGCGTAAAAGGTGGAGCGGTTCATATCCGCCCGCTTGCAGATCTCGTTGACGGAGATCTTCTGCATCCCCTTTTCCAGCATCAGCTCGGTCAGGCTCTCTCGGAATACCCTTCGCGTTATTCTGGATCTGCGGTTTTCCTGTGTGGTCATCCTGCTCACTCCCGTTTCTTTTCAAAATCACAACATTTTTCTCAAAACTGTTCGGATTGTAGCAAAAGAACAAAAACTGTTTGTTGTAATCCATACACTTTGTTGGTATAGTTATATCAAATCCAGATCCGCCTGTCAAGCGGTTTCCTGTGTTTCGACGGAGGATAAAAAAGACATACCGGTTCTGCGTTATAAAAAAGGGGGAGTTTCGCTTTGAAACATAATCCGGACAGCTATCTGCTGTATGAATGCGGTAAATTTATTACGTTCAACATTCGGTTGAAGCTCGTGATGCGCGACAAGGTCGATCCCGCCGCGTTACATACGGCGGCGCAAAAGGCGTTCAGGCGTTTTCCGTATTACGCGAAGGAGATCAGAATCGACAAGGACGGGTGCATTGATCTGATTCCGAATGACCGTCCGCTTGCCGTGACCCCGACACGATCGGGCCATCCCGTTCTCGGCGGACCGGAGGCAAACTATCATCTCTGCAGTATTGATTATCAGGGCGATACGCTCTTCTTTAATATGTATCACGGGCTTTGCGGCGGCTGCGGCGTGATGTTCTGGATCAAAAGCACGCTTTACCATTACGTGGAAGAAGCTTACGGCGTATCGGTCGAGCGGGGAAACATAAAAACAGCGGATACGCCTTTGATCGACGGTGAAACGTCGTATCCCGATCCGGATACGCTTTCGGATGACGAGCCGCTCGGCGAGGTGGAAAAGGGCATGGCTTACATTCCCGCCCTGGATTACGCCCGCCAGTTCGTGACGACCCCGTTCAGGGACACAAAATGCTTTGAATTGGAGCTGAATACCGATCAGCTCATCAAATACGCCAGAAGCAACGACGGCAGCCCGAATTCGATTTTGGCGGCGCTGATGTTCAAGGCGGTGTGCAAGGTGACGTCGCCGAAGGTCGCGAAGGCGATCCGGGGCAATATCCTTTGCAATCATCGCGCAGATCTCGGATGCCCCGAGACCTATCACGATCTGATCCGGCTGCTTTCGGTCTATTATCC
>CACZGD010000168.1 GCA_902780565.1 Oscillospiraceae bacterium
GTAAAACCGAGCCGGTAAAACAGCATTCCCATCGCCGTCGCCGCCGCGAGGATCAGCAGGGTGATCAGGATATCCTTCGGGTACGGAATCAGCTTATGGAAAAACGCGTGAGGGGAAGCGGGTTTTTTCGGGCCGACGGTGTTGTCCGGGATGATATGGATATCCAGATTCGGGGCCAGCTCCGTCAGCTTTTCCGTCAGCGTCGGTTTGCTCCAGAAATGGCGTCTCGCGTAGTTGCTTCTGCCGATCACGATCTTCGTCACCCCGGAGATGCGGGCAAATTCCGCGATCTGGAAAGAAACGTCGTCGCCGTAAACGGTGGTGATGGTCGCGCCGCTCTCCTCCGCCAGCCGGATGTGATATTCCAGCCGTTTTTTGTCCGCCTCCTCCATTCTGTCCGAGGCCGGCGTTTTTACGTAAAGGGCGGTAAAAGAACCGCCGAACGCGGAAGCCATCCTCGCGGCCGTCCGGATGATCTTCGCGTTGGAAGGGGAGGAGGAGAGACAGGCCAGCGTATGCTCGGACTCACGGTCCGCCGCGCTCTGATGTTCCATGCCGATCACGCTCCTTTTGCCGTATCATCATACGCATATCCGTTTTATCGTTTTTATTTGGAAATAAGTATAGCATACTCCGTCGGATAAGTCCACCGGTATTCTGCCTGCGTCACCCGTCCGCGTCCCCGTCGGAAGGGTCGTAGATCAGGATGCGGGTCTCCCCGTGGGTTTCCCGGAACCGGGCGATCGTTTCGGCGATATCCTCGTCGCTCGATCGCTCCGTCAGCACGACTCGGTCGGGAGATTTGTCTTCGTGGTCCTTTTGCTCGTATCTGAAGTTTTCCGCCATGAATTTATCGAATTTCGACACAAGAAGAAACCCGAAGACGGCGGCGGCAAGCACGACGGCGATCAGGACGATCTCTTCCATTTCATCACCTTCTTACGGCAGGATCCGCTCCACGTTTACCTGTTAAAACATTTTTGCAGCGCCTTATACTCTCCCAGAACGAGCATCGTCATGGAGCCGGTGAGCACCGTCTCCGAGGAGATCGAGAGATCCATCCTTCCGTTCTGCTTGACGCCGATGATGTTGATATGGTACCTCTTCCGGATGTCGAGGTTGCCGATGCTGAGCCCGACCCACTGCTTCGGGACGGTGATCTCATAGATCGAATGCGTCGCGTCCAGCTCGATGTAATCGAGGATGTGGTCGGAGGTGTACCGGATGGAGGCCCACTTGGCGACCTGCTTTTCCGGGTAGATGACCTCGTCCGCGCCGTTGCGCAGAAGAAATTTTGAATGGATCGTGCTGGCCGCGCGCGAAACGACCAGCTTCGCGCCCAGTTCCTTCAGGGTGGCCGTCGTTTCAAGCGAACTCTGGAAATCCTTTCCGATGGCGACGAAGCAGACGTCGAAATTTCTTACGCCCATTGATTCCAGAAAGGCGCTGTTCGTACTGTCCCCGATCTGCGCGTTGGTTACGAACGGAAGCATTTCGTTGACCCGTTCCTCATTTTTGTCCACGCCCATGACCTGATGCCCGAGCCGGTGAAGATCGATGGCGATATGTTTCCCGAAACGGCCGAGGCCGATCAGCAATACGGATTTCATGTTGTTTTCCTCCTTACCCTACGGTGATCCTTTCCTGCGGCAATTTGTAGCTGACGCGTTTTGTCCCGGACAGGGCCGCGTAGATCAGCGTCAGCCCGCCGACCCTGCCGAAGAACATCAGCAAAATCAATACCGTCCGGGAGACGGCTCCCAGAGCGGGCGTGATCCCCATGGACAGTCCGACGGTGCCGATCGCCGAGGCCGCTTCAAACAGACAGGCCCCGACGGGCAGCCCCTCCGCGAGGCTGATGACGATCCCTCCGCTGACGAACAGGACGAGATACAGCAGCAGGATCGTCGAAGCGTTCCGTACCGCGCCGCTCTCCAGCCTGCGCCCGAAGAAATGCGCATCTTCCTTTCGCCGGAAGACGGTGACCGCGTTGGCGATCAGAACGGCCGCCGTCGTCGTTTTCATGCCGCCGGCCGTCGAACCCGGCGACCCGCCGATCAGCATCAGTCCCACGAGCACGGCCTTTCCGGCGCCGCTCATGGCCGTGAGGTCCGCCGTATTGAAGCCGGCCGTTCTGGGGGTCACCGCCTGAAACAGCGAGGCAAGGATCCGTTCGCCCATCGGCAGCCGTTTGAATTCCGCGAAAAAGAAAAAGACGGCGGGTGCAACGATCAGCACGGCGCTGGTCACAAGGATCACCTTGCTCTGCATCCGGTAGCGGGAAAAACGGAATTGGTTTGTACGCACGTCTTCCCACGTCAGAAAACCGATCCCGCCGATCACGATCAGCAGCATCACGGCGGTGTTGAGGGCCGGTTGCCCGGCGTAAGACGTCAGCGAGGCAAACGGCGCGTCTTTCGTTCCCATCACGTCGAAGCCCGCGTTGCAGAACGCGGAAACCGAGTGAAACACCGCCATCCACACGCCCCTGATCCCGTATTCCTTACAGAAAACAGGCGTCAGCGCCAGCGCGCCTGCCGCCTCGAAGAGAAACGTCATTCTCAGAATAAAGCCGGTCAGCCGGACGATCCCACCCATCTTCGGCGCGGTGATGGCCTCCTGCATGGCGCTGCGCTGCAGCAGCGAGATCTTTCTGCCCGAAAGCAGCGCGAAGGACGCGGCGACGGTGACGACGCCCAGCCCGCCGATCTGGATCATGGCCAGAATGACCGCCTGCCCGAATCCGGACCAGCAACTTGCGGTATCCCGCACCACAAGCCCCGTCACACACACCGCCGAGGTGGCGGTGAACAGGGCGTCCCCGAAGGACGCGGCCGTCCCGTTTCCGGAAGAGACCGGCAGCATCAGCAGCACGGTCCCGGCCAGGATCACGCCTGCGAAACCGAGAATGATCGATTGAAATGTCGTCAGCCTGCGATTCTGACGTTCCGCTGTCGCCATATGCTTTCTCCCGCTGTTACTGCTCCAACAATGATTTAATTGGTGGAGCAGTAGTTTCATCCGCATTATAGGGCATTTCGTTTTAAAACGGTATTTGGGAATGGCGCATGATATTAAGATTGTATAAATATGCCCGACATTGACTGATCTCAGATCATTTTCTGCGTAAGACCTTCTGCCGCGGTTTTCTCCCAGCGCCGAAGACATTTCTTTCAATTGGCGGCAGCGTTCTGTCCCTTGTACATTTCAGGAATTTGGGATATAATGGAGATGCGGACAGGGGTGATCAATTGATGCAGGAAGATTATTATCCTTCACCGTAAAAAAACCGTATACAGATATCACCAGAACAAGGATAGCAGTGGATCGTTACTCTTTTTTGAATATGGATCGCAACCAGTAACAGCGGGAGCCCGGAAAAGGTCCCGCTGATTTTCTGTAAAAAATCCCGTATGGGTCAAACATGGGTCAAAATCGGAATTGCCCGGTTTTGGCCTTGTTTTTTTTTAAAGGAAAAATCCCCAAAAACGGCGGTGTTAAGCCATTCTTGGGGATTTAATTGGTTGCGGGAGAAGGACTTGAACCAACGACCTCCGGGTTATGAGCCCGACGAGCTACCAACTGCTCTATCCC
>CACZGD010000169.1 GCA_902780565.1 Oscillospiraceae bacterium
TTCTCGACCATTTCCAGCACGATCTCGTCGTTGTGGAGCTGGATATTATAGTGGAAGTCTTTGGCAAGCGCGATGATGGTCGCGTATTTTTCGGCGTCGCCCGGCTCGTTGAAGATATAGGTAAGGTAATCCTCAAAATGCTCGTTGACACAGGAAACGTGGGTGAGGGACACGCCCCACCAGGCCTTGATGATGGGCTGAATGGTGTTATCCTTGAGCTGATCGTAGAGGCTCTGTATGGGCATGCTGAGCACGCTCAGGGCGTGGGTCTCATACAGCGCCTGCACCAGATCGCGCGCGAAGGCGATCAGCTTATCCATGGTGGAGCCCTCTTCCACGGTGAGCTCATCGAGCTGATAGGTGCGCACCCAGCGGGCCACGGTCTCGTTCGGCAGCACCACGTTGCCGCTGAACAGAGCGTCCATATAGCCGATGCCGTTCATGGCGCCGTCCAGCATCAAAAAGCTGTTGATGCCGGAATAGCCCTTGGGCTGTTCGTATTTCACCAGATACGCGAGCGCGATGCTGCAGCCCTCGCAGCGGCTGAGAAGGTTGATCTTGGTTGCGCCGGTCTTGCGCTTGACCGCCTCAATGTATTCGTTCAGCTGATCGGCAAGCACAAGCGGGGAGTAACGCACGTCCGGCAAAAAGAAATAGGCGCGCAGCTTGATGCCGTCCCACGTAACGGGAGACGTCGGGGCAAGCGTGTCGTAGGTCCAGCTCCACCGGATGCCGGTGTTTTCGGGCATGGTGCCGTCGGGATTCGGCGTAAAGCCCTCAAAGGCGGGCATGATGCCGGCGAGCACCGTATCGGCGTATTCGGTCCAGTCGCCGGTGGTCAGCCCCTTGAGCGCGGGAGAGATCACCTTCGGCAGGAGCGCCGACAGATATTCGCCGTCGTCGAAGACCTCGGTCCTTGTACCGTCCTCGTTAAACTTGTAGATCTCATTCGATCCGATCACGTAAACGTTGACTACCGTTTCCGCGGCATAAGAAAACAGTCCCATGACCGGAAAAATCAGGAGCGCGGCAAGAAGCACGCTGAGCATTTTTTTCATATGATAACCTCCGTTTTTAATTGAGTACAATTCATTATAACACAGAGTATTTCGGTTTCCAATAAACAAATTATAAAAATTCTGAATATTATTAAACACCTGTTGATAAAATCTCTGTCTGCTTCTTCTTGCTTTGAAAAATCAATGGATTCTGAAAAGCATATCGGGATACGATCGTTAAATCCGATGATAACGGCACGGACAGGGCAAAAAAAAGGAACCCGACCGGCAGCCGTAAATAGGGACAGAGAAATAACCGGCAAACGCCATCTTGGAATAATAAAGCGGCAGCACCTCATGATAAGGCACTGCCGTTGTTATTTTGACTATGTATGTATTTGCCCCGGCAGGGGAGGGGGAGAAGTATCCTCAAACGCCCCATTCCGCAAGGCAAATCTTGATTTCACTTGCCGGAATCAGAACCCCGTATTTGAAGGTCTTCCCATCGGCGGAATAATACCCGCCCGGCGTGATGCCGACGAGCTCCATCCGCTCGTTGATCGCGGCTCCGCCGCTGCTGCCGACGTGCATATACGCGGTATGCTTCATGGCGTTGCTCGGATAGCCGTGCGTTTCGCCGAACTTTTCAATCCCGGAGGTAACTTTGCCGTAGGATACCGCAAACCATTCGTTCTGCGGATTGCCGACGCACAGGATCCTGTCGTCCATACTGGGGTCCGCATCGGCAACTGTGATCACCGCCAGATCCTCATCGGTTGAAAAACGGATCACAGCCAGGTCGTCTTTGGCGCTGACGTACTCGGTTTCGGCATAAAGCATGGCGTCATAGGTTTCCTGGGTGAGCACGCTGTAATCGATCCCGGGGAGAGGCGTCTCGGACTTCATTTCGGTATTCGCGGTGAATACAAGAAGCTGCGCGGTTTCATCGCGCACGACGTGCGCGGCGGTTAAGGCATAATAGATGTTGCCGTCTTTCCTGAAAATGACGCCGCTGCCGCATTCCCCGTAGGAAATGCTGCCGTCCTTTTCCGTTTTGGAAAAGATCCCGATGTTGGAGGCGCGCAGCCCTGACTGCTCAAACGACGCCCGCATATCCTCATAAACGACGTTTCGGCTGTCTTCACGACCGCCGGAGCAGCCGGATAAGGCGAGGAGTACGCAGACGGCAAGCGCCAAAGAAACATAAACGATGACGTATTTTTTTTACATTCATAGGAAAGCTTTGACCTATTTTTTGAAAAACAGCGTTTACTTCAGCCCGAACAGATGCGCGAAAAAGTAGAGGATCCTGTGCAGGAAACCGACGAATTTCTGCCACAGGCTGCCGGAATGATCCTTGCCGCAGAATTGGCAGAGATTTTCTCCGTCCGCGGCGCTTCCGTCCATGTTGACGAAATTGACGCCAGCGATCCTGCAGTTTTCCGCTAAGCAGCTTTTGCCCGGAGCTGTCACGGTCAGCCACCGGTAGGCGACGTACTCCTCCTGCGGATCCGGATAAAGCGTCATGGGCTCAAGTCGATCCGTATTGTTGACACGCTCCCTTTCCGTGTCTATAAGATTTTCGATCGTCTCATCTGCGACGATCTCCTTGCCGCTCTCGGTCTCCTCCAAAGAAAAAATCTGCTCAAGAGCGGAATACGCGGTCCCGAAACGGGCGTTCAGCAACGTGATCGCAGTGGGGACCAGCGTTTCAAAAGCATCGGCTTCCTCGCCGAAGGCTTCGCTGTAGAAGGCGATCGCTTCCGCGATCTCCTCGTCTTCGGCTTCATAGGCGCCGCTTTGGATGGAATAGACAAACCGAAGGAACTCAAACGGGAGGGTATCCCTGCCGAATTGATCGATGGCCGCCTGCTGTGCGATATACCCCTCGACAGCCGCATCCAGATCGGGGTACGGCTGCGCACCGCTGCGGTAGGCTGCAACGTTAAACTGCGCGTAAGGGAAGGCGGCGCTTTTCACGACGACCTCCTCCGCGAAAACGGCGTTGATCGAACGAAAGCCGAAATCGGAGAGCGTAGAGGGGAGCATGATTTTCCGGGGATAAAAAGAGTCGAATTCATCCTCCGGGATCGCCGTGATCCCTTCCTGTACGTTGATCTCACGAACAAGCGCAAACCGGGCGCGCTCAGCGTCCTCCACGCGCATACCGGCGGTCTGCTCGCAGTAATAATCGTAAATCAGAGAGCCGATGCTCTCAAAATCCGTGACGGTAGAACTGCCGTCGTCATCGTATTCCACTTCTTTTTTATCGACGATGGGGCCGCTGCCGCTGACGGTCAGCACGCCGTCGTTCGTTAATTGCCACGTAACGCCGTCGCCCGCCGTGCCGGAAAGAACGACGTCGTCCCCGGCGGCAAGTGCCGGAGCCGCCGCGCCGAAGGCAAGCAGAAGAGAAAGAAACAGTGCAAGCGTTGTTTTCAGGGTTTTCATTTTTTTGCTCCTTTGTTTATCCTGTTTATTTAT
>CACZGD010000170.1 GCA_902780565.1 Oscillospiraceae bacterium
GTGGAATCGTATTATCCGTATATTCTCACCGGACTTTATGCCAAAGACGCCGACAATAATGTAACTGACCTGATCGCAAACGGATCTTATGACGATCTGACCGGCATCGTATCCTTTACAATGCCGGCAAAATCCCTTACCCTTTACAGGACCCACGAGGAAAGGGAGAATATGCATACCATCGGGCTGGATGAGGCGTCGCAAGATCTGTCAAAGGGATATATCAGCGCCTCTACACACTATGATTATTACGGCGCCGCTGCGGACGAAGAGGTTACCTTAAAGGCCGAATTCATAAATGAAAACTACGGCTTGTCAAAGCTGTTTTACGTGGATGAAAACGGCGTTGAGGTGAACCTGATGCCTTTCTATAACAGGGCCGACGGCACCTTTACTTTCACGATGCCACAGCTTTTCCATTACGGGTTTTGCCGGTGAGACAACGGAATTTGAAATTTATATTAACGACTACGCGAAAGAGCACGCGAAGCTGGATGCGACCTATTTCTATTACTATGACGGCAATAATGACTACAAGGAATTAGATGCGAACTGGGATCCCGAAACGGGAAAGGGCATCTTCGTCATGCCGGATGAAGATATCACGCTTCATATTCAGTATATGTATTACCGGGATGTGCCTGTGGGAGCCTTTGAGCACGGAACGGTTACGGCAGACAGGGAAAAAGCGATCGACGGCGAGATCGTTACGTATACCGTTCATCCGGACGACGGCTGGTTCGTTACCGCTCTCGGTCAACGCATGAGCCAGTATTACGCGGACGGCGTGCAGGATGAAAACGATGAGAATATCTGGTATGTGACGATGCCGTGGGGCTGGAGCGGCGAAAGAAGCCTCTGGGCGAACTTTGAAGAAGCCACAGACTGGCATACCGTTACCATCCACGACAGCGAGCACGGTTCCGTCAGCTTTGAAAGAAGCGGTGCCAGAGCCGGAAAGACCGTTGAACTTGTTGTGACTCCCGACGAATGTTATCAGCTTGACGCGCTGGTCGTCAGAGACGGCGGCAATAATGAGATCGCCCTCAATGGCGCATCGTTTACAATGCCGGATTCCGACGTCACCGTAACCGCATCGTTCAAGGAAGCTCACGTCTATGGCAAGCCTGTGTGGATGTGGGGAGATAATTACAGCTCCGCTGCCGTAAAATTCTCATGCGCAGACTGCGGTGACGTTCAGATCGTAGATGCGTCGGTCGTCTCCCGGCAGACGGACGCTACGCATTTCGCCGCAGGGAAGATCGTCTACACCGCGACTGCTCTGTTCGACGGCGAGACGTTCTCCGACGTGAAGGAGGTCGCGATCCCGCAGATCACGCATACGCCGGGAGCCGCCGTTATTGAAAATGAGGTCGCGGCAACGTTTGACAAAGAGGGCGGCTACGATACGGTAGTATACTGTTCGATCTGCGGCGAGGAGCTTTCGCGTGAGCATACTGTGATTGAAAAGCGAACCCCCGACCCGACGGATCCGACCGATCCCAACAAGGGGCTCTGCAAATACTGCGGCCAAGACCATTCCGGCAGCTTCTGGCAGCGGATCGTCGGCTTCTTCCACGCGATCCTGTACTTTATTCTGCACCTGTTCGGCAAAATATGACTGAATATAAGAAAATGCCTTCGGCAAATCAACCCCCCAGCCCCCAATCTTGGGGGCGAAAAGGTGTTTCTTGTTGTACGCAAACTGCTCACCTCGCGAGCAGTTTCCTATACAATAAAAAAGATTGTTCAAGGAGGAAAAACAAAATGAAACAAACGTTAAAAATTCTGACGGCTCTGCTGGTAATTGCGACTCTGGTCATGCCATTCTCCGCATGTGGCAGCAAAAAAACGGGCGAAACGGACAATACGCTGCTTCAGGGGATTTTTAAAAAACTGACGGCCAATGCGGAGTACTCTCAGTGGAAATCCGGCTTCGGCGCAACAACGATCGAGGAGAAGCTGGACGGAGACAGCATCGTGATCTCCGCAAAGGGAGAGGAAGGTGTCAACGGCGATTTCATCTATACTCTGGACGGCGACTACCTTGTCAACACTTCGGATGAGGGGGATTACACCGGGTATTCCGTGATGATGTTCATCAAAAATGCCGTGGCGGATTACTACGGCATGAACAGCCTTCTGATGACGGGCTATCTTGCCGGGCTCGACTTTGCCGGAAAGGAGAACACCTTCTTCACGACTGAAAGCGTTGACGGAAAAACGGTCCTTAAGCTTTACGTCGCTTCCGCATGGGATATGAAGGGCCTTGACGAGATGATCGTTGACGACGCGGCGCTGGAATACACCGACGCGCTGACGGATAACGCCGGCAACAGCTTTATCAACGCCGGCAAGATCACCGTCGCTTCCTGGGGCAGCAAAGATGAGCTGGAGCTGGTCATAGGCGAGTACGGAGAAAACACCGAACTGACGTTCAGATCCCTGCAGAACGTCGTTGCAAAACTGCAGCCGAACGGCTATGAAGCATTCGCGAAGGACTATACGCAGCTTGCGGAAGCGGTCGGCAACGGTTATTCTGTAAAAATGGGGCTGACGCAGAATATTGTCGAAAGCCACGACTATGCCGGCGAAGACGGCTACAGCTACGTCACAGTCACATTCGGAGCTGCTGCATCCGGTGAAGACTGACGGAAATTCTGATGGATTTCATCAATGGGCTTGCCGAATGGTTTTCGTCGGCGGCAAAATGTTTTTTGAATCGTTGTCTGAAAAAAAGAAGCTGATCAAATAAAGCGTCTATAAAAACGAATTTCCCGGCATGTCGACGTGATATGCCGGGAAACACTTTTTTAATGTGTGGAATGGATAATATATTACAAGCCGACAAGGTTTCTTACATAATGTAAAAACCGAGACCGGCTTGTGTAAGCGATCTCGATTTCCACTCTGCTCTTGCCATGCCCAACAGTTGATAAGTCTTGGTGCTGTCAAAATACTTCCTTATCAACCTTTGGCATTCTGTTTGCCGTGTAGTTTTAAGCATGCTCTGTATCAGACAAAGATAAGATCATGATGAACAATCTCACGTGCTAAAGCGCTGATTCGGTTCATTTCCTGCACCCAGTACATCTGGTCCTCTGCTTTCAGTTTTTCGGTTACACCCTCCCGCGCTGCCATATCTTTTACGAGCCGGGCAAACATCTCTTCCGCCTGTGCGTTGACGTCCGCAAGGTAGGCGTTTAACTTGCCGGAGAGAAAAAGATCGAGATACAGCGATTTTTTGTGTTGCCGGATAAAGCGCAAATGCCGCCTGCCCCATACTCCGATATCGTATTGCTCTTCCAGCTCGTTATCAACCGTTTCCAGCGTCAGAACGCCGTTTTTCATGATCCTGCCGGTTGGGTAATAGTAGTCACCCTTCAGCTCATACTCCCAACCGGTTCGCTTGTCGATTTTATATTTTTCCATTTTATTTATCCTCCACTTTGTTGATGATTTTGAGAATCAGTACGTCTACGTCCTCCGTCGGCATTCCCTGTTCCAGCAGCATATTCCGCCATTCAAAAATCCCATTGATCAGCAGATTACACTCGAAACCCGTAAACTTCATTTTGACTGTTTTTTCTTTCATATTGAAAACCTCCGTTTCTTTGGCGTTTTCATTCTACCAAAGAAGCGGAGGCAAGTCGAATGTGCGGGTTACAGTTTTTCGGTCAGGTCACGGTACGGTGTGTCCGTATTCTCGATCGTATCGTACGTAAACGCCGCGCTGCGGCGAAAAGGTTTTACCAAATTCCTTCTTGTATCCGTGTATCATTGACCGGTATAATTGTTTTTCTTAAAAATATAAGGCTCGGAGCGTCAACTCCGACCGGTATAATTGTTTTTCTTAAAAATATAAGGCTCGGAGCGTCAACTCCGAGCCATGCATTGCAGCGTGTATTATGCCAGGGGCAATTCCCTTCAGCTTTTACTCCATTATCAAACAGCTTCGGGAGCCGTTTCTTTCTTCTTACGCTTCGGAAGGAGGACGAGCGTTGTTGCAAGGACGCCGACGATGGCGCCGCCGAAAGCGGCAAGTGCAAGATAGCCTGTGTTGAAGGTTGACGCAGTCTGTATCATGGCGTCAGCATCGG
The DNA here is from genome assembly GCA_902780565.1 of Oscillospiraceae bacterium. Lineage (GTDB taxonomy): Bacteria > Bacillota > Clostridia > Oscillospirales > Acutalibacteraceae > RUG806. The sequence goes on from CACZGD010000170.1 coordinate 4,101, forward strand.
TTTTCCAGAAGAGATAGATCCCGTTTTTGTCGTTGCGGTAGCTGTAGGCGTCGCTGCCGATATCCATGGCGTTTGTATAGGTGGGCAAAAATCGGATCGCCTTTCTCGCGCGACTTATTGACGTAGAGCGCCAGCCACTGCTTGCCGACGTCGCCCTTCAGGTCGGCGGCGTCGCCGCAGCCCCAGGAAGCATAGGCGTCTACGCCGTCCTGCGCCTTTTTGTGGAGCCCTATCGCCTGACGGTTACACTTGACGACCTCATAATAGACGTATTGGTCAATGTCTATGGTCTTGACTGCGTTGCCTTCTGCATCGACAACATATTTTACAATGTCATCCTCGTGAACGATATACGTCGGGATTCTGAGGAAAGTGCGGTCGTAGAACTGCATCATCTGCGCGAACTTCAACGCGGCGGAGGCAAGCAGCAGTACGCCGCCGACGCCCATGACCCACCGGCCGAGACTGCTCATACGTTCCGGCTGGACAACGTCTGTTTTTTTGTCCTGTAATTGCGCGATATATTTTTCCGCCTCTGCTTTATCAGCCTCTGCCCAGTTCAACTTCTTTGTATATTCTGTAATTTTAGTATTGTGCCAGCTGGTATCAGGCAAACCATACTTATTCATCCACATTTTATGGTAACGGATTTCTTTGTTGAACTCAATAATTTGCTTCGTATAATATTCCACGTTGGCTTGCACAGGCGCGATCAGGCTGTTGATCGCGGCATTGGCGTCCACTGCGGCGTCATACGCCTTCATTGCAGCGTTATATGCCCTTAGCGCTCTGACGTGCATGACCATGCCCGTTACGATCGTTGCCACGGAAGCGGCGAGCGTGGAATAAAAGACGATATCAACGACGCCGCCTTCGCCCCATAATTGTTCATAGGGGTCGGCGCCGCTGTTCTTTTTCACCAGCGCTTCGCTTGTGAGCGCAACGCCTTCACGGAAAATGGCGCGGTTCATACCGCTGTAAACGGAAATGCTTTCCA
>CACZGD010000171.1 GCA_902780565.1 Oscillospiraceae bacterium
TCCTTCACGCGTTCCAGAAAGCCGACGGAGAGCTCCGCCTGCATTTCCTCCAGCAGCGCGTCCAGCGTTTCGTAATAGTGGTAAAAGGTCTTTTTGTTGATTCGCGCCCGGTCGCAGAGCTCCCTGACCGTGATCTTGTCATAGTCCTTCTCGCAGATCAGCGCCTCAAATTCCCGCTTGATTGCCTCGATGGTTTTTACCACCCGCAAATCTTCGTTGCCCTGCAGAATCATACCCGCACCTCATTGTCAGAATCAGTAACCGTGGTTACATATTATCAGAAATCGCGCTTCGTTTCAAGACTTTTGGTCTTGTCTCAGGCCTTTTCAAACGTCGGCCGCCAGCCTGCGAACTGCCGAAGCTGTTCGTCGGTGCGGTGATAGTACCGTTCGCCCTTATCCAGCTTTGCGATTGCCGCCATCTCTTCCTCCGTCAGCGAGAAATCGAGGATGTTCAGATTTTCGCGGATGTGGTCCACGTTCCTGCTGCCGGGGATCACCGCAAAGGCCATCTGCGTGTGCCAGCGGAGGATCACCTGCGCGGGCGTTTTGTCGTATTTTCTGCCGAGCTCGGCAAAGACCGGCTCTTCGATCAAGCGTCTGTCGCCGTGGCCCAGCGGATACCAGCTCATAAGCCGAATCCCGTATTTGTCCAGCGTTTTGCGCAGCTCCTTCTGCGTGAAATAGGGGTGCGCTTCCACCTGAATAAACTGGGGGACGATCTCCCATTTCGTTTCCAGCTCTTCGATATATTTCCCTTCAAAGTTGGAGATGCCGATGCTCTTTGCTTTGCCCTCCTTGTACGCTTTTTCGAGCTGCCGGTAGCCGGCCAGCCAGTTTCCGGCGGGCTGGTGGATATAGAGCAGATCGACGTAATCGACGCCGAGGCGTTCCAGCGTCTCATCCACGGCGTTCGGGTTCTCATACTCACTGGGCCAGAGCTTGGTGGAAAGGAAGATCTCCTCCCGCGCTGCGCCGCTTTCTTTCATGCCGCGGCCGACAGCCCGCTCGTTGACGTAGGCGTTGGCCGTGTCGATCAGGCGGTAACCCATTTTCAGCGATTCTCTGACGCTGTTTTCCGCGTCCGCCGGGGAGAGCATAAAGGTGCCGATGCCCACCGCGGGGCATTGGATCCCGTTGTTCAAAGTCATGTATTCCATCGTGACAGATCCTCCGTTATCGTTTTTGATTGGTTGTGTTTTACAGCAGGCCGTTGTCGGCAAGCCAGCGTTTCACCGCCGCGTCCGAGCTATCCGCGCTGCCGCCGCCGACCGGAAGGCCTTTTTTCAGAATCGCGCCGGGGCAGACCTTTTTCAGCTCCCGTTCGCTGCCGCCCATGCCGCTGCCCTCGTGGGTGCACAGGGGCAGGATGGTCTTACCGGTGAAATCGAAGGCTTCCAGAAACGTATAGACCGCCATCGGCATGGTGCCCCAATAGTTCGGGTAGGCCAGAATGACCGTATCGTACGGTTCAACGGACGCCGGCAACGAGACCAGCTCCGGACGCGCCTTTGCCTGCAGGTCCTTTTTCGCCTCTTCGATGCAGGTCATATACGCGGGGGAATAGGGACGCTTCATCTCGATCTTGAACGTGTCCGCGTCGATCATCTCCCGAATCTTGTTGACCACGATCTCGGTGTTGCCCGTCGTCACGTACCGCATGGAACCGCTGAAATAGTTTTCATCCGCCCGTGAAAAATAGGCGATCAGTGTCTTTGCCATGGTGTTGTTCCTCCCTTTTGGATTTAGAAACTGCCGTTTCTTATCTTTCGGTTTGATTATATGCCCTTTTTCCGCACAAAACAACGGGCAGTTTTATTCTTTCGGTTACTTTAGTAACGCTTTTTGAAAAAGGGTTGCTTATTATCGTTCCGGCGCCGTTGAAACCATGTTTACTTTGGGAAGAAAGCCTTCCGCGATAAGCGTGAACACCTGATATGATTAATGCGGCAATGAAACAACTGGAAATTCATCATCCTTACAATAGCACAAAAGCGGCTTTGCGTCAGCAGACGGCTGTACCAAGAAACGGTTTTGACTGCTTATTTGAACCCGTTTTTTATGCTGCCGTCTGCGGCTTGTTCGTTAAAACAACTTCCGGACAGAAAAAAACGGGAGATTGCGGGAGAACGGAAACACGGCAGCGCCTTTGCCGGAGCGCTGCCGCGTTTTTTTTGTGATAAAACTGTCGTTTGTGATGCGCTTATCTCCTGCCGAACAGGTGGGCGAAGAAGCAGAGGATGGAGTGGAAGAAGGCGGTGAGCCTGCCGAGGAAAGAGGTTCCGTGGTCTTCTCCGTCCCATTGGCAGAGCGTTCCTTCGGAGGGACCGTCCTGCGGCACGGGGATATCCTCCCACAGGGCGACAAGAGCCAGGTCTTCGGTCGGGGTGATCTCATCGCCGGGCCGATAGGTTTCTCCGCCGATCTGCCATCCGGCGAACTGTTGGCCCTCCGGCGCGGGAAGCGCACATTCCGGCAGCGTGTACGGCGCGTCGGCATCCGCGGGGACCGTTTGCCCGTCCGCAAGCGTGACCGAAACGGTCCGGAGCACCAGCCGCGTGGTATAGGGGACGGACAGCAAGGCGTTATCCTTTCGGTACGTCACGGTCAGCTCTTCGGGAGCGGCGGACGCCGCCGCCTCGGCGGAGACCGGCGTTCCGTTCCCGTCCGTGATCTGTTTTTCGCCGTTCAATACCGCGTCTGCCAGCAGCGGGCAGGCGGAGAGATCCAGCCGCGCGATCGGATTGCCCGAGCAGTCCAGCACCCGCAGCGCGGGGTTCTCGCTGACGTCCAGTTCCGGCATGGCGCAATTCGCGCAGACGAGCTCTTCCAGTTCGGTGTTGCCGTCCACGTTCAGACGCAGCGGCACGTCGACGGTGGGACGGCAGCGCAGCATTTTCAAGGGCGTGAGATACGAGATCCCGGTAAAATCATAGATCGTGTACCTGTACTCCGTGAGATCCATGGAGGAAGGCTTCTCACAGTAAGCGTTGATCTCCTCAAAGGTGATGCTGCCGTTTTTATCGATATCCACCGCGTCCATATACCGGCGGAACCCTTCGTCGGGGAAGGTGGCCGGATCGAGGGTCAGCGGTTCGCCTCCCCGGAGGCGCAGCACCAGATGGAGGGTGCTTTCCTTCTGGATGTTGTAATCGGCCAGGGTTCTGCCGTCCTCCAGCTGCTTTCCGGCGAAGATCAGCCGCTGCCGGTCCGGCGCGATGCCCTCTTTTTCCTGGATCTTCTGCTTGATGTTTTCGATCGTGTCGTTGCTCTCCACTTCCAGCGTGACCGTTTTGCCGGTCAGCGTGCGCACGAAGATCTGCATAGCGAAGGCGTTGACGCTCAGCGCCGCGGTCAGCGCGAGGACGAGGATCAGCGTGATCGTTCTTCTGGCGGTTCGTTTCATCTGTCTATGATTCCTTTCCGGT
>CACZGD010000172.1 GCA_902780565.1 Oscillospiraceae bacterium
GCGGTTTCGAACCGGTCTATCTGACCGGAGATCTGGCCGCCAGCGGTTTTCAGCCGAACTATATCTCGGAACATGAGATGAAATATATGGAGAAGGGAATTCCGATCAAATTCGGCGTTTTCCGGATGACGGAAAGGGATCCGGAATTTGATCCCATCCGGTTCCGGCTGACTCCGGGGCTGCGCAGGGAAACGCTTGAAAGGCTGAAAGAAAAGAACTGAACGGACCGGAACACTGAAAAAAAGCCTCCGCACGGCGCGGAGGCTTTTTACGCGGATCCGGTTACTTGGCGGGATAGTACGCCCCGTAAATGAATTCGTGCAGATCCTGGGAGGGATGAGCGGACTTTTTGAACACAATCACGCTCTGGCCGTTTACCGTATCGTTCTTCCAGGTGCCGTCCCCCGGGATCCGCATCTGCGTAAAGAGGGGATCGCCCGAAGAACGCTGCGTAAGGGCCGGAAGCAGGCTTCCCGCGAGCGTGAACAGCGTCTCGAAATTCATGTTGGTCGCGGCGTAGCTGGTGGCGATATCAATCAGATCCATCAGCCCGAGGCGCATTACGCATACGAAGAGGCGGACCCGACGGAGCGGCTCGCCGCCGCCGCTGCGAACCGCGTCAATGCCGTTTACGGGGACAGCGAAAGGAATTCCTACGTGGTGGCGAACGATCAGGTCAGGTTCATGCATATGCTCAAGGGCAAGCAAAAGACTGCCTGGCTTTTCTCCGCGAACGGCAAGGCATACGCGGAGGATACCTTCCGAACCTTTTTCACGACCGATTCGGTGAAAAAACGGTTCTTTGAGGGCTCGGACGGCAACGTAAGATCCAACACGACGCGGTTCGGTATATACTATTACGAGAATAATATACGCAATCTGACCGCGGACGGCTTTTATGTGGATAAAAAACTGCACGCCTATGCCGACAGGATGTACCTTCAGTTCCGGCTGCTCTCGGATAAGCCGACGCAAGAGCTCTCCTCCTTCGGAACGGAGATCAAGCTGCCCGCGGCGAAGGTCGCCGCCGTGAAGGTCGACGTGAACGGAGAGGAAAAAGATGTCTGCGGGTCGGAGACGTTTGAAAACGCGTCGTATATCGCGTTCGATGTCAGAGACGTCGGCGTCTTCGCGCTGATCCCCGCCGGGGATACGGTCTCAAAGCTCGAGCTGAAAAAATCGGCTGCTTATTACACGCTTTACGTCTACGCGAACTACACCCCCGGCGCAGGGCTCAACGATTATAAAGAGGAGGGCGGCTTCGACCTCAACGAAGTCACCTTCGGCATGCGCCTGTATACGGACGAAACGCATTCCTTCGAGGGCGTGAAAAAAGCGGCGTATGAGGAAGCGCATCCGCTTGCGGTAACGGTCGCCGAGAACGCTTCCGGCGCTGCTTTTGTCGGGTATAATCCTCTGCGCGGTCTGTATGAGATCACCATGAACGGCACGGGCTTCAACGAGGCGTTCGCCGATCCTTCCCTTCGGTTCAGCGCGCCGTTCACCGTCAAAAACGGCGGGGACGACCGCGCGATATTCGTCGATGCCGCCTGCCTCGTCTCGGGCGGATTGGAATGCGGCGTCGTGCTGGACGCCGAGGGCAGGCAGCTTGCCATGGATACGCAGGTCAGCAAGAATTTCCAGGGCGACGGCGGCGAGTGGATATATTCCGCGCCGGATCGGCAGTATTCGGATATGATCTTCCCGGTGATGGCGAAGGCCGGAGCCGAAGAGAGCTTTACCGCCGTGCATCTGTATCAGAACTGGGGAGATTTCCCGCTCAAGCAGATATCCTCCATCGAGTATCATACGCCCTATTATCATCTCTCCACCGGCGTGACCGAGACAAACTGCATCTCTATGCAGTACATGTCGGACGTGAAGGACGGCATGCTGCTGCCGGATTTCCGCACGATGAGCGCGCCCTTCTGGGGACATGAGCCGCAGCACAACTCCACCGGCATACTCAAATTCATGGCGCACAGGAACGACCGGGGAGAGTTTTTCAACACCTACAGCGGATCGAAGGTCAGCTCGACGGGGCCGACCTACGCGGACGTGACGAATTACTACACCGACGATCTCGGCTGCTTCAAATACAGTCTGCGCCACCTGGAAATGCCCCAGACCGATGAGAACAGGACCTATATGACCCTCGACGTCGAGTTCACCAAGAGAACGACCTATAAGAATTTCCGGCAGGATTTCGATCTGTTCTATTTCAACAGCCGCGGCGTTGTGCTCTATAAAAGCGCCTTTTACACCGGCGAGGGTGAGAAAACGGTGATCACGGACGCGGGCGCCCCCGGCAGTGAGGTTTATTATAAGCTGGAGGGCAAAAACCCGATGATGGGCTACCTTGAAACGACGCCGGAGAGCGTTGCGGCGCAGGAAGCGCCGATCTTCGGCTGCAATTTCGCGCTGATCGTCCGCAGCGCCTCCCTGATCTCCGGCGGCAATACCAAAGAGCTCCCGCTGCTCTTCAGGAACATCTTCGACGGCGCGCTGAACATCGGCAGACTCACTGCGGATTACGACAGAGTCACCTTCCATAAGGGCGACAGGATCGTGATCGACCTGATCCTGCTCCCGTTCGGCGACAATATGGACCCGGACGTCTCCCATGCGGAGAAGGTACGGCTCGACAGCGCGATTGAACCGCTGACTGCCGTCGCGACAAAGGGAACGGTGGTCGCCGACGCTTACGTGCCGACCGTCGCCCTTGATAAAGGCGAAGCCGCGTTCACACTTACCGGCGGCGCGAACAACACCGCCGTCAAGCTGACAGGGCTTTCAGCGAGACAGGCCCCCGCCGTTTACGCCGTCTCCGAAAACGGGGACAGGACGCTGCTCGATATCACCGGCTGGGACTTCGGCATCGGAGACGACGGCAAATACACCGCGACGTTTGTGACAAATCTTGATGAAGCGAGAAGCTTTTCGTGCACTGAATAAATTTTATCCCATAGACGCAGCAACGCCTCTGAACCACGTCGGCTCGGAGGCGTTGCTTATTTGGTGCGCCCGGCATGGGCAACGACTTGGCGGTGGAAGTCCGCTACAGACTTGGCAGTAGGAACTGTTAGCCGAAGGCAAGGGTGTCCGTCGTGAGGCGGAATCTGAAGGAAGCCGGATGTGGGGAGAATACTAACCCGCGGGCAAAACCTCGGTCTGACGAACAGAAACTGCATATAAGGCGTACTCGGAACGGACGAGTTTCCCGAACAAAACGAAGTCCAATACTGCCCGAATTCCGGGGCGTAAATGCAGCAGATACGCGAGGTGAAGGTAATCGAGCTTACCCGAGGAGGTCTTGCAGACGCAGAGGAGTAGACGTATTCGAAACAAAGCGCAGTAACAACGAACTGCAAGAAGTCAGCAGAGGCCATAGTACCGAAAACGGGAAGGGC
>CACZGD010000173.1 GCA_902780565.1 Oscillospiraceae bacterium
CGATTTTTACACCGGGAAGCTGCGCCTGTTTGACACAGGCACAGCCCCGTTTTGGTTCATCCGGCTTTGAAATGAATTTGCGGATCGCTCCGACGAAATTGTCTCTGCCGATCTACACGGATTTCTGTGTATTCAGTTCCTCCTGCGCGGCGGCGATTTTCGCTTTCAGCTCCTTGTGTTCCCTCATAGCGGTGCGCCTGCTCCATATACCAGTCGGCGGGAATCTTTAAACTGATTGTATGTTACGATACTTGCTTTTTGCGAAGTCCGTTATGAAAATCCGCACCAAACAAATCCCCAAGGAAGGCTACCCACCGCCGTTTTTTGGGATTTTTTTCTTTTCAAAAATCAAGGCCAAAACCAGGCAATTCCGATTTTGACCCATGTTTGTCCCATACGGATATTTTCACAGAAAATCAGCGGGGCTCTTCTGGACCCCGCCGGTCGACTTTGCATTTTCGATCAGTTATATCACTCTCCCGACAAATCCTGATTGTTTTATTCCATAATCATCCGTACCGAATCAGTGAAAGAGCCCTGCAGGAGCGGACGGACCGTTCCTGCAGGACCCTTTTAAAGAGCAATAAAGAGGTACGTTCAGAAATCAGGTTTTATCTTTTTCCGAACAGATGCGCAAAGAAGTAAATGATATTGTGGAAGAAAGCGGTGAGCCGGCCGAGGAAACTGGCGTCATGTACTTCATTGCACCACTTGCATCTGTTGACCGAGACGACAGGGATCTCCTCCGTCTCCGTTTCGTGGCAGACGCCGCACTCGCGGGTCTTTTCGCCCTTTTCGGTTTCGGTGGCTTCCTTCGTTACGGTCCACTCGCCCCACTGATGGCCGACGGCGGCGACCGTCTTCGGCGTGCGGCTGATCTCTTCGTCGCAGACGGCGCAGCAGATCACTTCTTCATAGCTGCCTGCTTCGGTGCAGGTTGCCGCAACGACGTTTTCTTTCACCGCTTCTGCGGGCGTGTGCGCCGCGTACTCGGTGTAGTTCACCTTCTCGCGGGAAATTTCGTCTCCGCAGACGTTGCAGTAAACCACGGAGTCATAGCTGCCCAGCGCTTTGCAGGTGGAGGGAGTATCGTTCTCCTTCACCGCGTCCTTGGGCGTGTGCGCCGCGTACTCGGTGTAGTTCACCGTGTCGCGGGAGAGCTCGTCGCCGCAGACGTTGCAGTAAACCACGGATTCATAGGAACCGAGCGCTTTGCAGGTGGAGGGAGTGTCGTTCTCCTTCACCGCGTCCTTCGGCGTGTGCGCCGCGTACTCGGTGTAGTTCACCGTCTCGCGGGAAATCTCTTCTTCACATTCGGCGCAGTACACCACGGATTCATAGGAACCGAGCTCCTTGCAGGTGGAGGGAGTGTCGTTCTCCTTCACGGCTTCGGCAGGGGTGTGGTTGGTGTCGTCAATGTCACGAATCCAGCTATCTGCTTCGATTTCAGTCTCGCCGGCCGCATCGGCAAAATAGGTTTCGCAGTCCGGGCAGTACCAATAAGCGTCATTGCCCGGGGTTTGACAGGTGGAAGCCACTTCCGGGAACGCCTGCATGTTTTCGTGTGTGCAGGTCTCTGCGCCTGCGTGCTGTTTCAGGTATTCCTGCACCTCGGAAACCGGTATGTCATCCGCATAAGCTCCATCCCACAAGCGAGCCGTTGCACCGTCATCACTGAGATAGAAGAAGCTGTTGCCGAAGTATTCTTCCGCCCAGTCAGCCACATCGGGATCCTCCGCGATTTGGTCCGCAATAAAGGTTGCAAGGTCGAACCAATAATCGCCGTCGGCAAGGTCTTCGCTGTCAGCGGTCGGAAGCAGTGTGAAGCCTTCAAACACAGGAGGCTCTGTCGGCGTATCACTATCGCCGAGGTCCACCAAAGCGTAAACGGAGCAATGGCGCAGCATGAACATGGCCTTGCCGTTCACGATCTTGCTGGGGATCTCTTCGGTCGTGCCGTCGTCGTCAATGAAATATACGCGGGTGTTGTCGGGATCGAAATCATCCGGCACCGGCAGCTTTGCGAGAATGTTTCTGTTTTCTGCGGGCTGAACGTTTTCCGCGATCACGTCGGAGGAGATGATTTCCCCTTCGTCGTAAACGTTCTTTACCAGATCGAAGGAAAGATCGAACGCGGCGATCTTTTTCCCTGCAAACGCTTCGACCGGCGGGAGCTCTTCCTCGTCCAGCGGCGCGGCGTTGAACACGGGCTCAAGATCTTCCGCTGTCACATCGTCGGGCAGGTTTTCGGGGATCGCGAAATCGTTCATCCCGAACACCACTGTCGGCGCAGCGGGATCTTCCTCGTACCCTTCTGCGGGCACCTCAACGTTATAGTCCACAAAAGGCGTTACCATATAATACAGCTCAGCGGCGGCTGCGAGGAATTCAAAATCCTGCGCGAGCGCCCAGCGCTCGGTATATTCCTCATAGGTCATGCCGACCGCGTCGGCGTCGAAATCCGCCTCGTCGACCGGCTCGCCATCCGGGAAGTTTTCGGGATCCTCCGCCTGCTTCTGCGCCAGCCACATGGCGGCATCGTAGATCGCGGTATATTCCGCATAGCTCATGCCCGCGGCGTCGGGATCGAAATCCGCTTCGGCAACCGGCGTTTCCGACGTGAACAGAGAAGCGGTCGCGGGATCCAGAAGCAGCTCATACCCATAGTATCTGGCTAAAACAACGGGTTCGTAGGTTTCTTCGTCGAGCGTCCAGTAGAGCTCTATATAGTTTTTGTTAAAATCGATTTCTGCCCGGATCTCTTCCTCGGTCGCGCCTTCTTCTAATTGACTTGCCATGAAGGCGTACCAGTCGAAGAAAAGACCGCCGTATTCATCGATATCCTCTTTGTTTTCCACGAAAGGATAGAAGCCTTCCGGCGCGCCGGTCAGCTGCTTGAGGCAGTAGGAGAGGAATTCCTCGGCATAAGCACCCGTCAGTACGTAGTTTTCGCAGAAGATGAACCATTCGCTGCCGTCCGCGCTGCGGTAGACGTGCTCTACCTCGCCGTAGCCGCCGCCGGTATTGATCCGGAATATTTCCGCGTCAAAATACTCGTCGCCCGTGTCCAGCCCCTCGGCGCTGAGCGGAAGCTCCACCCAGTCGGCGGTATCAAATTCTCCCACCCGGCGAAGATAATTGAAATAGGTGCCGAAGCCCGGCGTTTCGCGCAGGTAAGTCCGTACGGAATAATCGGATGAAATAAACGTCATTTCCCGCGTTGCGGCATTATAGTAAACGCGCGCGGGTTTATTATCGGGGAACCGGCCGTAATCGAACCAGTAATCGCCGTCCGTCAGCCCTTCGTCGCTGAAGGGGAGCCGCTCGCCCCAGGCGCCCGCCTGATAGATCGCGCTGAAGAACGGATGACCGGACGTATAGCGT
>CACZGD010000174.1 GCA_902780565.1 Oscillospiraceae bacterium
GTTTTAATACTGTATAAGTAGTAGTACGTTTCCATTGGAAGGCGGCTTCCGCTTTTTTGGCAAGCGCCGCGCCGCTGACCGGCTCGCTGCTCCAGATGACGTCGGCAAATTTTGCCTCGATCACACCCATCTGTAATTCCGACATAATCGAATCTCCTTTGTCTACACTCTGTAGTATATAGTCTACAGTATGTAGAACGATTTGTCAAGCCTCGTTTTGCCATATGATGATAAAAAAATCGGAAGCAAAAGGCCTCCGATCCGAACAAAATCAAATGTCGCACAATTGTTTGCTTGCAAGTTCTTACGGCTGATTGACGATTCCGACAAACAGCGGCATTTGATCGTCGCTGATCACGGCAAACAGGAAGGGACGGTCCAGCACGAAATCCATCTCGTCCTCCGGTGGCATGGAAGCGCCGGCCAACTGCATTTCGGTATATGCCGCGGCGGTGACGCCTTTTTCATCTGCGATTACCCTTGCGCCGTGCATAACATCGGAGACAGCGATCATCTTTTTGTCCGTCAGCGGCGTAAAATCCGCTTTTTCGGTGAAGCAGTCCGTCAGGCCAAGTCCCTCCAGACCGTCTTTCAACGAACGGTTGGAGCTGACATCAAATTTAGGAACCGATAGATTGACACGCAGCGATTTGGCGTTCTTCCAATCGGCGTCTTTATTTTGCGCAAACAGGAACCGAAGCGCTTCTTCGTCCTGTAGAAGGTCTTCCGGCGAAACGCCTTCGTCCGGCAGGATGAACCAGACGGTTCCCCGCTGCTGCAGCACTTTTTTGACAGCGCCGAAACGCTCGCCCCAGTAATAGGTCCCCCACAGATCGGTCGCGTTCATAAAATCAGCGTCGGTATCTCCGGCGGGACTGTGGAAAACACCCGCTTTTGTGGAGTCCGCCTGAAATTCCGCCATCCATTTGTCGCCGAAATACGCGGTGGTATACAAAGAGAGAACGTCCAGATCGTCCGTTTTGATCCCGGAGACGAAATCCCGCAGCAGTCCGTCGGTCTGACTGTTGAGCCATGCGTGGATCGCGTCGTCGAATTCCCGCGTTCCCGGTTGTCCGCGATAGGTGGATGCGTAATAGCTTTCCGCCAGCGTTTTGAGCGTGTCGCTCTTAAAAGTCACGTCCTCGTTCAGCCAGAGTGAATCGGCCAGAATGCAATACGCGGAACCGTCGTTGCGGTAATTGGCGTTAAACAGTCTGTTTGCCTGCGACCGCATCGTTTCGATATCCGGCGAGCCGAGCAGCGAAAGCACCTGCGCCCGTGTATTTCCATCGGAGATCTCCGCAAGCATCGCCAAAGCATAGTAGATATTCAGAGGCGAGCAAACCGTGTTATCTCCCTCATAGCCGCCCAAAAACGCCGGTAAAGAGCGGATGAAAAAAGGTTCGAGCGTTTGTCCCGCGCCGTAGTACCGTTCGCGCCGCAGCCGCCAGGCGTCGTACCACGCATCCAGCTCGGACTGCTCCGCGAAATCACCCTCCGCGGGGTATGGCGTCTGCGCGGGATACTCCGCGGCGTAAGCCGTCAGCGAACGCAACAAAGACTGTGCGGCGTCCCCGTCCTGTTCCGGCGGCTGTGCTGCAGTGACGGGCGCGTCGGTCTGCCCGGAGGGCTGTTCGGAAGGTTGTTCGGTCTCTGTTGATTGGATGGATGGCGTCGGATTTTTCATCCCGTGCCGCGCAACGACCGTTCCCACGCCGATGATCACAGCCAGCGCGGCGGCAATCGCCGCGATACGCGTGACGATTCTGTTGCTTCTTTTATTATGCGGAACAGGCTCCGGCTCGGATTCCTTCACATAGGCCGGATCGACGCCGTTCAGCGCATCGGAAATATCACTCGGTTTCATAAAGCTGTTCCTCCTTCAAATAGTCTTTCAGCTTGGCCCGCGTGCGGGACAGGCTCATTTTGACCGCTCCCTCGGTCATACCGCGGCTGCGGGCGATCTCCTCCACGGAGCAGAACCACCAGTAGCGCCGCAGAAAGATCAGGCGGGCGTCTGGCGTGAGCATGGTTAAAAAAGCGTTCAGCGCGTCCTTCAGCGCCACCGCGTCGGCATACGTTCTGCCGTCGTCTCCGTCCGGGATCACCTCCGCCAGCTCCGACAGGCTTTCTTCATAGACGCCCCCGCCGCGCTTTTCTCTTGTTTTGGTTTTCAATCGGTCCAATGCCGTCCGGCGGCATACCGCGGAAAAATACGGCGCAAGCGGCGACGGCTGCGCAGGGGGGACGGCGTTCCATACCTTCCAATAGGTGTCGTTTTCTGTTTCCTCCGCGTCCTCTCTGGATTGCAGCAAACGAAGCGCCAGCGCCCGGATCAGCGGCCCGAACTTCCGTCGGCTCTCGCTGATCGCGGCCTCATCCCGCGCGTTGTACAACCGGAGGATCTCAGCGTCTTCCATTGCGTTCTCACTCCCTTCATCCATATAAACGACGTTTGATCAAAACAGGTAACGGCGCTGGTATCAAAAAGCTTTTTTCCACAAATTGATTATACCCGAAAGAAGTGCTATACTCAAGAAAAAACAGCTTCCTTTTGTGACCAAAACAGAATAACGGGTACATGATAAGTGAAAGGCCTTTTACGGATACGGAAAGGAGGACAACCGAATGGAAGACGAACAGATCGTCGCGCTCTACTGGCAAAGGGACGAGGCGGCGATTCCCGAGACGGAAAACAAATACGGGCGCTTCTGCTTTTCCATTGCCGACCGTATTCTGCTCAGCAGCGAGGACGCGGCAGAATGCGTAAATGATACCTACCTGGCCGCGTGGAACGCCATCCCGCCCCACCGGCCGGAGAAGCTGTCCGCGTTTCTCGGAAAGATCACCCGGCGCCTCGCGTTGAAAAAGCGGCGGGACCGTTCCGCGGAAAAACGCGGCGGCGGCAGCGTCGACGTTTCTCTGGACGAGCTGGAAGCGTGTATCCCTTCGGGACAAACCGTTGACGAAAGCGTGGATCTGACGGTATTGACGGAGATCCTCAATGATTTCCTTGCCGCGCTGCCGGAGGAGGAACGCCGCGTTTTCCTGCGCCGGTACTGGTATTTCGATTCCGTCGACGAGATCGCAGCCCGGTTCGGTTTTGGGAAAAGCAAAGTAAAAATGACGCTCAAGCGCACGCGGGACAAGCTCCGTGCGCGTCTGCAAAAGGAGGATGTTTGGATATGAATTCCGAGCA
>CACZGD010000175.1 GCA_902780565.1 Oscillospiraceae bacterium
TTCGGGATGTTCGTCCATTTCGGGTTATACGCGCTGCTCGGACGGCAGGAATGGGTGATGGCAAACGAAAATATCCCGCCGGAGGAATACGAAAAGCTGGCGGACCGCTTTCAGCCGAAGCCCGGCGCGCCCCGCGAATGGGCAAAGCTCGCCAAGGCTGCGGGCTGCAAATATATGGTGCTGACCACCCGCCACCACGAGGGCTTCTCCCTGTGGGATTCCAAGGTCAACCCGTTCAACAGCGTCAACTTCGGGCCGCACCGCGATATCGTGCGGGAGTTTGTGGACGCCTGCCGGGAATTTGACCTCGGCGTGGGGCTCTATTCTTCCGTAACCGATTGGCGCCACCCCGATTGCCGGGACTGCGCCACAGATCCGGACGCGCAGCGGCGCTATAACGAATATCTGACCGCGCTCAACACCGAGCTGCTGACCAACTACGGCAAGATCGATATTCTCTGGTATGATATGGCGTGGCCGCTGGAAAGCTACGAGGGCTGGGATTCGCTGCGCCGCAACCAGTATCTGCGCTCGCTGCAGCCGGATATCATCATCAACAACCGCTCCCGGCTGGAAGAGGATTTCGGCACGCCGGAGGGGGAGATCCGCCCCATGGACCGCGACTGGGAGGCCTGCATGACCTTCAACGACCTGAGCTGGGGATATATCGATTCCGCGCAGGCGGCGCCTTACAGCTACAACGCGCAGCGCATTCTGAGAATGCTGTGGCGCGTGACGGGGAGCTGCGGCAATCTGCTGCTCAATATCGGCCCCGCGCCGGACGGCTCCGTTCCCGCTGAAGCGATCGAGCCGCTCACGAAGGTCGGCCGCTGGCTTTCCGCCAACGGCGACGCGGTGTACGGGCAGGTTGCCCCTGCAGTAGGAGAATTCAGCGTGCGCAGCACCACACGCAAGGACAACCGCGTCTTTGTGTGGAACTGGATCTGGCCGGACAACGGTGAATTCACCGTGGGCGGCTATTATACGAAGCTGCTTTCGGCGCGGCTGCTTGCCACCGGGAAGGAGCTTCCCTTTACGCAGGATGCGGCCCGCATCACGGTGAAGGGCCTGCCCGCCCGTTCGCCCGATCCCGTCTGCAATATCGGCGTAGTGGAGCTGATTTTTGAAGAGGAACCGAAGCAGGACCGGGGGAACCTGTTCCCGCAGCTTTGGGGCGGCGACAGGCGGCTGACGGTTTGATGAAAAGGAGATTTGATAAATGGCACATCCTTTTCAACGCAAATGTGCGTTGTCCCTGGCGTTCCTTACCATGCTGACCGGCTTTCCCGCCTGCACGCCCAAACAACCGGAAAAGCCTGCGTCAACACCTGACGTTGCATCGGTCGGGGAGGCTGATCTGTCGTTTTCCGACGACCGCATCCATTTTCTGAACACGGATAATTCCGATGCGATCCTGCTGGAAAGCGACGGGCGTTTCGCCATGGTGGACGCCGGCGAGGACACCGACAATCCGCGCGGCTTGCCCGGCTTGAATCTGCCCGGGTTTGAGGACCGCGTGCTTGCCTACCTCAAAGCCCACGCTGCCGACGCGGACGGTAAAGTGTATCTCGATTTCATTGTCGGTACCCATGCGCACTCCGACCATCTCGGCGGGTTTGACACGATCCTTGCGGATCCCGACGTTTCGGTCGGCCGGGCTTATCTGAAAGTGTACGACAGCAGCGTGATCAATGAAGAAGAGGTCCGTGAGTGGGACAACCAGGAGGTCTATGATCAGACGGTTGCCGCGCTGGAAGCCAAAAACGTGCCGATCATCAGTGAACCCGACAATACGCCGTTTATGCTCGGCAATTGCAGGATCACGCTGTTGAACACGGAAGACCCGGTACCGACCGGAAAGGTCGGCGAAAACGACCAGTCCCTCGGCGTGCTGATGGAAACGAACGGCACGCGTGTGTTTCTTGCCGGAGATATGGATGACCTTACCGGCGACGAAACGCGCCTGGCGCCGCAGATCGGCAAGGTGGATCTTTTGAAAGTCGGTCACCACGGCTGCGAAGGCTCAAGCACCCCGGCGTTTTTGCAAACGCTCATGCCGAAGATCTGCGTATTCACGACCGGCGAATACAATCACAACGTTCTTTCACGCGAACGGATTCAGGATATCTGTCATGCGAAAATGTATTTCACCGCACGCGACGGCGGCGTTCTGGCGCTCCTGGGCGAAAACGGCGACGTCCGCTGCTACGGACAGATTCATTAAATGCATTTCCCTGTGAAGTGAAACGAGAAGTTCCCTGTTGATCAAAAAGCCGCCGCTCCGGTTGATCTTCAGCGGGATCGCCGATACAATAAGAAAAAACGAAAGAGGTGCTGAAAAAGGCTCTCGCCGAATATCCGGTGGATCTGATGTTCTCACGGGCGATAATATCGCAAGCGCCACGCTGATAAAGCCCTACGCGCGGCTCGCTATGCACCAGTATATGTCCATTCTCGAAAAGCTCGGCACGCCGGTGGTGATGGTTTACGGCAACCACGACGACGAGCGCACCACCGCGAACAAGGCGTATCAGATGTCCGTTTACGAAAAATACAAGTGCTTTATCGGCTGCGCCGGCGAGGATTTCGGCGAGAGCAACCTGGGCACCTATTACGTGCCGATCTATTCCTCCGCCGATGAAAACAAAATGGTGAACAATATCTGGATGATCGATTCGGGCACCTACAACGATGAAAACGACCTCGGCGGCTATCGCGACGATAACAACGGCATACAATACGAAAAACAGCAATCATTATTGTGAATCGGAAAATAAAAGACACCCATAAAAATGGGCGTCGCTGTTTATGGGTGCGAATACTGTTTCAGTAAATATGCTTCAATATCCGAAACAAAGCGTTCGGCGCTTTGAATTTGCTCTGTAACTTCTTCTTTGGAGATCAGGTAAAAGTCGTCGTAGTCGCTGCTTTGCCGGACGTCTTTGAGCGAATCGATGATATGAGAAAGCCATCCTCGTTTGTTGTGAGCAGGACCACCGGAAAAAACGGAGGTTCCCCCTCTACCGGATCCGGGAAACGGATTAATTCACATTCATAGACGCCCTTTTGTTTTCTGCGCTTCATTTCTTTCAGCGTTTTATCGTTCCGTAAGCGGATT
>CACZGD010000176.1 GCA_902780565.1 Oscillospiraceae bacterium
AACAGCAGCTCCGCGGAAACGCTCTCCAAGGCGCTGGGCAGCCGCACCGTTATGTCCGGTTCTGTCTCACTCGGTAAAGATAATCATTCAGAGTCCCTGCAAATGATGGAACGTCCGCTGCTTACGCCGGATGAACTGCGTAATCTTCCCAAGGGTGATTTTATAGTCATGAAAACCGGCGTGCATCCCATGCGCGTTCATCTGAAGCTGTTCTTTAAGTGGGGCATCCAGTTTGACGAAGCGCATCCTTATACTGTCAAAGAAAACAGTAATCGCGTCGTAGCTTACGCCAACAAAGCAGAGCTGATTTTCAAAATCAAAATGAAATATGAACCGGAAGCCTTTGCAGAACCTGTCTCCGAATCAGAGCCTTGCGGGATGGCCGATCCTGAACAAACCAAGACGTCGAAAAAGGCAGACCGAAAGCACACTTCAAAGGCGCATCAGAAAGAAAAGCAAAAGACAGATAACAATACCGGAGTTATGCTGACTGCCCCTATCAACAGATCTCCTGCGGAAGGCGATAATGCAGCAAGTGAAAGCAAAGGAAAAACAGGAGGATCAGGAGCAGTCCCCGAACGAGAAACAAGCGCTGCACAATATGCACATAGGGCGCATTCCATGTCGCAAAATCGAGGCGAACCATAATGCGCAGACTTGACTTGTTATATCAATCTGAACTCACTCATCGGGCTGTTTCCGTCTATACTTATTTGGCTGACAGGGCCAATAAGGACGGCGAATGCTGGCCTGCCATTCCCACCATAGCAAAAGAATTAAAGCTCTCCCAATCCACGGTCAGGAGAGCTTTGCAGGATCTTCGCAATGCCGGTTTTCTTGAAACAGAACAGCGTTACCGCACCAAAGGCGGCAACAGCAGCCTGCTCTTTCGATTGGTGAGATGAACGGCTTCAAAAAATATGCCTTTTCCAACAAGGGGGTACTCTGCCCATTCCGTGGCAGGGGCCCCCTGTCATAGTGACAGGAGCGTATAACCTCCCACCTGAAAAGATAGATACAACAGAAAAGAAGAACAACAGACCGACGCTCAAGATAACCCACACAATAACTCCACAAATCAGTTTTCAGATCAAGGCGATCATACGCAGGCCATCATTATTATGAAAAGCGTTACGAAAGCCGCCGTTTTCTTTTTCTGCCGATAGTTTTCCCTGTATAATGCTGTATGGACGAACAGTCATAACAAACCAGCGTAAAGAGAAGCATTCTTGTTGAATTAAGACGCAGTCTTTCAGGCTTGCAATAATACAAATTCTGCGCTATGATAAATATATGTCATTACAGGAGGGCAACGGTATGCAGCGGGACAGAATACTGATCGTGGAGGATGACACGTTTCTGCGCGACGGGTTGATGGAATTGCTGGAACGTGAAAACTATCAGCCCGTTGCAGCGGATTCTCTGCAATCCGCCCGGTCGATGCTGGCCGAAGCCGACTATTCGCTGATCCTTCTGGACGTGATGCTGCCGGACGGCACGGGTTTTGATTTCTGTTCTGAATTACGGGAAAAAGGATTTTTCGCGCCGATCCTGTTTCTGACAGCCTGCGACGACGAGCTGCAGGTGGTGCGGGGCCTTGACTGCGGCGGCGACGATTACGTGACCAAGCCCTTCAAGCTGCGGGAGCTCACCTCCCGCATTCGCGCCCTGCTGCGTCGGGCGGAACGCACTACAGAGAAAAAGCCGTCCTTCCTGAACGCGGACAAGCTGACGGCAGATATCAACGGCGAAGAAATACTGCTGACGCCGACGGAATTTCAGCTTTTGTCTGTTCTTGTTAAAAATGTCGGAATCATCGTGCCAAGGAGTACGCTCCTGGAACGGATCTGGGATATTGACGGCGACTTTATCGACGATAACACGCTGACGGTCCACGTCAGCCGTCTGCGTGAAAAAATCGGAAAGGACCGGATCGAAACCGTGCGCGGCGTCGGCTACAGGTACATGGAAAGATGAAGTGGTATTGGATTGCCGTCGCTTTGATGAGCGTTGTGATTATCATTTTGTGCGTGCTGCTGCTCCTGCGAAGAAAACGAATCGCCGAGCTAAGGGCCGCGCTTGGCACATATACGAAAAACGGTACGCCGTTGCCGTTCAGCTTACGGGAGGGTGACCTTGCGTTATTTCAAAATGAGCTTTCGTATCTGATCTCCCTGCTGGAACTGGAAAAGCAGAAGGCCAAAGACGTTGACCGCAAAAACGCGGCGTTCGCGGCAGATGTGTCGCACCAGCTCAAAACGCCGCTGGCGGGGCTGCGTCTGTACTGCGAGCTGGACGCGGCGGACGGTAATCCGAACGCAGAAAAGGAACTGCGGCTGATTGAAAAAACGGAGCGGCTCGTCGCCGAACTGCTGAAGCTGCAAAAGATCCGGGCGGACAGCTTCGACTTCACGTTTGAAGACACCGCACTGGAAACGCTGACGGAAGAAACGTTTGCAGCGTTCCGTCCGTTGTATCCTCAAAAACGGTTTGAACTGACCGGGGCCGCTGTTCTGCGCTGCGATCGCGCATGGCTGGGCGAGGCGCTTTCCAATATCGTGAAAAACGCCTGCGAGCATACGCCGGAGGATGGACGGATCAAAGCGCACATACTCGACAGCGATGAAAGCGTTATCCTGACGCTGGAGGATAACGGCGGCGGCGTACCCGCAGCGGATCTTCCCCATCTGTTTGAACGCTTCTATAAGGCGAAAAACGCCTCGCCGGACAGCACCGGGCTGGGGTTGGCGATCACGAAGGAGATCGTATCCAAGCATCATGGCACTGTCACGGCGGAGAACGCCGGAGAAGGATTGCTGCTGACGCTGTGTTTCCCGAAAATCGACGCCAACCGAAAAATAGATACATAACGAAAACCGGACGCAGCCATTAAGAGCAAGCTGCGTCCAGTTGTTTGTGCGCCGTGCAAACGCACATTCTGATGGGAGAAAACTCCCGATCCGCCCGGCGTCGGAAAGGCTTCAGCCAAAGGCAGGGATGACATCGCGAGGTGGGTCCCAGAGGAAGAAGGGGGCGAAACAGGTCCGCTCAGAGTTCCTTC
>CACZGD010000177.1 GCA_902780565.1 Oscillospiraceae bacterium
AGCATCACGCCGAACATCTTTTCGATGAAATTCTTTTTGACCGGAACCTTCTCCGTCTTGCGAAGCGCGGTTAGTCCCCAGAAGGTGAAGAACATGGTGACCGGTCTGCCCATCGCCAAAGCGCCGTTTGCAATAACGAAGCTTGCCAGCACCTTATCCATATCGCCGTCGAACACGATGATCGTCTTGCCCTTCGGCGCGGCTTCGACGGACGCCGTCTTCTGCACGGCGGGCGCGTTTGTCCCGCGGCGGATCGTCGCGACGTATGCGCCGTCGCGTTCCTCATTGCTGACCAGCGTATTACCGGTGCGCTTGCACCACGACACGATGTCCTTCGCAAAGCCCGGATCGGACGCGGAGACTTCCAGAAGCTCGCCGTCCTTCATGTCTTTCACGGATTTGAATACCTCCATGATCGGGCCGGGGCACTGCATGCCGCAGCAGTTGAGCGTGATCTTGTTTGTGACGGTTGCCTGTTCCATGGGGACCTCCTTTTTTGTGTCCGCGATCGGTTCATCTTCGGGTTCCG
Organism: Oscillospiraceae bacterium; assembly: GCA_902780565.1. GTDB lineage: Bacteria > Bacillota > Clostridia > Oscillospirales > Acutalibacteraceae > RUG806. The sequence continues at coordinate 530 of CACZGD010000177.1, forward strand.
GGTAGTTTGCCTGATACATGCGCACGCCGCCCGGATAGACTTCCACATGATTAAAACCGTTCTGGTTCAGGATGCGCGCCGCGGTGTATGCGCGGACGCCGATCCCGCAGAATACGATGATGCGCTTTTCGGGATCGAGTTCCGAAAGTCGCTCGCGAAGCTTGCCGAGCGGGATATTCACTGCGTTCGGCACGGCATACGCCATGACCTCGGCTTCCTCGCGCACATCGAGCAGAACCGCGTCCGGATCGGTCGCCGGCGCGTCATAGGGCGCGATCTTCACCAGCCCGGTGCGGATGTTTTCAGCGACGTAGCCCGCCATATTGACCGGATCCTTCGCGGAAGAGTACGGCGGCGCATACGCAAGCTCGAGGTCCTTGAGATCGGAGACCGTACCGTTTAGCCGCATAGCGACGCCGATCGTGTCGATACGCTTGTCCACGCCTTCCCTGCCCACGATCTGCGCGCCGAAGATGCGTCCTGTATCGGGCGCAAACAGGATCTTCAGCGTCATCGGCGTCGCACCGGGATAATAGCCCGCGTGCGAATTTTGCGTAATGATCAGGCTTTCATAGTCCTTGCCCTTCTCCATGCCGCGCTTTTTCAGCGTCTTTTCATTCGCGCCGGTCGAAGCAACGGTGAGATCGAATACCTTCGCGACCGAAGAACCTTGCGTGCCCTTGTACGCGGAATCTCTGCCCGCAAGCACGTCCGCGACGATCCTGCCCTGCTTGTTGGCGGGTCCGGCAAGCGGTATCATCGTGCGTCCCTTGAAGACGAAATCCTCGACCTCGATCACGTCGCCGACCGCATAGATCGACGGGTCTTCGGTGCGCATATGCTCGTCGACGATGATGCCGCCTCTCTCGTTGAGCTTCAGCCCTGCTTCCTTGGCAAGCGCGTTGTTTGCCCGCACGCCGATCGACAGGATCACCATGTCCGCGGTCACTTCCGTGCCGCTCTTGAGCTTCACAAGTACCTGCTCGCCCTGTTCCGCGAAGCTGTCCACGCCGTCGCCAAGATGCAGCTTGACGCCGTGGCTTCGGATGTTCTCGTGCAGCATCTGCGCCAGTTCGAAATCGACGGGCGCCATGACCTGATCGAGCGCCTCGATCAAAGAAACCTCAAGCCCCGCGTGACGCAGGTTCTCCGCCATCTCAAGGCCGATGAACCCGCCGCCGATCACCGCCGCGGTTTTGATTGTCCCGCTTTGTACCATCGAACGGATCTCGTCCGTATCCGGCACGGTCCACAGCGTTCTGATCTTCGGATTGTCGATGCCGGGGATCCTCGGCCGCAGCGGCGACGAACCGGTCGCGATCACGAGATCGTCGTACGGCTGTTCATACGTTTCGCCGGTCTCCGTTTTGCGGACGCTGACGGTCTTCTTTTCGCGGTCGATCCTCGTTACCTCATTCTGTACACGCACGTCGATGCGGAAGCGTTCCCACATGCGTTCCGGGGTCATCAGAAGCAGCGCGCCGCGATTCTTGATCACGTCGCCCACGTGATACGGCAGTCCGCAGTTCGCGTAGGAAATGTACGCGCCGCGCTCTAAAATAACGATCTCGCGGTCCGCGTCCAGTCTTCTGAGCCGCGCCGCGCAGCTTGCGCCACCCGCAACGCCGCCGATGATAACGGTTTTTCTCTGTTCGCTCATGGGAACCTCCTTTAGTTGATCCAGTTTTCCAGTGCGCCAGGCTGCATGGCGCCGACCGCCGTTTTTTCCACTCTGCCGTTGCGATACAGGACCAACGAGGGAATGCTCATGATCCTGTGCTGCATTGCAAGCTCCGGCTCCTCATCCACATCCACCTTGCCGACCTTGATCTCCGGGTGTTTTTCCGAAAACTGCGCAAGGATCGGCGCGAACATCCGGCACGGGCCGCACCACGTCGCCCAGAAATCCAGCAGCACGGGTTTGTCCGACTCTAAAACTTCCGTATTGAAATTGTCCTTTGTGATCGTAAGCATTTGTCTTTCCTCCTGCTTTTCAGTATACCCGAAGTTTAGCATACAAGTAAAGGTTCTTCTGTAACATTGTTACAAATAACGCGATTTTTATATTTTGTTCGCTGATTGCGAGTTGCAGTAAACCCTGCTATAATGATTATGATATGGAAAACAAAGGAGATCGTCAGATGAAAATTGCTGTCACGTATGAAAACGGCGAGGTGTTTCAGCACTTCGGGCACACGGAGACGTTCAAGGTTTATGAAGTAAAGGACGGTAAGATCGTTTCTTCCGAGCTGATCGGTTCCGACGGCAGCGGGCACGAAGCGCTTGCCGGACTGCTGAAAGAACGCGCGATCGACGTTCTGATCTGCGGCGGCATCGGCAACGGCGCGCAGGCGGCTCTGGAAGAAAACGGCATTGAGCTTTGCGCAGGCGCTGAAGGCAGCGCGGACGAAGCGGTGGAAGCGTTTCTTCGGGGAGAATTGAAAAATACCGGAGCGAACTGTGACCATCACCATGAAGAAGGCCATTCCTGTCACGACGATGGACAT
>CACZGD010000178.1 GCA_902780565.1 Oscillospiraceae bacterium
ACCCGTGGAACGACCCGGCCTATAAGGGCCATGCGGACTATTCCGAAAACGCCTGCCCCAAAACGCTTGATATCCTGTCCCGCAGCCTGCGCCTGTCCCTCAATCAGGCCATGACCGAGCAGAATATGACGGAAATTGCCGAGGCGATCAACCGGGCGGACGCGTCGTTCTGAAAAACCGGCGTCATTCTGACGGCCTTTTCCCTGTCTTCTTCCGACAACGGTTGACAATTTGACGGAAAAATATTACAATAGCCCCATATTGATTTTATCCTGCTCGAAAACGGCACAGAGGCGTCAGATGAAAAAAGACAGGCTTAAGCTGGATACCCCTTCCATTATGTTCACCGCCCTCACCACGAAGACGTGGGGGCGGACCTTCGGCTTCAGCGCTGCGCTTTCCAACGGCGATATCGACCCGGCGCTGGTGCGGCAGGCCTGCCGGGAGATCGCGCCCTGTTATCCCCACGTGTTCACCAACCTGCGCAGGGGCTTTTTCTGGAATTATCAGGTCCCGTCGGGGCCGGAGATCAACGTCTATGAAAAATCCCGCAAGACCATCAAGCCCATCGGCTTGCGCACCGACGGCAAGCCGGATTTCCGCATCACGTATTCCGGCAGCAGGATCGCCTTCGAGGCGGCCCACTGTCTGGGGGACGGCAAGGGACTGCTGCGGTTCTTCGCGGCGCTGATCACCCGCTATTCGCAGCTTAAAAACGGCGATCCCGCGCCCTTCGTGCCGGAGACGCCGGCGGCGGAGGCGGCGGAGAACAGCTTCGACCGGTATTATCAGAAGGACGGCGAAAAGGACCGCTCCCGCCCCGAAAAGGCGCATCACCTGAACGTGGCCTTCAACGAGGGGCTGCCGGAGATCGTCTACGCCGCCATGCCGGTGGACAAGGTCAAGGAGAAAGCCCACGAGAAGCACATGACCGTCACGGAGTATCTGGCGGCGGTGCTGATCCTCGGCGTGATCCGCAGCGAGCCGGAGCCCATCGACAAGCCCGTCACCGTGTTCGTGCCCGTCAACCTGCGGCGCTTCTTCCCCTCGAACACCATGCGGAATTTCGTGATCCAGACGGAAATCAAATTCTACCCGGAGGGGAAGCGGGACTACACGCTGGATTTCATCTGTGAAAAGACGGCCAAGCGGCTGAAAAAGCAGCTGACCAAAGAGAACCTGCAGGCGACCGTCAACAAATACGGGTCGCTGGCCAACAATCCGATCCTCGGCGCGATCCCCAATTTCATCAAGATCCCGGTGATGAAAAAGCTGCAGTACGGCAGTCACGAGGCCGCCACCACCATCTTCACGAATCTGGGCCAGATCGAGCTGCCGGAGAACCTTCGCGGCGTGGTGACCGACCTGCGGTTCATCAACGGCGACACCCGCTATTACGGGCTGGCCTCCACCGTGTCCTGCGTCAGCTGCGGCAACCGGCTGAACCTCTGCTGGTCCCAGGCCACGGAGGACAGGCGCTGGCTGACCGAATGTATCGCCATCCTGGGCGAGGAGGGCGTCCCGGCTGAGATCGTCCCGTAACGCGGAACGAGGATTTATCGCGCAGTTGCGCGAATGATGAAAGAGGAATGAGGAATGATGAAAGAAGGAAGGGCTTCGCCCTTGCCCATTATAAAATGCCGGCCGCAGGCCCCATTTTTCATCTTTCATCTCTCATCTTTCATCTTTATTTTCCGCGCCAACAGTTCGCCAAACTACAATTAGAATAAGGAGATTTCCATGAAAGTCGCGTTTTTCGATACCAAGCCCTACGACGTGCCGTCGTTTGAAAAGTACGGCGCGCAGAAGGGGATGGAGTTCAAGTTTTACGAGACCAAGCTGAACGAGGATACCGCGCCGCTGGCGGACGGGTGCGAAGCGGCGTGCGTTTTCGTCAACGACACGGTGAACGCCGCGGTCATCGACCGCCTGCACGCAGGCGGCGTGAAGCTGATCGCCCTGCGCTCGGCGGGGTACAACAACGTGGATATCGAGCACGCCTTCGGCAAGATCCACGTGGTGCACGTGCCGGCCTATTCGCCCTATTCCGTGGCGGAGCACGCCATGGCGCTGCTGCTCACCTCCATCCGCCGCATCCACAAGGCCTATATCCGCACCCGTGAGTTCAACTTCTCCCTGAACGGCCTCACCGGGTTCGATCTCCATGGCAAAACCGTGGGCGTTATCGGCACCGGCAAGATCGGCCGCATCTTCATCGACATCTGCCGGGGCTTCGGCATGAAGGTGATCGCCTATGACAAGTTTCCCGCGCCGGACAGCGGCATCGATTACGTCTCCCTTGACGAGCTGTTCGCGCGCAGCGACATCATCTCGGTCCACTGCCCGCTGACCGCCGAGACCCGCCACCTGATCGACGGGGCCGCCATCGCCCGCATGAAAAAGGGCGTGGTGATCCTGAACACCTCCCGCGGGGCGCTGATCGACGCGGAAGCGCTCCTGGAGGGCATCAAGGCCCGCCAGATCGGCGCGGCATGCCTCGACGTGTACGAGGAGGAATCGGACGTTTTCTTCCGGGACCTGTCCGGCCACATCCTCGGCGACGACCTGCTGGCGCGGCTGATCTCCATGCCCAACGTCATCGTCACCTCCCATCAGGCCTTTCTGACGGAGGACGCGCTGAACAACATCGCCGAGACCACGGTCAACAATATCTGCTCCTATTTTGACCACGACGGCCTGTGCGACAACGAGCTTTGCTACCGCTGCGGCAACATCGAACGCTGCAAAAAAGAGCGGAAGCAGCGGTGCTTCTGACGGCAGACGAAGCACATGAACCGTATCAATCGGAGGGTATAACTGTTTCGCCCCCCCTGCAAGAGGACCGAATCTGTTCCGGGCTGATGTATCAAAAAACCGTAAAAGGTTGGCAGCGACGGTTGTCCGTCGGGAGCGCGCTTGCAAGCGAGCAGGAAAACCGAGCGTGACCTTTTGCGGAGAGGGGGGAACGAGCTGAGCGCCGCCGGCGGCGGATGAAGCGAAGGCGAGTGAGTGAGCAAA
>CACZGD010000179.1 GCA_902780565.1 Oscillospiraceae bacterium
CCGAGAAGTTGGGATCGAGCCGATAGTATTCGTTGAGATGTTTCAGCTGGCTTTGGGGGGTTGGCTGCGCGCCCTGGGGCATGGAACGGCCGGGCATGCCTCCCCTGACATGTCCGCGGGAATTGCCGCCGCGGAAGCCGGGGCCGCCGCCGCGCTTTTTGCGCACGACGATCACAACGATAATGGCGACAATGCAAAAGAAGAAGAAGCCGCCCACCAGCGTCACGCCGTCGTCGTCACCTTCTTCCGGGTACAGCGCGGAGGACGTCAGGACGTTCGCCTCTACCGGATTGCCGGCGTAATCCGCCAGCTTCACGCTGCCGTAATAGACCGCGTCGACGGGATAGGCGGTGAAATGATAATAATAGTCTTTCGTAGAGCCGGAGCTGCCGGAGCTGCTGCCGGAGCTGCCGCCGAACCATCCGTAGGAATCGTCGTCGTCATCATAATCGTAGGAGTCGTAGGAGTCATACGAATCGTAGCTGTCGTACCCTCCGCCGTAGTCCGAATCGCCGCCGTAATCGCCGAAATCCGCCGGGGCGAAGGGGGCCAGCAGGAACAGCATGGCGAAAACGCACAGCAGGAACGCCGCTTTTTTCATCGGTTTCATCCGTTGCCCCTCCTCTTTTTGCTCTTTACGTTGACCGCGACGAACACGATCACGGCGGCCGCCGTGGTGATCGCCACCATTACGTTCAGCCCCGTGGCGTCCGTTTTGCGGCTGCCGGGGATCTTTTCGCGTACTTGCGCGAAGGTGTCGCAGAGGTCCGTCATAAATTCGTTTTTGGTGATGCCGTCGCCGCCCAGCACCCCGTCGGACAGCCTGCCGAAGAAGAACATGACGCCGGGATACCGGGACAACGGGATATACTCGTAGCGGACGCGCAGATCGCCCAGCTGCGGCGCATCCGGGTCGCCGGTGGCGTAACAGCCGTCCCGCAGCGTCAGGCCGAAGGAATTGTCAAAGGCCTCGACCGGCTCTGCCGCAGCAAAGTTTCCGGTCTCCGACAGGTAGGGGTAGCCGTTGGTGAACGTATTCACGAAATCGTCCGCCAGCTTCACGCTGCCCACGGAAACGTCCGCCAGCAGCATCATGGAGCACAGCCCCTCCGGAAAGACCGGGTTTTCATAGAATTCGTCGTTCTTGCCGACGATGTTCGCCTGCTGGCCGTCATAGAAACCCTTGACCACCTCGTCGCCGGAGATGGAATACTGGTACATCTCCGTTTTCCGGACCAGCACCAGCGCGTCCGGCAGGGTGAAGCCGGTCATGGGGTCCTTCGGCGCGTTTTTCAGCGTCAGCTTTCCCTTCAGGCAGAGAAGCTTCCCGTCGTATTCCTTCAGCCGCGCTTCTGTCAGCGAGGCGGGGTCGTCGATTTGTACCGCGCTGTCGAAGATCTCACAGGATCTTTCGTACAGCGAGTTCTGGTACACGCCCCAGATGGCGAACATCACGGCGATGATGACCAGCACGATGCTGGCGGTGGGGATCATGCCGAGGATCTTTTTCACGCGATCACTCCTTTCGGAAACAGGTATCTATCAAAGAACAGGATACTTTTTTTCTTAATCTGACTGATCTTCCAACAGTTTTCTCAGCGCGTCCTTGCTGGGCAGAACGGTTTCGTACTTACTGGCAAAAATCTGTGAATTATCTTTTGGCAGCGTCATTTCCACCACCGCGTTGTTTTTATCCTTGCAGAGAATAATACCGATCGTGGGGTTCTCTTCCGGCAGCTTTACTTCTCTGTCATAGTAATGCACGTACATCTGCATCTGACCGATATCCTGATGTTTCAGCTCGCCGATCTTTAAATCGAACAGCACAAAACACCGCAGCAGCCGGTTATAGAATACCAGATCGACAAAAAAGTGTTCTTCATCAAAGGTAAAACGTACCTGACGGCCGATAAACGCAAACCCGGTCCCGAGCTCCAAAAGAAATTGCTGCAGATGGTTGATGATCCTGTTTTCCAGTTCATTTTCGGAGTATTCCGGCAGTTCCGGCAGTCCCAAAAATTCCAGAACATACGGATCCTTCACCGAATCTCTCGGGGAAGCAATCGTTTGCCCTTCCACCGCAAGCCGATACACCTCGTCTTTATTTTTACTGAGCGCGATCCGCTCATAGAGCGAACTGTCATACTGCCTTTTCAGTTCATTTAAACTCCAATTGTTTTTCACGGATTCGATCTCATAAAAATGGCGTTCTTCCACGTTCCCGATCCGCATGAGCTTCAGATAATGTGACCAACTCAGATAAAATCGGCGTCCTGCACCGACCACCGGCAGGTTTTTGAATTGGCTAAACACTGTTTCGCCAATTTGATCCGTACTGTAAACAGCATAAAACTGCCTGATATTTTTCAGGTTGCCGACAGAATAACCTTTTCCGAATTGTCCTGTCAGATAAGCCGAAAGCTCTTTGAGAAGCCGGCTTCCGTAAGCCGCGCGGCTTTCTCCATGCTGTTCCTCTTCCACAATCATTCTGCCGATTTCATAATAAGCATAGACCATAGAGAGATTGACGGCTGTTTTGGCGTTTTCCCGCGCTTGCAGCAACACGGCAGAAATGTTTTTCAAAAACGCATCATTTAAAGACAGTGTGTCTTTATCGTTCTCCATCATATCCTCCCGGGATATCATCAAAGATAGTGGTACTCCGTGTTGCTGCGGTCCGTGTCGCTGTTTTCGGCGATCAGGACGCTGGCGTCAGGGGAGACCACGATGTTGTGCCACGTGCCCACGGTGCAGTTGTAGAGCTTGCAGGGCTCCATCTTCACCGGCGTGCGCTCCAATCCGATATAGAGGGTGGCCTCGCCCTTGAGCAGCACGAACACCTCGTCCGTTTCCATGTGGCGCTCCATATAGGTGTTGACGGTGTATTCGTCGTCCTGCGTCAGAAACGCCACGCACCAGGTTTTGAAAATGAGGGTCCGGTCGTAGCCTC
>CACZGD010000180.1 GCA_902780565.1 Oscillospiraceae bacterium
AAGAAGCGTTGTGCGGAGTTCACGGTATTCAAGCTCCGCCTGACTCGCAAAAATAGTGATACCGCGTTCTTTTTCAAGAATGTGGCTGTCCAGCAGCGTATTCTTATCGTCCACGCGGCCCGCTTTCCGGATCGTGCCGGTATGGTACAGCAGCGCTTCGGCAAACGTCGTTTTTCCTGCGTCCACGTGGGCGAGGATCCCGATAACCGCTCGCTTCATACGTTTCCCTCTCTTGCTGCGGTTCGTTCCGCCCTTCGCTTTTCCAACACGGGCAGCAAGCCGTATATGGTGACGGCGATGATGACAACAAAAAATCCCGCCAGCGCCAACGGACCCATTTTCTCCCCCGTAACGATCCATACAGGAATGGGGTTGAAAATCGGTTCGATGGTCAGCAGCAGGGAAGTCTCGATTTTGTCGATTTTCTGGCAGCCTCTGGCGTAACAGATATTGGCAAGGCCATATTGAAATATGCCGAGGATCATGACCCAGAACAGGATCTTCGGCGAAAAGGCCAGGTTTCTGTCAAAGAATAAAAACGGCGCGCAGAAAACAAAGCTGATGACGTTGCTTAAATACATGCCCTCGTTGGAATCCGCGGTAGGGTCGCTGAAGACGATGATCTGCCCCGCGAAGGTAACGCCGGAGAGCAGTCCGAGCAGGTTCCCAAAAAAGTGGGTCGGATCCAGTTGGTCGGCAAAGGATAACGCGCAGCCGCCGACAACAGCAAGCACGATAACGGTTTCCGAAAACTTCGGCCGCACCTTCTGAAAAAAAACGGAAAACAGGAACACGAGGATCGGGGCGATATATTGCAGGACGATCGCGGTAGCGGCGGTCGTCAGCTTGATGGACGCCATATACAGCAGACCTGTCAGGCTCATCATGACGGCGCCTAGCAGTGTTCGCTTATCCGCCCTGATCCGGAAGCTCTTTTTGAAGAGGCCGAGCATCACCACGCCGACGGCGCAGCGGGCGGCCATGATGGAAAAAGAATTCCATGGGATCGATTTGACGCAGACCCCGGCCAATCCCCAAAGCAACGCGGTGGAGATGATCAGCAGTCTTCCCTTTGTCTTGTCCTGTAAACGTCCTCGCTCTGACATGTTACTCCAACAACACCAGCGCCAGTATCCCGATAAAAGAAAGCGCCACGGAGGCGACATTTTTCTTCGTCGGCTTCTGGTCGGTAAAGAAACAGATGATCGTGGAAATCGCCATTACGCCTCCCGTGACCATCGGATACTGGGCGGAAGCCGGGATCTTGTCCAGCCCGATCAGCAGCAGATAATTGGCGATATTGCAAAGCGCCCCGTAGGCGGAAATGCATCCGACGGCTTTTTTCGTGATCCTGATCTTTTCGCTTTTGTCAAAAACAAGGATCAATCCGCAAAGCGCCATACAGCAAAGCGCGATCAGCATGGTATAGCCTCGGTCCCCGGTGATCGGGTACGGAGCGGATTTGAACAATTTGGAATAGACGCCGGACATCCCGTTCATCAGGAATACGCCGAAATAATAGCGCCTGCCCGTTCCGCTTTCGCCTTTTTCCACCGTCAGGACAAGGGAAACGGCGATCAGAATAAAACAGACAGCTTTCCCGATGGTCAGCGCTTCCTGAAAGAAAGCGATCCCGGCGATAAAGGGGAGCGTCATGCCGCCAAGCATAGCAAACACAGAATACAACGAGAGGTTGATTTTCCCGAATGACTTGATGCTGCAGTAGGAGTACAGCAGATTGTTGACGGCAGCCGCCAGCGCGACGAGGAAGGAGAAAAGCGTAAATTCGACGCGGAAACGGTTCAGCGCCAGCAGAATGACAAATCCGACGAGGCTTGTTCCAAACGAAAAGACGGCAGCCGCCCGCAGCGTGCTGCCGCACTGCTTTTCATACTGCCGGTTGAACAGGAACTGAAAAGCAAACATGGTCACGGCGGCCATGATGATCCCGTAATACATCTTGATTGGTTTTTGATCGGTTATTTCAACAGGCTCTGCATATACGCCCAGGATTCCTCCACTGCTTTGAATGCGTCGCCGTCTGTCCAGTCACAGTCCTGCTCGTACATGATATAGGGGATCTCCAATTCTTTGGCCGCTTCAAAGCAGGCTTTCAGATCGACTTTTCCCTGCCCCAGTGAAACGAATTTCCGTTCGCCGGATTCATTGACGACGTAGTCCTTGAAATGGATGACCTTGACGCGGCCCTTCATCTTCCGCAGAACTTCCACCGGGTCGCTGCCGCCGTATTGGATCCAGGCGACGTCGGGAATAAAATGGAACAGCTCCGGTACTGTCTCCTCCAGCAGAATATCCATCATGGTTTTGCCGCTGCCTTCCAGCTTGCGGAATTCAAAATCGTGGTTATGGTAATTGAAGGTCATCCCATGCGCCTTTAATTTTATACCGATTTCCGTCGTCTTTTTGATGAAGGCGCGTACCTTCTCTTCCGTCTCCCGGTATTCTCCCGGCGCGGAACCGAGGCCCAGCGCGTCGCAGCCGATGATCTCATGCTCGCGGATCAGCCCGTCAAGGTCGTTTTCCATGCGATCAAATCCCTTGTGGGTCACGCAGACCGTCATGCGGTGCTTCTGCAGTACCGCCCGCTGATCCTCTGCGGAGAATTCGCCTATGGCAGAGATCTGTACCGTATCCACGCCCATCGCTTCCAACCGGGTCAACGTGGCGTCAAAGTCCTCTTTGTTCTGAATAAAGTCTCTCAGCGTATAGAGCTGAATACCCATGACAGGTGTTCTCATAATGATCTTCCTCCCGTTATTGATTCAATCCCGAACGATAAATGATTTTATAAGGCGAGCCGTCCTCGCGCAGCA
>CACZGD010000181.1 GCA_902780565.1 Oscillospiraceae bacterium
GATATTCAGGAACTTGATATAGCCCGTGACTTTCAGCACCTCAAGCACGCTGCTCTGCACGTTTTTCAGGGTCATGGTCCCCTGCTTCATCATTCTCTTCTGCGCCAGCAGCAGGGTGCGCAGGCCTGCCGACGAGGTGTACGGCACTTCTTTTAAATCCAATACAAAGTCCTATACGCCGTCGAGATTCCCCATAACGGCCTTTTCAAATTCGGGCGCCGTGGTGGGATCGATTCGTCCGCTGACTGTGATCAGCAGAGACGTTCCGTTTTTTGCGATATCAATATTCATACTCATTTCCTACCCTTTCCGTTTATACTTCAGACGTTGAATTTCCTGCGCTTACGACTGCTTCTTCGGAAGCTTCGCATAGGGGAGCTTCCTGTCATGGCAGCCGTATTCCGTATAGTGGATCCCTTCTTCGCGCATCGCTTCCAGGAACGCGTCGTAAAACTTGTGATCCTTGTTCAGCTCCATAAAGGTCAGACAGAACTTATCGCGGATCGTGTTGACCTCGACCATGAGATGGCCGTCCGTGATACAGTGGATGTGTCTGACGTATTCCTCGAGCCCGCTCCAGTTTTCTTTGCCGACGTAGCTGATGAGGAAGGTGCCGATGGGGGGAGTCACAAAGCTGCTGTGCGTCATGGCGTACAGCTTTTTGGAAACGAAACCTTTTCGTTTGTCCGTTTCACCCCGGTTCCGATACGTCTTCATGAAGGTTTTCGTGCTGAATTCGGGCTGCATCTGCATATACATCAGACTGCGGGTAACAGTGCTGATATATTCGATATCCTTGTCTTCCAGATCGCGTGGATAATAGACCGAAAGCAGCCGGATCAGATCGTGATAGGTCTCGGGGCAGCCGAGATCGGCGCGGTGATTGCAAAGGATATTGCCCCTGATCGCCTTCGCGACCTTCGGCGACGTCACCTTGCACACCGCCTTGAACATAAGAGCCGCTAAAATCGAATTCGGGCTGCCGTCGTTGCTCCTGGCGTATTTGATGAGCTGATCGGTATTCAGCTCCAATTCAAAGTATTCTGTGTCCTTGAACGGGGTCGTCACGAACTGGCGGGCGTAATCCAGGGCGGGAATGTAAGCCATGCCCTTTTCGACCTCGCCCAGAGGTTCGTCATCGGAAAGCTTTCCCGGATCGGGATACGACGTTTCGCCGTCGATGAAAGGCGTATCCGCCGTTTTTATGTTTCCCCGCTCCACCGATACGCCGTAGGCTTCTTGGACGTAATGGTAAAGCGTGCTTTTGATCCAGAACATCACGCCGCAACCGCCGCAAAGCCCGTGATACATATTAAAGTAGATCGTATCGCCCTGATAATCGATACTGCACAGATGATAGTTGGCTTCCGCCCCGCCGAGAACGGGATGGCCCGATTTTGTCGGCGTAACGGCAAGAGGGCGGTCGTTCGGGATGAGATCGATGCACCCGGCCTTATCGATCCGGATCTCCTTCGCGTAATACGGAAAACGCCTGAACGCCTTCTGCGCCGCCGCATGTAACGCGGCGGGATCGACTTTGTCGCGCATAACGAGCTTTAACCGAATGTTGAACGTAATAAACTTCCCGCATTCATACAGCAGATAGCTGTCCGGATTTTGTTTCAAAGCTAAACTCCCCCTTGTTGTATGTCTTCTTTATCCTCCATCGAAAATCAGGAAACTGCTTGACAAGCGGATCTGGATTTGATATAAATATACCAACAAAGTGTACGGATTTCAACAAACAGTTTTCTTGCTTTTGCTATAATCCAGACAATTTGAACGATATTGTTGTGATTTTGAAAAGAAACGTGAGTGAGCAGAATGACCACACAGGAAAACCGCAGATCCAAAATAACGCGAAGGGTATTCAGAGAGAGTCTGACCGAGCTGATGCTGGAAAAGGGAATGCAAAAGATATCCGTCAACGAGATCTGTAAACGGGCGGATATGAACCGTTCCACCTTCTACGCGCACTATGAGGATCAGTTCGACCTGCTGCGGGAGATCGAGGATGAATTCCTGATCGCGCTGCGAACAACGGTAACGGAAAGCAATTTGCAGAATTTTGCGCAGAGATTTGAAAAATACCTCGGATATCTTCAACAAAACGGAAGTCTGTTTACACTGCTGATGCGTGAAGCGCCTGATTTCCGTGACAAGATCATCCGTGAAGCGTTCAGTCTGTACGAAATGCGAAAGGAAAGCGGTGTGATCGCTTCCGAGGACCCGCGCTTCGCGCAAAAGCTCTATTTCGTTTCCGGGGGCAGTCTTCTGCTGCTGGAAAAATGGATCGAGGGAGACAGCGAGATCACCACGTCGGACATGGCGGATATGATCTACCGCTTTTGGGACAGAATCAACGGAATAACGTAAAAAACGCCGGGCGAATCGCGGCGCAAATTAGGGATAGCATTCTTTTTTTGCGCCGCCCAACGTCCGGCATTTTTGATAAAACAGGCTTATTCCTTGTTCGAGAGCTTTTCCTTAGCCTCGTGGGCATTTTCCGAAACGATTACAATAGGGAAACATGAAACCAGTCTGTAAAGATTAATGTTGATAAAAGTTTCATTGAAATCCATTTCAAGATTACTTGTATATACCATCACTTTTTCCATATCTCATTGATGCGGACAAAATGACTATCAAGGCTTTCGGCAAGGTGAAGCCGAAGGACAATGCCAAACAAATGCTTAATGAACTGATCGAGTAGGAGGCTGCCCATTAGTTGAGCAGCCGACCTCTCACACCACCGTGCGTACCGTTCGGTACACGGCGGTTCAATCATAAAGAGTGCAGAGACTTGTACTTCCGGGCAA
>CACZGD010000182.1 GCA_902780565.1 Oscillospiraceae bacterium
GTAGTCGCCGAACACGGCGGCGTAAACGTCGTCGTCCGCCTCGGGCGCGTAGCTGCCGTCCGCGGCCTGCCACGTCAGGGTCGGCGCGGGCGCGGCCTCTTCGGTCCGGGGCTCGTTTTCGGTCGAAGCGTCCGAATAGATGGGGTCGATCTTCACGGGGGGCACGGCGGAATCCGTTCCGTCGTCGTCTTTGTTGAACACGCCCAGCGCGAACAGGGCGATCAGCACCCCGGCGATCACCACCCCGGCGGCGATCCCCGCGATCAGCAGGGGCTTTTTGTTTCTGCCTGCGGGCTTCGCGCGGCGCGGCGCGGCCGTGATGTTCACGGGCGGGGCCAGCGTCGGCGCGTCGGGGTTCGCGTCCACAATGTTCACGGGCGGGATCACCATGGGGCCGGGGTCCTGCGGCGGCGTTGCGGCGGCGTGGGCCTGAGGGGCGTGGGATCCGCATACGGCGCGGCGTACGGCGCGTTATACGGGTTCGCGTACGGATCGTCATACGGGGACTCATACGGATAGGGGGCGTAGGGATCTGTCTCCGGCTCGGGCGTCGGCAGCTCGCTTGCCCTCGGCGCGGGCGCGTCGCAGTTCGGGCAGGCAAGCGTTTCGGGGTCAATGGGCTTCCCGCAGCGGCGGCACAGGGCCAGCACGTTGTCCCGCGGGCGCAGGGCCTCGGCGGGCGCGGCGTCCCCCATCGGGCTGCCGCAGAAGGCGCACACGAGAGAAGCGTTCAGATTCGGTTTTTTGCAGTTCGGGCAGATTCTATCCATAAGGATCTCCTTCGGCATGGGGCTTGATTTGACATTCTCCCTTTATCATAGCGTTTTTTTGAAAAAAAGTCAATTCTATTTCATAAGAAAAAGCCGCGCGTGAAAACGTAAAAAAGCGTGTAAATGCTTGAAAATGCTTCTTGCATTTCCGGTTGCCGGGTGCTATAATCGTCGTATGCGACTATTTATAAAAATGCAGAGGTATGCAGCAAAATGATCTTAGGCAAACACATCAACAGGTATTATCTGCGATTTTCGTGGCGGCTGCTGATCGGCGTCGTCACGCTGTTCGCGGTGGACTACCTGCAGCTCGTGATCCCGAACCTGTATCAGATGCTGATCAACGGGATCAACGACGGGACCGTCCTCGTGAACGGCGAACCGGTCCCGTTCAACGCGGACTTCCTGCTGGACCGGATCTGCCTGCCCATGGTGGCGGTCATCCTCGCCATCGTGTTCGGGCGGTTTTTGTGGCGCGTGATGTTCTTCGGCACCGGCATCCGGGTCGAAAAGGACCTCCGGGACCGGATGTTCGATAACGCCCGCTATCTTTCCCGCGAATACTATCAGGTGAACAAGGTCGGCGACCTGATGAGCCTGTTCACGAACGACCTCGACACGGTGCAGGAGTGCTTTGCGTGGGGGTTCATGATGTTTTTCGACGCCCTGCTGCTGGGCGTGCTGTCCATCGGCAAAATGTTCCGCATGAACCCGGGGCTCACGCTCCTGTCCCTGATCCCGATGGGGCTGCTGCTCGCGTCCGCCACGGTGCTGGGCAAATACATGATGAAAAAGTGGGACGTGCGGCAGGCGGCGTTCTCGAAGCTCTCCGACTTTTCACAGGAATCCTTCTCCGGCGTTGCGGTCATCAAGGCCTTTGTCAAGGAGGGCAAGGAGCTGATGGCCTTCGGCAAGCTCAACGAGGAGAACGAAAGGGCGAACGTGGCGCACACGCGGGCAAGCGTGCTCATGCGCGTGTTCGTCACCCTGTTCGTCGAAAGCGTCATCTGCATCATCCTCGGCTACGGCGGCTACCTTGTGTATCAAAAGGTCTTCAACGCCGGGCAGCTCATGGAGTTCATCGGCTACTTCAACGCCACCGTCTGGCCCATCATGGCGGTCTCGGAGCTGATCGACATGACCTCCCGCGGCAAGGCGTCCCTGAACCGCATCGGCAAGCTCCTGGACGCCGAAACGGCGGTGAAGGATCAGCCGGACGCCAAGCCGATTAAAAACGTCAGGGGCGAGATCGAGTTCAGGGACCTGACCTTTACGTACCCGGACGGGGAATTCCCGGCGCTGGAGCACGTCAGCCTGAAGATCGAGGCGGGGCAGAGCGTGGGTGTGGTCGGCAGGACCGGCTGCGGCAAAACGACGCTGGCGCAGCTCATCCTGCGCTGCTATAACGTGCCGGCGGGCACGCTGTTCCTCGACGGGCGCGACGTGAACGACGTCACCATCCGCTCCCTGCGCGAAAACGCCGCCTACGTGCCGCAGGATAACTTCCTGTTCTCCGATACCATCGAAAACAACATCGCCTTCGGCGTGGAGGACTTCACGCGCGAAGAGGTGGAGGCGGCGGCGAAGCTTGCCGACGTGGACAAGAACATCAACGAATTCACAAAGACCTACGAAACCGTGCTCGGCGAGCGCGGCGTCACGGTCTCCGGCGGGCAGAAGCAGCGCATCTCCATTTCCCGCGCGCTGATGAAGGACGCGCCGATCCTGATTTTGGACGACTCGGTCTCCGCCGTGGATACCGATACCGAAAAGCACATCCTCGAGAACCTGGACCGCACCCGCCGCGGCAGGACCACGATCCTGATCGCGCACCGGATCTCCACCGTGCGCCGCCTCGACCGGATCCTGTATCTGGACGAGGGCAGGGTCGCCGGCTTCGGGGACTACGATACCCTTTACGCAAACAACGAGGGCTTCCGCCGGATGGTCGATCTGCAGAAGCTGGAGGAAGGAGGCGAGGGAAATGCGTGAGTATCTGCCTCTGATCGTCGTCGGCGCGATCATCGGCGCCTTTACCGTGGCGTTCCTCGCCGCCTACGTTACCGAAAAGAAACGCAAACGCCTGAACGCGAAGGAGCGGCAGATGAAGGATACGGAGCTCATGCGCCGGCTCCTGCGCTACGCAAAGCCCTATAAGGGGCAGTTCGCGCTGGCGTTCCTCGTTATGCTGGTCTCCATCGCCTACGACGTGGTCTCGCCCCTGATGGTCGGCCGGATCGAGGATATGGTCAAGGGGACCTTCGAGCTGCCGCGCCTGTTCGCCTACGTCGCGGTCTACGCCGGGATTCTCGTGGTCAGCATGGTCTGCACCTATCTGCAGGCGATCATCCTGCAGAAGACGGGGCAGAAGATCC
>CACZGD010000183.1 GCA_902780565.1 Oscillospiraceae bacterium
CACACCGACAACGACGGCGACGGCTACTGCGACGTTTGCCACACCGAGACCGCGTCCCACGCGAACAAATGCCCCTACTGCGGGCAGGAGCATACCGGCTTTTTCGGCGCGATCGTCCGGTTCTTCCACCGCCTCGCCTATTTCTTCAAGAACCTGTTCCGATAAGCGCGCGACGCACCCGTGCGCCTGACAAAAACAAAGGCAGCCCTCCGCAAGGAGGGCTGTCGGTCTTGTGATCGGGCAGTCTGAACGGCTGTCCGTTCGATTCCGAAGGGCGGCGCGCCGCTTACAGCATGGACTTCGCAAAGTCCCCGGCGCGGGCGAAATCCTCGTCCGTGGGCAGACCTTTGTTGATGAAGATCCACGAGGCGGCGCAGTGGAATTCTCTGTCACTCAGGGCGATCCCCAGCCGGTCGGCCTCTTTTTTGACCATGGGCAGAGTGGATTTGCCGGAAGCCGACGTGTTGAAATTCACGATCTCGCCGATCTTTCCGGCGTTGCGTTCCAGAAACGCCTTGACCTCGGGGTCGATCTGGGCGGCGTACATGGCGTTGATCAGGAACAGACGGTCCGCCTTGTCGGCAAGGTCAACGGAGACCTCCTCGGCTTTCAGCCCTGTCGCGGCGGAAACGGCGTCGGCAAGCTTTTTGGTGTTGCCCTTTTTGGATTTTGTAAAATAACGGATCGCAACGGTCATGGCGAATCCTCCTTTGATATGTTTTCTTGTATTCAATTATATCGCATAAAATCGATTTGTCAAGAAGTATTTGCCGGCACACACGCTAATCGGGAGGCATGGGGATCGGAGCCGAAAGGCGATCCCGCTTCCCAAAAACATCATCTTGCAATCCGACAAAAACCGTGCTACAATGATGCTGAATAAATATGCAGACAGGAGGGTCCCTGTATGAATGAGAACAAAAAGCTCGGCTTCGGGCTGATGCGGCTGCCGAAAAAGCTGACCGGCATTGACATTGAGCAGGTGAAGGAGATGGTGGACCTGTTTATGGAGGCGGGCTTCACCTATTTCGACACCGCCTATATCTACCCCGGCAGCGAGGCCGCCGCCAAAAAGGCGCTGGTGGAGCGTTACGACCGCAACCGCTTCACGCTTGCCACCAAGGTGAACGCCGCCTTTCCGGGCATGAGCGAAAAGATGATCAAAAGCCAGTTCGAGACGAGTCTGGCGCGCACCGGCGCGGGGTATTTCGACTACTACCTGCTGCACACGCTCAAGGACAACAACGTCCGGCGGTACGACAAATACGATATGTGGGACTTTGTGGCGGAAAAGAAGCGCGAGGGACTGGTGAAGAACGTCGGCTTTTCCTTCCACGACGGTCCCGAGCTGCTGGACGAGCTGCTGACGGCGCACCCGGAGGTGGATTTCGTGCAGCTCCAGATCAATTACGCGGACTGGGAGAACGACAAGATCTTTTCCCGCCGCAACTACGAGGTCGCCCGCGCCCACGGCAAGCAGATCGTGGTCATGGAGCCGGTGAAGGGCGGCAAGCTTGCCGACCCGCCCGCCGAGGTCAAAAAGCTGATGAAGGCCTACGCGCCCGAGGCGTCCTATGCGTCGTGGGCGATCCGGTTCGTGGCGTCGCTGGACGGCATTCTGAGCGTGCTTTCCGGCATGTCGAACGTGGCGCAGATGAAGGATAACCTCTCTTATATGACCGACTTCAAGCCCCTGAACGCCGAGGAGCGCGAGATCATCCGCCAGGCGCAGGCGATCTATAAAACGTCCGCCGCCATCCCCTGCACCGGCTGCGGGTACTGCAGGGAGGGCTGCCCCAAACGCATCAACATCCCGGGCGTGATCGACGCGCTCAACCTCCACCTCGTCAGCGGACAAACCGCCGAAGGAAAAGCGGCGTATCAGGCGCTCACCGGCGCCCCCGCCTCCGCCTGCATCGGGTGCAAGAAGTGTGAAAATACCTGCCCGCAGCACATCGCGATCACCGACGCGCTCAGGCAGGCGGCGGAATTGTATGAGTGAGCCGGGCGATTATAAAGACCGAGGGCCGGGACCGCAAAACGGAGCCGGGGCCCTATCCGCCCCTGCAGCGCGGCGGACCTCCGCCGCCCGCGGAATACGGTACATATGACAGACCCGGCGATTCGACGAATCACCCTGTAGCACGGCATCTGACGTGCCGTTCGGGACAAATGATATTTACCGTCATTCTTTTGTTTACAACCAAAGGTCCCCCACCGCAAGTCGGGCAGGGGTCAACTTGTCATCATGTCATCAGTGTCATCACCGAAAACACATCAAAAAATAAAAAACTTTTTTCTATTTTCTTCAAAATCAACTGATGACAGTGATGACACTTTTTTTAATCCATGCTGAATCCGTCACCGGAAACGGAACCGGGTCCCGATCCCCCTGCAGCGCGGCTGACCTCCGCCGCCCCGCGGAATACGGTACATATGACAGACCCGGCGATTCGACGAATCACCAAATATGACATTTGTAATATCAATCACCCGCCTCATCGTCCAAACGATATCTTTTTTTCGGTAACTGATCCGCCGGTAGCAAGCCGTCCCCGTCCCCCGACCGGATCATGTCCGAAAGACCATATAAAGATAACATCGCATCGAACGGCACTGAGGTGCCGTGCTACAAGTCCGGCTACAAGACCGGCAAGCCGTTCCCATTCCCAAACCGGGTCCTGACCGGGACGTTTTGGCGAGTCTGCACAAAAGGAAATGATAAAAGCCGCTGGCGGTGTTGTCAGCGGCAAATCGGATAAGGGGAATGCGCGGTCAGTCCTCCCCCAGAAAATCCGTGAGAAGCTGCGCGATGCG
>CACZGD010000184.1 GCA_902780565.1 Oscillospiraceae bacterium
ATATCAAGAACCGCCTGCGGCGGGGCGGCTGTGGGCAGCCGCGCTACCGCTATGGGCAATGATCGCGTGTAAAACCAAACATCTCGACAAACCGAAAATTCACCATTCCGTCTGCCGCACGTAACCGGTGCGTTCCACCAGTTCCTGTCCCTGGGGGACGGTCATCCAATCCACAAAGGCGCGGACGGTTTCATCCGCACCGGCGCGGCGACGGCCATGGACATCAGGATCAACATACAGATTCCTCCTTTCAGAAACAACGCGCCGCGCCCATCAGACGAGCGCGGCGCAGTTATATCCTATATTTTTTTATGGGGAAAACAAGGTTTGTAACGGTTTTGTCACCGGCGGTTACGGAATTGTCACCGCACGGGGATTTCCGCCGGGACG
This sequence comes from Oscillospiraceae bacterium, assembly GCA_902780565.1. GTDB lineage: Bacteria > Bacillota > Clostridia > Oscillospirales > Acutalibacteraceae > RUG806. The sequence continues at coordinate 391 of CACZGD010000184.1, forward strand.
GGAACGAGACGTTCCAGCAAAAACAAGATGCCAAGCGGAAACGACAGTTTTTTCAACGGTTCCCTTTCTGTATTGCCGGTCTTCGCCGGAGGGAACCATCCGCATTCAATACGGTTCGGCGATTTCGATATCGACGCAAGTCGGGGCGTCGTGATAACGGATGAACGCGTTGCCCTCCGTCTGACAGAATACGTAGCACCAGCCGTCCGGTTCCTCATCCGCTCGATCGTACTCAAAGCCGTTTTCCAGCAAAAAGCCCGCGTAATACTGAAACATCTCCTCGTCGCTGTACCGGAAATCCTTCTTTGAAAACAAAAATTTTTTGTCGGGAAATAAACTCCTTCATTTTCCGGCGTTGCAGGGTGCGCCGGCGCCTCAGCCCGGCGCGTATTCCTCCACGACCTGCCAGTCGATCCAGACGCTTTCGACGGTGGGCCCGCCGTATTGGTCGGACCAGTCCTCCATGTACGCGATCCGGACGCCCGTTTCGGGATCGCAGAAGTAATACGAGTTCCGGTAGGCGCCGGATTCCTGATCCTGATATTCATAGCCGAGGTATTCCAGCAGCCCGGCGTACTGATAGAACGCCTCCTCCGCCTCGTCGGGGGAGAAATCCACCTGATACCGGTACTCGAAGGCCTCGAAGGTCCCGCGGAAGATCGTCTGCGCCGGCGCTTTGCCGGTCATCGCGCCGAAATCCGGCACCCACTCCTGCCCGACCATGTTGATGTACGCGTCGCCGTCCTCCCGGGCGGTGACCTTGACGACGGCCTCCGAAACGTATTCCACATACCGGGAGGTGGTCATCAGCGTTACGCTGACGTTCTCGCAGGGCTCCTTCGCGCTGATGAACACCACCGTCATCCCGTCCATGGTGGGACAGGTCTCCACCCGGAGCAGATCGAGATCTGTATCCACGTAAATGTGGTCGTGGGTGCGCAACAGCACAGGGATCACGGCGGTGCCGCCGGGGAAAAGCTCCACGTGCGTGATGAGGGGCAGGACCAGATCCAGATATTCCAGCCCCACCGAAGCCCGCAGGATCAGCCGCGCGTCCCCCGCTTCGATCGCGCCGCTGAGGTCCGCGTCGGCGGCCCGGAACTTTCTGCTGCCCGGGCGGAACGTTTCCAGCAAAACGGACGAACGCAGCGCCAGCCGGGCGTCCGCGGAGGTCACCTTGCCGTCCCCGTCCACGTCGCCGGGCACGGCGCGGGGCTCGCCCACGAAGACGAACATGGCGTCAAGCAGCCTGAAGTTGTCGTCGGGGTCGACGGCGACGCTTTGCCATTGCTCCTTCGACCCCTCGAAAACGACTTTCAGATAGCGGCCCACCTCCGCCTCGTCCACGTAAAACGCGCCGTTGCCGATCTTCACAACGGTGGCGGTAAAGCGCACGGTGATCAGCGCGGGACAATCGGCGAACGCCCACGGCCCGATCTCCGCCACCCCTTCCGGCAGCGCGATATCATTCAGCAAGCGGCAGCCCCGGAACGCGCCGTCGGGGATGACCGCGAGGCCCTCCCCCAGCGTGACGCTCTTCAGTTTTTTACAGCCGCTGAACGCCTGCGTTCCCAGCTCCGTCACGCTGTCGGGCACCGTCACGGAGGTCAGGCTTTCGCAGCCGCTGAACGCCCGCTCGCCGACGGTCTTCGTCCCGTTCGGGATGGTCGCTTCCGCCAGCGCGGCGCAGCCGCTGAAGGCGCAGACGCCGATCTCCTTCACCATATCCGGGATCGTGACCTCCTCCAGCGCGCTGCAATCCTGACACATACCGTCCGGCAGCGAGGCGATTCCCTTCGGCAGGACGAGACGGCGCAGGCCCGCCAGGCTCTGGAACTGATACGGCTCCAGCTCCGTGATGCTGTCCGGCAGGATCAGCCCGGTCAGGTGGGGCTGATACGTCTGCCCTATCGTATCCGGATGGTCGAAGAACGCCAGCTCGCACAGATGCTTCGTGCCGGGCTTCAGCGTGATCTCCGTATTTTCCGGCATATCGCCCTTGTACGCGTAGGCGAAGCCGTTGAGGTAGATCATGCCGTCCGGCTGCGCCCGGTACCAGGGCGTGTCGTAGAACGCCTGACCGCCCAGATGCGTCAGCCCGGCGGGCAGCTTCACGTCTGTGACAGCGGTCCCCGCGAAGGCGGAACCGCCGAGGTAAGTAAGGTTCGCGGGCAGCCTGACGCCGGTCAGCTTTTCGCATCCGCCGAACGCGCCGTCGCCGATGGATGTGACGCTCTCTGGCAGATCGATCGTTTCCAGCGCCTTGCAGTCGGTGAAGGCGCCGTCCCGCAGAAGGCAAACCCGCCGATAGAGGCGAGCGTCGCGGGCAGCGTGACGTCGGACAGCTTTTCGCACCCCCTGAACGCTTCGCCGCCGACGTTCGTCAGGCCCTCCGGCAGATCGATGGCTTCCAGCGCCTTGCAGT
>CACZGD010000185.1 GCA_902780565.1 Oscillospiraceae bacterium
TAAAAAAAACAAAAACGGCGGAGGAACGACAATATGATCGGCATCGGCAAATGGCAGGGTACAGTCAACATCCAGATCCTGAAGTTCAGCGGCGACGTGTTCATCACCATTGCGGACAATAACGGGAAATACGGGGTGGATATTCAGCTCCCGGAACAACTGAAAAACGTCAAGCTCCGCTTTGACACCATCGAAGAGGTGGGCGGCGACAGCCTGAAGGGCAAGGGAAAGCTGCTGACGCCCGCCGGGCGGGAGCTCGGCTTCGAGGCCTCCGTCAGCTTCGACGGGGACGAAATGTCCGGTTATCTGAAAATCGCCATCGCGAACATCAAGATCAAAAACGGACGCAGGATCGGCTGAACCGGTCCCGGGACGCACAACGGATTTCCGGCGCTTTCGTCCGGGGATCCGTTTTTTATGAGGACGCGGCAGACGACGCGCCGCCGGGCGCCGTCCGTCCTGACCGGAGGGAAAACCATGGGGTTCAAACGAAAACTGAAACGTTCCTATTTTTCCATGTTCGTCATTCCGTCGCTGATTATCGTGCTGATCGCCGCCTGCGTGCTGGTCATCGTTTCCGAACGGTATGAGCAGCAGCTGGAAAACATCTCCGACGAAGCGATCCTGACCGCGGCGGTACAGAGCGTGATCAAGGATTTCAAGGAAGTGGACGACCAAAGAGAGGAACGCTCCTACAACACGATGACGGCCTATCTGGCCGAAAGCGGGTACAGCCTTTTCATCACGGCCGACGGGGTCGAAAAATACAACACCCTGACGCAGAAGGATCTGGTCATTATGGACAAGTACGACGATTCGCTGTATGAATCGGAGGACTTCATGACGATCGACAACGGGACGGCCTCGGTCATCAAGCAGAGATTTTTCAAGGGCGACACGGAATACGTGCTTTACGCCGTGAATACCGACTACAACCCGGACGCGATGATCCTGATCGAAAGCATCAAGGAGGGCGTGCTCTTATTCGCCTTCCTGATCATCTCCGTGATGATCTTTCTGATCTTCATCACCAACCGGTTCCTCTCCCAGCGGATGTCCAAGAAGATACTGACGCCGCTGGAGCTGCTGAGCCTTTCCGCGCGGCAGATCCGGGACGGCAATCTGGATTCGGCGGTGGCCTACGACTCGGACGACGAGTTCGCGGACGTGTGCGCGGATTTTGACGACATGCGGCAGCGGCTGAAAAAATCCGTGGAAGAGGAGCTGGCCTCGGAGGAAAACAGACGGGAGCTGTTCGCGGGGATCTCCCACGATCTGCGCTCTCCCCTCACGTCCATCAAGGGATATGCGAAGGGCCTGATCGACGGCGTGGCGACGACGAACGAGAAACGGGACGAGTACTATGCGGTCATTTACCAGAAGGCCTGCGAGGTGGACGCGCTGGTGGACAAGCTGTTTCTCTTCTCAAAGCTGGACACCAACAAATACCCGTTCCATTTTTCCTCCGTCCGTCTTTCGGATTATCTCGTATCCTTCGCCGATACGTTTGAAGGCGAGTACCGGAAGAAAGGGCTTACACTTTCCGTCGTCAACACCTGCCCGGAGGATACCCGGGTCAATCTTGACATGGAAGAAATGAACCGTGTGCTCACCAATCTTCTTGACAACAGCAGCAAATATAAAACCGGGCCGACGGTCCGCTGCGCCGTCGATTGCAGGATCGAAGGAAAATGGGTCTGTATCGACGTGAGCGACGACGGCGCGGGCGTGCCGGAACACGCGCTGGAGCATCTGTTCCAGGCCTTTTACCGCCCGGAGAAATCGCGGAAGGACACCCACAAGGGCAGCGGGCTGGGGCTGGCCATCTCCCGGAACATCATCAACGCCCACGGCGGCAGCATCAGCGCGGAAAACCGCAGCGGGCTGGTCGTGAAGATCAAACTGCCGAAGGAGGAGGATGCAGGATGAAAAAGATTCTGATCGTGGAAGACGACGAGGCGATCTCCAACCTGGAACGGGATTATCTGGTTCTCAGCGGGTTTGAAGTCGCCGTTGCCAACACGGGCAGCGAAGGGCTGTTCATGGCCATCAACAATGATTACGACCTGATCCTGCTGGACATCATGCTGCCCGGCGCCGACGGCTTTGCCATCTGCAAAAAACTCAGGGAAAAGAAGGAAACGCCGATCCTCTTCGTCAGCGCGAAAAAGGAAGCCTACGACAAGATCCGGGGTTTCGGTCTCGGCGCCAACGATTACATCGTCAAGCCCTTCGACCCGGCCGAGCTGGTGGCAAGGGTCAAGGCGCATATCGCCAACTTTGAAAGGCTGACCTCCCGCGAGGCGGGCCGACGCAACACCGTCATTGAATACGGCGGGCTGAAAATCGACGAAGACGCAAGGCTGGTCTATAAAAACGGACGCGAGGTCGGCTTCACCGGAAAGGAATTCGACATCCTGCTGCTGTTGATGAAAAACCCGAACATCGTTTTTTCCAGGGACCAGATCTACGACAAGGTCTGGGGGATGGATTCCTACGGCGACACGGCGACGGTAACGGTCCACCTCAACAGGATCCGGGAGAAGATCGAGGACGATTCCAACGAGCCGCGGTATCTTCAGACGATCTGGGGCGCCGGCTACCGGTTCAAAACATAAACGGAATATTAAATCACCGTGAAACCGTTTTCTCTTTTTTTAGATTTGTTTAACCGTTTTTTAATCGGCGCTTACCGGTTATTTTATGGTTGCGCCATACAATAAAAGCGCAGCGGATGCAAATAAAAAGAGGAGGAACGGCAATGAACATTGATATGACCGTGGTGTTCGAGCTGATCAAAA
>CACZGD010000186.1 GCA_902780565.1 Oscillospiraceae bacterium
TAGATCCGTTGCAGTCGCTTTAAGTGAGTTCTTAACGGTGTGATCTTCGCTGTAACGGCTTTTGCGTTTTCCTTTAGTTTGGTTTTCTCTTCCGACGTCGCCCTGCGGATTTTGTTTCGGATTGACTGCCGTTCGGCTTCAAGGGCGGCGATCTTGTCTTTTGTATCGGAAAGCGCAGTTTTCAATTCGTCCGTCGTTTGGATACGGTTGTCATTCAGATAGTGATAATCGGAAAGATAGTCTTTTGCTCTTTTCATCTCCATTCGCATCGTCGGGGACAGCGGCGTGTATTTTGCGTTCTCCAGTGCGGCTTGGAGCAACATTGCTATAATGAGAAAAGAAACGCCAATCAAAACGCCGACGCCGCTTCTGCTGTAGTGTATCTCTCGTTCAAGGTCTTTCATCAGGGATTCCAGCGGAGTTGTTTTCGGTTTCGGGATAAAATGCACCCGGTAATACGCATACCATTCCATCGAGGACAAATGCCGGTGGAACGCATTTTCGATATATTCTTGGGTGATCCCGACGCTGGAAAGTCTGATATTACGCTCCCAATCCGGGGCTCTTACGGATAAGCGCCGTTCGTCGATCTCATAGCCCAGCCGCCGCAGGTTCATAAAGAAATCCGCATATTTCACTGAAACGCTCAACGCCCGCTCCGCGTCTGCTTTCACCATATCCCTGCGGGTGAGCTTTCCGTCCTTATGCAGCCAGTACGCGCCCTTCTCACCGCCGTAGAACGGCGCGTTTTCCAATACGGATAGGTGGTTTTCTCTGCACACCTCGTCGGCGATCTCCCGAAGACGCTTGTGGTCGCGGATCTTGTTCTTGAACTTTTCACCGGTTTTGAAGGAAACGGAATTTATCACAAAATGGCAATGCAGGTTGTCCGTATTCCGGTGCACGGCGACAAGCACTTCATATTTGTCGCCCCACATCCTGCGCGCCGTTTCCATGCCGATGGCAAGCGCCTGTTCCGCATTGACTTCGCCTTCCCTGAAACTCATATATCCGTGATACGCGACGTTACCGCCTGTTTTTCCGTAACGGCGCTTTGTCGCCATCATGGATTCATAAGCGGTCTGCTTCGGGCAGTTGATCGCGCTGACGTAAACGGCATGGTCGGTCTTCTGCTCATCGGCGGCATAGTGCAGCGTTTGCAGCAGATCCCGGTCCAATCCGTTTGGAACAGTTGTTTTCTCCGGGTTATCCGCATAGGCGAGTACTTCCCGCAGATGGTTCTTTACGGGCCAGAAGCCGGTGGTTGCCGTGTCGCATCACACTCCATTCCTTCGCTTTTGTCGCCGGCGACAAAAGGCTCCCCATTTCGTGGATGCTCCTTCTCCCCACAAAATCTTCGATTTTGCGGGGGCCCCGGAAGAGCCTCCTTCCCCAGAAGCAATAACTGTTCCCGGATATCTGTAATCAGGTCTACAAGCTCCCGTTCTGTTTCTTCCGTAAAACCGGGGTTGATCAAATTGCAGACGTCGCAAAGGCGGCTGTAAAGGTCATAAAAATCGTCCGGCAGCGCCTGACGCGGTACGAAGCCCAACGCGCATTGCCGAACGTATTCCGAAATGGGGACGCCGCATTTCTTTGCGTACCGTTCGATATTCTTTTTGTCTTTTTCAGACAGACGTATTTCCATACGTGACTTCTTTTCTTTCATTCCATCTTCCTTTCTTTATAAGGGGTTTCAGGGATTTCTCCCCTGAGCATCCGGCAGGGACTCTGCCGGATCGGAACTTGCCGTACAAGTTCCCTGCTTGTTACGGTATGAGACACGGGGTGGGAATAGATCAGATGGCTTTTTCCCGTGCCTCATACGCGTCATTTTTCGTTTACACCTCACTTCTCTAGTATTGTTTTTGCCTTGACGCCAGACTGACGTCAAGGGTCTGCGGCGACTAAAACTGTTGGCGTCATTTCCGGCGTTATTGGCGTCATGAGAAGAAAGCGTCCATATCAGCGAGTACGCTTTCCTGATTGGCGGCGTTCTCTTCCTCGGTCAGTTCGGTAATTCCGGGCGTTGCTTTTTCTACCGGCGCTGCAAAGGTAACGCCGCTCAATTCATCTTTGATGATCTCACGGATAGCGTCTAAATCACCTGCCGAAAGAGAAACAGGGCTTGCCTTGATTTTCTCGGACACCGCGTCCACGATAAATCGGTTGATCTTCTTTTCGGGCAGTTGTTTCAGAAAATCGATAGCTTTCTTTTCCTGTCCTCTGTCAGGATAGAACCGGACGCTCACACGGTAGGGCTTCATGCTTTTTCACGGCTTCTGAGCTGAACCTCGGCAAGATACTCATAGCCCTTTGCCGCAGCGCAGATATCTTTCATCACGAAATCCCAGCCGTCCCTCAGATGCCCGAAGTGTTCCAGCAGACAGCCGCCGCCACCGACCACCTGCAATCTCATTGTCTTTTCGTCATAGCCGTATTCGTGCAGCTTGCCGTAGATCTGTGAAACGTAATCCCGCACGGCGGCTTTCACAATGGCAAGATCGTCTTCATCAAGCTCGGCGCTGCCGGTGCGCAGCATTTCATCGATAAAAGCGTCGTTGAGCTCACGCTGTGTTTTGCGGGAGAACGCTTCCTTGATGGAAAGTACACACTGATGGGTGCCAAACTTTTCGGTAAACATTTTGTTGAACTGCGGTTTCCCGTTGACCAGCGTCATTACGTTCATCGTTCCGTTACCGATATCGACGAGCATCTGCACGCCCTTAAGCTTTGTGATATACGGCGCGACGGCGGCGTAGCCCTGTGGAAAGATACTGACGCCGGCGATTTTGATC
>CACZGD010000187.1 GCA_902780565.1 Oscillospiraceae bacterium
CCGCTTCTATTCTATCACAGGAGGTTTTCTTTTATCTAAAGATTTTTTACTCCACCAGCAGAGCTGGTGGTTTTTTTCTTGCTAAAGCGCCAAAAGAAACGGCGTGCGGCTCAGTCGCCGAACGCCGTGATATGCACCGCAGAATTACTCCGCAAAACCGGAAACGACCAGACGCTCAAGCGCGTCGACAGCCTCGTTTTCGTCCTGACCGTCGGCAATGATCCTGATATCGGTCCCGCCAGTGATCCCAAGAGAAAGAACCCCCAAAAGGCTCTTCGCGTTTGCTCTGCGCTCTTCCTTCTCGACCCAGATGGAGGAACGGAATTCGTTCGCCTTCTGAATGAAGAACGTTGCGGGACGCGCATGCAAACCAACCTGATTCTGAACGGTTACATCTTTGACAATCATGATATAAGTATACCCCTTCCGGATGAAATCAATTTCTGATAGTATTATATCACAAAGTTGAAATGAGTCAATCAAAAGAATTCATTTCCGGAAAGATTCGTTTGATAAACTAAAAGCGAACAAAAAGAAAAAGTTCGATTTGTGCATTATTACTACAATTTTTTCGACTTTTTTAGGTATTAGTCCAAGTCTTCCGCCGGTTTTTGCAGAGATTCCAGGAATTTCCTGTCCGATTTGTCAAGCTGGGCGTTTTCCAGCAGCTCCGGGCGGCGCAGGAACGTGCGCCGGAGGGACTCCTGCCGTTTCCATTTTTCGATATTCGCGTGGTGCCCGGAGACCAGCACGTCCGGCACGGTTCTGCCGTTCCATTCATACGGCTTCGTGTACTGCGGATGCTCCAAAAGCGAAGCGTAATGGCTCTCCTGCGAATAGGCCTCCTCGTTCGGCAGAACGCCGTCCACCATGCGCGCGATGCAGTCGGTGAGCACAAGCGCGGGCAGCTCGCCGCCGGTCAGCACGTAATCGCCGATCGAAAGCTCCTCGTCCACGATCTCCTCCAGCACGCGCTCGTCCACGCCCTCGTAATGCCCGCAAAGCAGGACGAGATGGTCATACCCCGCCAGCTCCTTGGCGCGCTGCTGCGTGAGGACCTTTCCCTGCGGGGAAAGATAGATCACGTGCGGCTTCGTTTCGCTCGCGTCGGCAAGCGCACGGTAACAGTCGTAGATCGGCTGCGCCTGCATCAGCATGCCCATACCGCCGCCGTAGGGCGTATCGTCCACGCGGTTATGCTTGTCCGCCGAATAATCGCGGATGTTCACAGCCGAAACCGACAGCTTGCCGGTCTGCAGCGCCCGCCCGACGATGCTCTGCGTGAAGACCGCCTCGCACATCTCGGGGAACAGCGTCATGATATCAATCCGCATCGTCGAACAGTCCTTTCAGCGGACGGATCACGGCGCGGTTCGCCGCGACGTCGGCGCTCAGCACGACCTCCTTGATGGCAGGGATATGGACCTCCCTGCCCACGGGCGTTCTGATCACCCAGATGTCGTTCGCGCCGGTGTTATAGACGTCCGCGATCTCGCCCCAGATCTTTTCGGGGTCGTCCGCGTCGTACACGGTGCAGCCGATCAGCTCCGCGATGAACCACGCGCCGTCGGCAAGCCCCGCGTCCTCGCGCCGGATATACAGCACGGTGCTGCGCAGCGCCTCCGCCTTCTCGATGCTGTCGATCCCCTTCAGGGTGAGCAGCACCTGATTCTTGTGCGGACGCGCCGAGAGCACGTCAGCACAACGGTTTCCCTCGGGGTCGAGGAAAACCGTTGCGAATTGCTGTACGAATGCAGGGGAATCACACCAGTAGTCCAGCTTCATTTCGCCGCGGACGCCGTGCGTTCCCACGATTTGTCCTAATTCCAGATACTGCTTGATCATACCTCGGGGATCTCGATCGTGATCTCCCTACCGAGACGCGCGGACTTCGCGATACCGTCGATGATCGCCTGATTATACAGGATCTGGGAGGAGGGCACGGGCGCCGCGCCGTTCTCCTTGACCGCGTCCACGAACAGGCGGATCTTCTTATAGAAGTTATCGGTATTGTCGTTCTTCTCGGGGATCTCCAGCTCGACCTCCTCGCCCGCGATCGTCTTATAGATCTTCAGCGGGCCGCCGATGGAGCCGTTCCAGCACTCGGTGGAGGGGATGCGCAGGCCGCCCTTGGTGCCGAGGATGATCGTATCTCCGGGCGTGTCGAGATTCATGGCCCAGGAAATACGGAAGTCCAGCACGATACCGCCCTCGAGACGGATGAACGCCGCCGCGAAATCGTCCACGGTGAAGACCTCGGCGTACTCGGGATGGTTTTCGTAATACGCGGGATCGGTGCCGAAGAACGCGGAGGTATAGCCGGAAACGGACAGGGGCTTGGGATAGCCGATGGCGTTCAGGACCATATCGAGCGAGTAGCAGCCGATATCCGCCAGCGCGCCGAGTCCGGCGGTCTTTTCTTCGATAAAGGAGGTACCGTAGGGCGTGGGGATGCCGCGTCTTCTGCCGCCGCCGGTCTGGATGTAATAGATCTTGCCGAGCTCGCCGGACTGCACGACCTTTTTGAGCATCTTCATGTTCTCGTCAAAACGGGGCTGGAAGCCGATCGAAAGGATCTTGCCGCTCTCCTTCTCCGCCTTGCAGATCGCGACAGCCTCCTCCAGCGTCACGCACATGGGCTTTTCCAGCAGGACGTTCACACCGTGCTGCAGCGCGTAGATCGTGCATTCGGCATGGGTCTTGTTATAGGTGCAAACGCTGACCGCGTCCAGCTCCTCGCTGTCGATCAGAGACTTGTGATCGGGATACAG
>CACZGD010000188.1 GCA_902780565.1 Oscillospiraceae bacterium
GAATTCGGCGGTCACGGGGCGGTAGGTCTCCTCGTCCATGCGGGTCAGCATGACCAGCTTTTCGGTCAGGCTCGTGAGCCTGCCGATCTGTTTCGTGATGCTCCGGGTCCACTCGCTTTCGCCGTTTTCAAGCTCGATGACCTCGTTCGCGGCGGAGATCACCGCCATGGGGGTCTTGAGCTCATGCGACGCGTCGGTGATGAAGCGCTTTTGCTTTTGCAGGCTTTCCTCCACCGGGGACAGCGCCTTTTTGGAGAAGAAGAGCACCAGCAGGAACACGAGCCCCAGCCCGAGCGCGCTCACAAGCAGGGAAGCGGTCAAAAAGGAATAGAAGGTGTTCAGCTCCCTGCCGCAGTCCACGAACAGGTATTGGACCGTGCCGTCGATCTCGTCGGCGCGGTAGCGGAAATTCCCGGAAAACCCGCCGGTCTTGCCCTTCCGGTACAACGTCAGCGCCATGCTTTCGGCGGTTGCCGCATCCACCGCGGCAATGCGTCCGGTGTTTACGGCGGTCACGCCGCCGTCCTGCAGGGTCACGGTGAAAAAGCGGATGTCGAAGGGCGTTTCGGCGCTCAGGCGTCCTTTTTTATCGAAAAAGAAGCCGTTCTTGTCGAGCTTGTCCAAACCGGCTTCGCCCTCATGCCGGGCGTTTTCGTCCGTCTGCGGCTCCTCCTGCGGGGGCATGGGCTCGAGCTGGTCGGGAGGCAGGATCTCGCCGCCCGTTTCGGACAGATACTGCAGGCGCAGGTCCGCGTCTTCCTTCACCGTGAGGTAGTTGGAAACGTTGATGGAGCCCACGATCAGCAGCAGCACGGCGGTGACGGAGAGCATGGCGATCAGAATGAATTTGCGGCGCAGCGTTTTGATCATGACAGCTTCTCCAGCGTATAGCCGCTCCCGCGCACGGCGGCGAGCTTGACGTTCGCCCCCAGATTCTGCAGCTTCTTGCGCAGGTAGGAGATATACACCCAAACGACGTTCAGCTCGGTCTCGCTGTCCCAGCCCCAGATCTTGTCCATGAACTTCTCGGTGGAGATGATCTGCCCCGGGGAGACCATGAGCATCTGCATCATCTGGAACTCCTTGTTCGCAAGGCGCAGGGATTTTTCGCCGCATTTCAGCTCAAACGTGGCGGTATCCAGCGTCAGGTTCCCGAAGGTGAGCAGGTTGTCGGTGCTTTCCGCCTTGCGGCGGGTCATCACGCGCACGCGGGCCAGCAGCTCCTTCATGGAAAAGGGCTTCGTGAGGTAGTCGTCCGCCCCGGCGTCCAGCCCCAGCACCTTGTCGTCGATCTCGCTTTTCGCGGTCAGAATCAGGATCGGCAGGGTCATGCCCTTGGCGCGGGCCTCCCTGAGCACGGTGATCCCGTCCTTTTTCGGCATCATGATATCCAGGATCACGCCGTCGTAGACCCCGGTGTCAAGGTAATCGAGCGCCTCCTCGCCGTCGTACACCGCGTCCACGGTGTAGTTCGCGTGCTTTAAAATGGCGACCAGCGCGTCGGATAATTCTTTTTCGTCTTCGGCAAGCAGTAAACGCATGGGAAAGCTCCTTTCAGAAAGGCCTTGCGCCTTTCATCTATACTTTATCCGCCCGACTTTAACCGAGCCTTAAATGCGCGCGGCAGGCCTTCACGGTGTTTTCCATCAGCATGGCGATGGTCATGGGACCCACGCCCCCGGGCACGGGGGTGATGGCGGAAACGACGGGCAGCAGCGCGTCAAAGTCCGCGTCGCCGGAGAGCTTGCCGGTTTCGTCCCGGTGGATGCCCACGTCGATCACGACCGCGCCGGGACGGACCATATCGGCGGTCAGGAAATGCTTTTTGCCCACGGCCACGACCACCACGTCCGCCTCGCGCGTGACGGCGGGCAGGTTTTCGGTGCGGGAGTGGCACAGCGTTACGGTGGCGTTTTTCGCGGTCAGCAGGGACGCCACGGGCTTGCCCACGATGTTGGAGCGCCCGATCACAACCGCGCGTTTGCCGCAGAGGTCCACGCCCGTCTCCTCCAGCAGACGGATCACGCCCGCGGGGGTGCAGGGGACAAAGCAGTCCTCGCCCAGGTGCAGCCGCCCCACGTTCACGGGGTGAAAGCCGTCCACGTCCTTCTCCGGGACGATGGCGTTCACGACCGCCGTCTCGCGGATGTGCCCGGGCAGGGGGAGCTGGCACAGAATGCCGTCCACCGTGTCGTCCGCGTTCAGGTCCGCGATCAGCTCCAGCACCTGCCGCTCGGTCGTGTCGGCGGGAAGCCGGTATTCGAGGGAGCGCACGCCGCACGCCTCGCACGCCTTCGCTTTGTTTTTGACGTAGACCGCGCTCGCCGGGTCCTCGCCCACTAAAATCACCGCCAGCGCCGGGGCGCGCCCCGCCGCCGCGCACTGTGCCGCCTTTTCCTTTGCCTGCTCGCGGACCTTCGCCGCGATCGCCTTGCCGTCGATCAATGCCGCCATGGTGGTTCCCTCCCGTTATTTCGTATGGTTTTGTCTTCATTATACAGGGTCCGGCGTCCGTTTGCAAGCCTCTTTCCCCTCCGGCGGCGGGACTTTTTGCCTGTTTGCGGTGAAATTGTGACGAGAAGGTGAAGAGACGGCTACAGATTTGTAAACATTTTAAAAATATCTTGCATTTCCCACTGAAGTGTTGTATAATATGACCGAACCTAAAAAGGAAAGGAGACTTTTAACATGGAAGACTTCCTCAAGAAATTCGTTGAGATGATCGAGGGCTTTATTAAGATCATCAAGGATCTT
>CACZGD010000189.1 GCA_902780565.1 Oscillospiraceae bacterium
GAGGACCCGCGCTTCGCGCAAAAGCTCTATTTCGTTTCCGGGGGCAGTCTTCTGCTGCTGGAAAAATGGATCGAGGGAAACAGTGAGATCACCACGTCGGACATGGCGGATATGATCTACCGCTTTTGGGACGGAATCAACGGAATAACGTAAAAAACGCCGGGCGAATTGCGGCGCAAATCAGGGATAGCATCCTTTTTCTTGCGCCGCCCCACGTCCGGCATTTTTGATAAAACAGGCTTATTCCTTAATGCAATAATGAAAAAAATGGATCGCCGGATACGATCAGATGATTTTTAAATAAACGATGCCCCACCCGCCGGTGGGACGTTTTTTTATGTCTGTTATTTTTGCCGAGTCTTTTTTTGCCGCGTCCTTTTCCCGGGACGATCGATACCTGCAAGTTCTTTTGTATTATTGCTTTGGCGGGCTTTCGTGAGGCGCCTTCGTATGGTCCGCGTGTCCGCCTTTTTTTGTTAGCCATAGGTAATTTTATGCTTTACAAAACAAAAACCTTGTGATATAATTATGTTAGCAATAGCTAACCTGAGACAAAAAGCTGTTCTGAGTATCGGCTTAAAGCAGCAAAATAACAAAATGAACATATTTGTGTAAAAGTTTCTCGATACAGCGCGAAACAAAAGAATCGTAGCGCGGCACACCGTGCCGCAATCACAGGGANNNAGCGCGAAACAAAAGAATCGTAGCGCGGCACACCGTGCCGCAATCACAGGGAAAAGATACTTAAAAGATTGTTTTCCCCACAAAGGCGGCACGGTGTGCCGCGCTACGGGTTCGAACGAAATTCTTTTCCCGTCATAATAACGGATTCCTGCTTAAAGCCGATACTCAGAACTGCAATTTGAGAGTATCATTTTTATTTCATATAAATTAAAAAACCATATTGACTGTTTTCGTTTTTTCGTGTACAATATATACCGTTCACCGTCCGTGGCGCAGCTGGATAACGCAGCAGATTCCGATTCTGAAGATCGGGGGTTCGAATCCCTTCGGGCGGGCCACGTCGTCGCAAGCTCCCTATCGCTTGCGACGACTTTTTTTTGCAAAAAAGCCATCGCTCGCTCATTCCGCTGCTCCTCCTCTCCGCAAAAGGTCACGCTCGGCTCACCTGTTCGCTTGTAAACGCGCTCACGACGGTTCGCTTTCGCTGCCAACCTTTTGCGGTTGCGATGGGGACGGTTTCGATGGTAGAGGGGACGGTTTTGCCGGTATCAGAAGGCGTCGCAGGACGCCTTTTTTTCGTTTCCCGTCCGCTTTCGGGAATCTGTTCAGTGTCGTTTCCGCCCCTTCCCGCATACACTGTAAATGCGGGGAGAAACGGCCCCGTATCCGCCGGACGTGCAGTCCGGTGATTATGAAAGGAGGATACGCATGGCAGTATTTCACAATCAGGCAAGTTTGGTTTATCGCGGACTTACCACCCGATCCAACGTCACGACGGGCGAGCTTACGGATACCTCCGGTTTTGCGAAAGCCGCCGTTTCACAGGACTATGCGCCCGACGAACGGATCGCCTTCGCGCTCAGCCTGCAGAACGACGGTACGGAAGATCTGAACGCGCTGGCCGTCACGGACGATCTGGGCGCGTATTTCTATGAAGGGCAGACGCTGTATCCGCTGGCTTACGCGCAAAACAGCCTGCAGTTTTACCTGAACGGCGTGCTGCAGCCCGCCGGAACGCTGACCGTGACCCCGGGGCCGCCGCTGACGATCAGCGGACTGGATCTGCCTGCCGGCGCCAACGCCGTGCTCGTCTATGAAGCGCTGGTCACCCCCTACGCGCCGCTGGGCGAAACGGCGGAGATCACCAACACCGCCACCCTGACCGGCGGCGCTGTCGCGCAGACGGCGTCGGCAACCGTACCCATGGCCGCCGAAGCCCGGCTGACGATCTCAAAATCCGTAGCGCCCGCCGTGATCGCGGAGAACGGGCAGGTCGCCTACACGTTCGTGCTGCAGAACACCGGCGCGACGGATACGGGCGCGGGAGACGCGCTGACGGTCACCGATACCTTCGACCCGATCCTTACCGATCCGGTCGTAACGCTGGACGGCCAGCCCCTTACCGAAACCGCCGATTATACTTACGACCCCCTCACCGGCGCGTTTGCCACGGTGCCGGGGCAGATCACCGTTCCCGCGGCGACCTACGCGCAGAACGCGGACGGCGTCTGGAGCGTCACCCCCGGCGCGGCGGTCCTGACCGTCACCGGTACCGTCTGACGCCTTTTTTACGGCTGCGGCGGCGGGAAACCTCCGCCGCAGTTTTCCGCGCGGTCGGGCGCCCTTCTTCCGGGCGCTTTTTTGATGGTTCTTCACGGATTTCTGTGGGATTTGAAACAAAGAGACAAATTGGGGTTTCGCGAGCCGTTGGCTCGCGAAACAGTCGTTAGTCGTTAGCGGCCCGCTGACGCGGGCAGTCGTTAGAAAAATTGTTTTCCCTGTGATTTTCATAGGATCGCCCGGAGGGCTTCTAACGACTAACGACTAAGAACTAACGACTGGATTTGTCACGCAACAGCACGACAAATCCCTGTTTACTTTCCCGACAATTTATGTTAAAATAAAACCAGCACAGGATGAAGGAGAAGAGAATATGGATATTATGGATCTGGCCTCGTCGCTGATCCGGAAGGTAACGACGGGCTACGGCAAAAAGGTGCAGCGGGAAAAGACGGCCCCGGAGATCCCGGCGGCCTTCCCGGTGACGATCAAGGGCGACAAATTCCGGGCGGGTTTCGCCCGGGCGCAGATCATGCCGGTGGCCTCCGAACACACCTACTACATCGCCGGGCACGGCTCCGGCCATAAGATGGAGGGCGTGCTCACCCCCGTGTACGTCCACGCCGCGTGGCTGGACTGCGGCGGCAGCGAGGGCGTCTTCTGGCTCAGCGCGGATATCATCGGCCTGACCAATATGCTGGACTTCGCGGTTGCCCATGAAGCCTGCCGGTTTGCCTTCTCTTCTTCCAATGAAGTTTATGGGGAGAACCGTGGGGATGTGGAGATGTTCACGGAGGATTACTGTGGATACATCAACTGCAACACCATGAGAGCCGGTTATCCGGAGAGTAAGCGCTGCGGTGAAGCGTTGTGCCAGGCATATAAGGCTCAGAAGGGACTGGATATCGTGATTCCCCGTCTGACCAGGTCCTATGGCCCCACCATGCTTATGAGTGATACCAAGGCCATCAGCCAGTTCATCCGCAAAGGAATTGCCGGGGAGGATATCGTACTCAAATCAGCAGGCACACAGTATTACAGCTATACTTACGTGGCAGACGCAGTGAGCGGTCTTCTTACGGTCCTTCTGCTCGGAAAGAGCGGAGAGGCCTACAATATCGCCGACGAGGCATCAGACATGCAGCTGAGGGATCTCGCCGCGCTGATCGCCG
>CACZGD010000190.1 GCA_902780565.1 Oscillospiraceae bacterium
GCCTTCGGCGGCAGCGGCGGCTTCGGCGGCATGGGCGGCGGGAGCAATCTCATTGCCGCGGGCAGCACGATCACCGTTACGGACGCCTCCGGCAACACGGTTTATACGTCTCAGTCCGCAGCGCCGCGGGACTCCACCTACGTGGTGTTCTCAAGCTCCGCGCTGACTTCGGGCGGCAGCTATACGCTGAACGGAAGCATGACCGCCACGGCAGGAACCACCAACGGCGGCGGCAATATGGGCCCCGGCGGTCAGGGCGGTTTCCCCGGTCAGAGCGGCGAAGGGATCGCCTCTGGCTTCGGCAATATCCTCGCCTGGTTCCGCAATCTGATCGACCGTATCGTTTCATTCTTTCGATCTCTTTTTCAGAAATAAGAAATCATAAAACACACCGCTCCCCATGCTGAATGAGAAGCTGTAAAACGAGGATGCAACAAGAAACGTCCCGCTCCGGCGCAGAAACCGAAGCGGGATTTTGCATACCCCTGATAATAGGGCAAAAACAGAAGACACGAAAAAATCTTTTTCTCCTTTCACACCGGCTCCGGTCGGAGAGAGCAAAAGCGGCGCATCCCGAAAAACGGAAAGCGCCGCAAGAAAAACCAAAACAATGCCGGTGAATACTTATAAACGGTTTCTCATCAGTCAAGCAGAGAATTATATTGATACACTCTGACGTAATCCACAACGAAATCCGTCGGGTGCGCGTCGGCCTGCAGCGCGTCTCCCGCCCAGCTTGTTCCGGCGACGCCATTTGTACCGCCGACCTCCGCCGTCAGCAGCAAGTATTCCGGCACGCGCGACGTCCCGCCGAAAGCGGAGCGCCCTGTTTCCACGCCGTTGATATAAAAGATATATTCCCGTTCGTTCCACTCTACGCCATAGGTATTGAACGTCTCATACGGGTCGTTCGCTTCGATGAACGGGGTCGCCACGTTTTGGGACTGCTCCTCTTTGCCGTAGCCGTCGATATGGATATTCGTCGTTACGACGTTGACGTTATCGCTGAGCTTGTAACGGTAGTTGGGAGACTCGAAAACATCCAGCTCCGCGCCGTCCGTTCCGCCGTTGCCCACCGTATGGCTGAAATCCTGCGGCAGCATCCAGAAGGCCGACCACCAGCCCGGCATCTTCTGAAGACGGCAGCGGCATTCGTAGTAGCCGTACTTGTGGACAAACTTCGGCTTCTCACGCTTAGGAAGCGGCCAGAAGCCGGAGGGATTGGGCGCAGGAGGAATGTCCCACATCAATTCGCCCGTCTGCAGCTGAGGGGAGATCGTCGCAATGTTCAGATTCCCGTCCTTTACCGCGGCAAAATCCGTATGCCACCAACCGCCTTGACGGACGACGGACGTTTCCCCGCCGCAGCGGAAGCCCGTCCATTTGGAGGCGTCCAGCGCGTTCCCGTCAAATTCGTCATTCCACACAAGGGAGAAATCATCCAGGCAAAGCACCTGCGGATTTTCCGGCGGCGGAATGACCACAGGGCCCGACGGCTTCGCGGGAGCAAGATTAAACAAGCCCGCGATAAAAAGCCAGATCGATTGAAAAATCGCTATGATTCTTTGAATAAATGACATGGCGTTCAATTCCTTTCCGTGGTTTTGCCGTTATTCCGCCCTGTTGCCGCCGCCGAACAGCGCGGCAAAAAAGCGATGATTTTGCTCAAAATATGCATTTCCCTATATTCTTTTCTGATAATATTATAAAAAAACCGGTTGCTGTTCAAGTGAAAAAACATATCCGTGTTGAAAATAATGTCTCCTCCCCATATCTGTTTTGCGCCGCATAAACAAAGAAAAAGGACTCGCCTGAAGCCGGCGCTTTCAGGCGAGCCTTCTGTAGAGCATGGGGATTTATCAGAATGATAAACCGGGCCCAAATCCGAAAAGTCGGCGTCAAACAGGATCTCGTTCGGGAGATCCGTTATTTGTTCTCTGTCCGCGTCAGCGTTGGAACAGGTTTTTGAAAAACGTGCAAAGCCGCATCAGCCACAGCAGCAGATTGCTCCGCACGTTCACCCTGCATGGCGCGGAGCTGTGTTCGCAGCCGAAAGCGTCCGTCACAATGCAGCGCACGGTCGTCTCGCCGAACTTCAGGCCGGTGACCACGCCGTTCTCGTCAACGGAGGCGATTTTCGGATCGTCAGACACAAACGCGACGGAATAATCGACGGCGTTGGTCACGATCTGGGTCGTCAGGACCGCCGTTTTTCCGTAACCGCACAGGATGGCTTGGGGCATTGTGATCACGACGTCGGCGGGCGCGTCTCCCAGCGCGGCGTACAGGAAATAATAGTCGTCGTACAGGCCCAGACAGGCGTCCATCCCCACGTTGGTGCTGAAGGATTTTTCCATCACGCGCTCCCAGGAGCCGTATTTCTCATAGAGCTCCTCCGGCAGGGGGCCTTCCTCGTGTCCGTACTTTTCCAGATTGCGGGCTTTCAGCTCGGCCAGCCCTTCCGGGTCGTCCGCGTACGCCTCCAGACGGATCTCGTTGCGCCGGTTGCTGACGGCGCGGGCGATCTCTTCGGTGCTCTTGCCCTGCGTCTGCATCTCCCGCAGCAGATCGTACATCGACGCCACGCTCTCATGATACGCGATGCGGTCGGCGCGACCCTGCGCCACCACCGCCGGGTTCGTCCAGTCCGCGTCCGCATAAAAACTTAAACTGCCCGTGTCGCTGGGTCGGAAGCCGTAAACGGCGCTCTCGTCCGCCACGATATCTGCCATGGCTTTCGGGTTGTCCCGGGGGTCATGCCGGTAGCGGAAGCCCTCCGCGGCAAACGCCGGTATGTTTGCTGAAACGATAAGCGCGATCAACAGGATGACTGCGAGCCATTTGTTCAACTTGTTTTTTATCAAACGCATTTGTGGTGTTCTCTCCTTCTTCAGCAATATAGTTATACTACCATAAAAAGGGTTCTGATACAAGAACAAAAATAAAAATGCTTGATTTGGGTATAACGGATTGATTCTTGCTTTCTTACCAACATAAAACATTTCCCGGCGGCGCCGCAGAATCGCGGCCAATCTCCGGGAGCGTTCGCTTTCTCTCCGTTTTTTCTGAAAGTCAACTCTTTTTTCTTTTTCCACCGGTCAAAATCTGCACCGCATAAACAAATATAGATACAACGCAAGCGAAGTATCACGAAGGATGAAACCGGGGTGGACATATCTTGAGTTATTCTCTTATCCCTACAAATCTATTTTTCAACAGTTATATTACCATTTCCATAAGACCTTTCTTGTCTGAACCTAATAACCAACAATTAACAAAGACGAAAGCGGAATTCCAAGCCGATTGCTCGCATACAGGGTTTCAAAGAATTTGCAAACCCGTTCAAAATCATTGAACTGTTTATATTTATTCCTGACGGCAATGCACAATTTATCAACGCCAACCATCGAACAAGCTTCGAAAAAGTCTTTCAGAAACTGATAATTAACGACCGCTCTTCCTGCTTCGACTTCAATGATATATCCGCAGCTTTCCATATATCCGTCGGCATCGAAGGATTTTTCTATTTTTCCGTTCATACCGAATAAAACAGGCACGGATACTTTGTCCTCTTTTTTCTTGCCTTTTTCCATAGAAAAACCAATAGATTCAAGTTCCGGACGGATGATAGCTAAAACCTGATCGCTTACAAACTCATGTGAACCCGAGTCGATTCTATCGGAAACCTTTTGAAAGGCTTCAATCACTTGGAGCGAAATGTCATCCGCCGATCTGTTCTTTGGAAATTGCATCCAATTGATCATATTCATACCTCCGTTGTAGAGAAAAGCCGCAGAGGAACGAGCTTCTGCGGCTTTTGTGCGGACAT
>CACZGD010000191.1 GCA_902780565.1 Oscillospiraceae bacterium
AGTGATGTGCACTTCGTGCGTGATGTGCGCCTTCGGCGCGTTAAAAGCGGAACACATCATATCACTTTGCGGCACAGCCGCAATACATCACTGTTTGCAAAGCAAACTGCATCACTTGCGCCGTCGGCGCAAACATCACTTTACAATTCTGATCTCATTTGGTATTATAAATAAGAAGGAGGCGATACTGTGTCTGAATCAAAACTGCGTGATCTCTCTATGAATTTCTCAGGCCAAATCATAAATCTCGTCAAAGACCTGAAAGCAAAACACGAATCCGTTATTTCCAATCAGATCGGCCGTTCCGGTACCTCAATCGGCGCGAATATATACGAAGCGAATTATGCTCAGGGTAAAAAGGACTTTATCTCCAAGCTGGAAATTGCTCTAAAAGAAGCAAGTGAGACCGGCTATTGGCTTGAGCTGCTATTTCGGACAGGATATATCAATGATACCGTTTTTACATCTTTGAACGATCAATGCACATCAATTCGTGTGATGCTGGTATCGTCCTGCAGAACTGCTAAGCAAAATATGGAATCAAATTGACAAATCGGCGTTTGGAGGCGAACTATGCTTCAGGCGATTAAAAAGATGATGCATGAAATCGATTCAAGAGCAGACGGGCATATTTACGGCGCGTGGTTATACGGAAGTGTGGTATTGAATGACTTTCAGCAGGGATGGAGCGATATTGATTTTGTTACGCTGATTGACGGACCGATATCTGATAGTCAGGCAGAAAAACTGCTGATGCTCAGGCAGAACATGCTTAAAGCAGAGCCGGATAACCCGTATTACCGCTCTTTCAAGGGCGTTATTGCCAATCTGTACGAAATCCGCAGCCGATCCTTTCAAAGATTGGTCTATTGGGGAACGAGCGGGCAAAGGGTAACCGACCAATATACACCGGATGTTTTCTCTCTGTTTGAACTTGCGAAGTACAGCGTGCCGGTTTACGGAGAAAAAGCATGGATCCTTCCCACGCCGGGCAGAGAAGAACTGGTAAACGCAGTACGCGGGCACTATGACGCGATCCGAAAGTATGCCGTTCAAACAAACGAAAGCCTTTATTCATGCGGATGGCTTCTGGATATCGCCCGGTGTATTTACACGTTGAGACAGAATGACGTTATTTCCAAAACACAAGCAGGATTTTGGGCGTTGGAGGAGCATCTGTTTTCGGATGAAGTCCCTCTGCGAAAGGCACTCGAAATCCGACAAAACCCATCGTCCTTCAAAGACAGGGCGGATATCAAACTTTGGCTGAAAGAATTGGGGCCGGTTGTACAGCTTTATGCAGATGTGCTGGAGCATGAGCTTCAGAATGTATAGATACCTGGATGCCGGGTTTCACCGGTACGCTTTTTGTCTTTCTTTCTATGCTATGATACACTTTTGCGGGCTCTTTCACAATGAAAAAGGACGCGGTATGCGTCCTTTTTCATTGGTCTCTGATCTGTGCAAACGGGACTTGAAGGGAGCGTTTTCGGCGATGACAGATGAATTTTGCAAGGCATACACAAAAAAGTCTGCGCTCGTGCCTTGCAAATTTCGAGACCAAGCCCCGTTCCGTCCACCGGAAAAAAGCACTTGCGAAAGCAGGTGCTTTTTTCAACTGAATCCGCCTCAACTGAGGAGGAGATCGCGTTATTCCGCGGGGAACGGGAAGCTGAATGCGCCGGCGGGAATGCCCGTGCCGGAGGAGAGCGTCAGGTTCTTCGGGAACGTGTCGTCTCTCTGCGTCTCGTACGCCACCTGCGTTATCGGAGCGTTTGCTTTGATCACGACAGTGTTTTCTCCGGTTATCTCCATGGACGCGGGCTTTGCCCAAGACGTTTTCTTTTCGGTCTTCACCTTGAAGCCCTTGAGCGCCGAGTCGGATTTGAGACCGCCGCCCGTATATTTATATGTCAGCGTGACGGTCTGCCTGTCCTCGGAGAGCTCTATCTTGTCTATCTGCGGGCCGCAAAGCTGATCGAGCTCGCCGATACCGTCGTCATGCGCGAGGATCATCGCGGACATACGCTCGCTTATCTCCCATTTGTTGTACGGATGCAGGCTGTTCCTGACGGCGTCCTTGTTGTAAGTTCTGTCGGACCAGAGATCCGACGTCGTGCAGATATAAGCCTCGTCGAGCATCGTCGGGATCAGCCCCATATTGTCTCTCACCGCCGCGAAATCGAACGCTATGAATATCGGAGGCAGCTCGACTATATATACGGGATAATCGTGGTTCAACTGGTCATGGTCGTCGCGCAGATACTTTATCAGCGCGGTGAAGCGCTCGGCGTATTTGGTGCAGTTGTCGTTCGCCGTCTGAAGGTCGGACTCGCCCTGATACCAGAGTATCCCTCTTATCGGCATCTTCCGGAACGAATACATTCCGTGGTTGTACATGAAAGAGGAAACGTGAGCGTTCGCGCCGGCGGCGGTGTAATGACCGCCCGACAGCTTGCTTACCTGCAGATCGTCACGCACCTTGTTCGGAAGGAACGCGTGCAGCGCGCAGCCGTTGCCGTCGAATTCTATCATCCCTACCGGCACCTTGCGTTCGAGCTGTTCATATATCATGAGAGCATTGAAGTAGCCAAGGGCGGAGAAGTCCATCGCGCCCTGCTCCGGCTTCTGCCAGCCGCGTTTATTGACGACGTCGCGGCTTACTGCGTCCGTGCCGATGTCGATACCGGCAAAGTCGCCGGCG
>CACZGD010000192.1 GCA_902780565.1 Oscillospiraceae bacterium
CGTTCAAACGAAAGGCGTCCCAGCTTGCCCGCGCGCAGCTCGTCAAACAGCATGGTCGCCGCCCGGAGGGTATCCACCTCGCCGCCGGAAATCAGCATGCCGCGCTTTCTGCCGATCGCCTCCAGCAGCGCATAGGGGGGCAGGTCGCCGGGGGCGGGGACCTTGTAGCGCTCCGTCAGCCGGTCCGGGTAGTCGCGGGAGAGGATCGCCAGCAGCCGCACCGCCAGCTCTTCGATATCGAGGATCTGGTCCTTCACCCCGCCGGTGAAGGCGAGGCGGTAGCCGACCTCCGGGTCCTCGAACTTCGGCCACAGCACGCCGGGGGTATCCAGCAGCTCCAGCCCGCCCCCGATCACATACCACTTGTTGTGCCGCGTGACGCCCGCGCGGTCCTCCACCTTCGCCTTGGCGGAGCCGGACAGCCGGTTGATGAACGAGCTTTTGCCCGTGTTCGGGATGCCCACCACCATCAGGCGCAGGGGCTTGCCCGCCATGCCGCGCTCGGCGTTTTTGCGGATCGTGTCCGCCAGCACGGTCGTGACGACCTTTTTCAGCGCGTTCAGGCCTTTGCCGGAGCGGGAATCCGCCGCAAGCGCCGCCGCGCCCTGTTTTTCATAAAAAGAAAGCCAGTCCCGCGTCGTTTTTTCGTCCGCGAGATCGGCCTTGTTGAGTATGATGATGCGTTTCTTGCCCGCGATCAGGTCCGTCAGCTCCGGGTTCGTGCTGGACAGCGGCAGACGCGCGTCCCTCAGCTCCACCACCGCGTCCACGAGGGGCAGATCCTCCCGGATGCGCCGCCGGGTCTTCGCCATGTGCCCCGGAAACCACTGCACGGCCTTGCCGCCGATATCCGTATCCGCCATTATTTGTCCTTCCCCGGGAAGTTGTAATAGACGTCGGAATTGTTGCCCACGCGGAGCTGCACCTTGCCGAGCAGATGCCCCATTTCGATGTCCCCTACGCCGACGTAGCGGGAGTCCATGGAGTTGCCGCGGTTATCGCCCATCAGAAAGACGCAGTCCTCCGGCACCGTGAACACGCTGCCGGTCAGCCCCCTCGTCCCTTCGTGGGAACCGGGACGGGCGTAGGGCTCGTCCAGCTTCTCGCCGTTGACCCAGACCTCGTCGTCCGCCGTGATCAGGACCTCGTCGCCCGCCACCGCGATCACGCGCTTCACGATCGCGCCTTGCGCCGCCGTATCCTTCGTGCAGATCACAATGTCGCCGTATTCCGGCGTCGTGTAGTAGGGCGTGACCAGCAGCCAGTCGCCCTCCGTCAGGGTCGTCTCCATCGACTGCCCCTTCACGCCGACCATGCGCACGCAGAACGAAAACGCGATCGCCAAAAGGGTGATCGAGCTCACCACCACGCTCACCGCGTCAAAAACCACGCCGCGAATGCCGTAGCCGCGCTTGGGCTCGGGTTGTTTTTTATCCATTGAAATGCCTTCTTTCCATATCCCGAAAAGCAAAAGCGGGGACACGCCGTGCCCCCGTCCGCCTTATTTCAGCGCTTCCTTGACCTTCGCGGCCTTACCGACTCTGCCTCTCAGGTAGTAGAGCTTGGCTCTGCGGACCTTACCCTTGCGGACCACCTTGACGCTCGCAACGTTCGGGGAATGCAGCGGGAAGACTCTTTCGACGCCGACGCCGTAGGACAGTCTGCGCACGGTGAAGGTCTCGGCGACGCCGGAACCGCGCTTCGCGATCACGGTGCCTTCAAAGGCCTGAATTCTTTCCTTGTCGCCTTCACGGATCTTCACGTCCACGCGGACGGTGTCACCGATCTCGAACTGGGGGAGCGCCTCCTTGAGGCAATCCTGAGCAATGAATTTGATAGCGTCCATTCTAAATAACCTCCGTTTTGTTTTTCAGACGTTCGTACGCTGTCTTTTCCGTCAGCCAGAGGACCGCCCGCCTTAGTTATGACACTAATCGCAGTGAGGGGAGTTCCACACTCACATAAGCCTGATTATTGTATCACACGGGGATGGGTTTGTCAAGAGGTTTTTTGAAACAGGGGCCAGGGGTCAGAGGTCAGGGGCCAGGGGTCAGGGATAGGTACCGGAAACGGGACCGGGCGGTGGTCACAATGGTAGTACGGCTGCCCACAGCCGTTCCTTTGCCTTGACGGCGGAGGGATGAATCCCGGCGGGATCTTTTGACGGGAAACGAATTACGTTCATTCCGGGATGATTCCCTCCCCGGCAAGGGGAAGAACGCGGAATGCGGTATATATGACCGAATACGGCGAATCGACGAATCAACCAAAATTAGCATTGTATCGTCATATACCCGGTCCGTCGCCCGAACGTCCTGCGTCGCCGGGAACATGTCCGTCGGTTGCCCCTTGCCGGGGAGGGCATCATCCCGGATATTCACATGGTCCGTCATCCGCTGCCCGATTCCGCCGGGACGACGCCCTCCCGCAGCAAGGCACAAGAACGGCTGTGGGCAGCCGTACTACCGGTCGGATTGGTACGCGGAATGCGGTACATACGATCGAATCCGGCGAATCGACGAATCAACCAAAATTAGCATTGTATCGATAATATACCCGGTTCGTCGCCCGAACGTTTTGCGTCGCCGGGAACATGTCCGTCGGTTGCCCCTTGCCGGGGAGGGCATCATCCCGGGACACAACATATCCGATCCCCGTTAACAAATTCCGCCGGGATGACGCATCATCCCGGGACACAACATATCCGATCCCCGTTAACAAATTCCGCCGGGATGACGCCCTCCCGCAGCAAGGCACAAAAACGGCTGTGGGCAGCCGTACTACCGGTCGGATTGGGACCCGGCTCCGTTTCCGGTACCGATCCCTGATCCCTGCCCCATGACCCTTGCCCCCCTGACCTCTGGTCCCTGACCTCTGGTCCCTGACCCCTGACCTCTGGTCCCTGGTCCCTGACCCCTGCCCTCTGGTCCCTGGTCCCTGACCCCTGCCCCCTGCCCCCTGGTCCCTGACCTCTGGTCCCTGTCCCCTCTCCCTCGGCCCTCGGCCCCCGGCCCTCGGCCCTTACAAATACTCCACCACTCCGCGATCCCTATCCCCTCTCCCTCGGCCCTCGGCCCCCGGCCCTCGGCCCTTACAAATACTCCACCGCAAACACGCACCCTTCGTTCCCCGGGATGAGCTCCGCGCGGTAAAACCCGGTCTCATACCGTCCCGGGATTCCCCGGAACAGGCCGTCGAACGCCCCCGAAGCCGCGTCCGGCAGCCCGGTCTTTTCGCGCAGCGCGTCCATATCCACGCCCGGGATGAACACCCCGGCGAGCGCTTCGGCGAAGGCGACGAAGGTCGGCGCGGCTTCCTCCGCGTCCGCGTCAAGGGTCAGGGTCACGCGGTCCAGCAGCCCCGTTTCGTCCCCGCGCATGGTCAGCAGCATGCCGTCTTCGCCGTTGACGGCATAGAACGCGTAATAGGTCGAATCCGCGTAAAACAGCTCGGTCTCCCGGAAGCCATACGCCGCGTTCACCTCCCGGAGGCGGATATTCAGCTCCGAATAATCGAACCGCACGTTGCGCGCGCAGGACGCCAGCGGCAGGCACAGCAGCAGCGCGGCGAGCATCCCCCTGTATTTCAAAAAAATTCCTCCCATTTTCGAT
>CACZGD010000193.1 GCA_902780565.1 Oscillospiraceae bacterium
GCTCAGAGAGCTCCGTGAAGCCTATGTAAAGGAGGAATCCATATGACAGAAAGAGACGCCGTTTCCATGGCGTTGGCATTGCATGAACCCGATTTTGAATCGATCAAACAGAATTGCAAAAACGAGATCCGACGCCCGATCCCATTCAAAAAACTCTTGCCTTTTGCCGCTGTGCTTGTGCTGGCTGTCGGCGCCTTTATCGCGCTTCAAAAGCTGCCGCTGCACACACCGGGCGTCGATCCGGGCGTTTCAACGACAGAGCCTTCCGGAACAGAAACGACGCAATCTGTACCGGGAGTGGATCCTGTAACCTCTGATGCCCCGTCCGATCCGTACACGTCAACAACTGACGTTACACCCTCAACCCCGTCGCAGGATGAGCCGCTCCACTATACCGGGGACAAAAAGATCACATCGCTGTATGACGCAATCAATTTCCAGGGCGGCAGCGGTGATACAGCCCTTTCGATTTTATCTTTGGGGAAATATACAAACGGCGGTGTTTTGCTTGAAAAGTATACTGATATATCCGGGACCAAAGACATTCCCTCGCTCTATATAAACGGTGATGAATGCAACGCGCCGAACATCCCGGCGATTCCTTACGACGACGCGCTGGCTGCCGCCCGAAAAAAAGTTGGTGCTTTATCGTTGGCGGGATGCTATATCGTCCGATTCCAATCGACGGACGGCATGCTGGAGTGCCCGTTTTACAGCTTCATTTTCTTCGTCGGCGATCCGGCAGACGACGTGACCTGCTTCGTTCAGGTGCCCGCATATGATCTCAGCGATTACTACGGCGTGGATTTCCCCCTGATCGATTCTGTAGAAGCGATCGGATTTGAGTTGCCGGAGAACAACGGAGAAGGCGATCTGGTCGTATATAGTTACTATGATCATTCCTTCTCACTGGCCATATCGTCAGAACAGTACCGGTTGGATCTTGCGTCACCCACGCCGGGCGGGATGTATACCGCGCTGACGAAGTTGATCCCTACGGAAGGAGCGCTGCATTACAACGAAGGCAACGGCTGCTATTACACAGACGAAGGCGTTCGGTTCCTGTTTGAAGGATACAGTCAAGTCTTTATTTTGCCTTTCCCCGACAGCGCCGCGGCGTTCTCTTTTTCTACAGCCTATATAGATGAGAGTCATTGACATGAAAACGTATAAACAGTTTCTTTCTTTTGTTTTGTGTACTGCGCTGCTCTTATCCGTTTTTCAGAGCGTTGCTTTGGCAATCGGCGCTGACGATTATACGACATATTTTTCGGAGATTTGTGCATTCCCGATGCGCGGTCCTTATGAGGAACGACAACAGGCGGATCCTTTGCCGGATGGTCGCCAAATTGTATGGGGAAGGCATCTCCCGGCAGCCGTAAAGCCGGACGGTGAAAACGTTGATTGCTTATACCTGTTTGACGCCGAGAAACAAACAGTTCTTCACCGTTTTTCTGATGAACATATTTTGGAAACAAACGCTCATCAACTTCCCTATAGCGTACAAAAAGACGCGGTATATGCTGTTACAAATACGAATACACTTCTTCGTATTTCTCTTAACGGAGAAAAAACGGACGTTCTCTTTCAAGCGAAAGATGACTGTACAATCAAGGATTTTATAATTGCTGACCGGCTTATCTTCCTGTTTTCCGGAAACACAATCTACCGCATTTTTCTCCCGACCGAAACAACTGACGAAATCTGTACTTCATTGGACGAAGATGATTTCTGTATGTTTCTGAATCCGATCTCCAATTATGAAGTATCGTGGTGCGATTACGCGCCGGACTTTTGGAACGAAGCCGAGAAAGCAGGTTTTTTCAGAAACAGGACGGTTGCAGTACAACAATCCGACGCATGGGCAGGTTTTATCATCACACACAGCAATATGCCGATGTATATTGCCAGATATCTGAATGTGCAGACCGGTGAAATGAGGCAAGCGGAGAGCTATCCGACCAGAGAGGAAAACGACATTGGCTACGGCTGGTGGAAACAGGAGGAGCAGCCTATGAGATTACCGATCGGGGACTGCGCCCGCGGCGATGCAGACCGCGACGGTACGGTCAGCGCGGCGGACGCGCGTCTGGCGCTCCGGTATTCCGTGGGGTTGGAATGGATGCATGAAAAAGTAATTCGCCTATGCGATCTTGACGGCGACGGTGGCGTATCCGCTGCGGATGCGAGGCTGATCCTGCGAACTTCTGTAGGATTGGAACCACTGAATTCAGACATTGACCGTTTTACTCCGCAGTCGGAACCGCTGCCTATAGAACTGCCTTCAGTAATTGTGGATTTTGCATCTGTCGCAGCATTGGTTTCAAAGGATAATTTAGCAGAGACCATGGAATTGCTTGTTGATTCCGTCGGCGAGAGAAGCTGGTGGAACAATACGCAGAACGCCGCCGCAATGCAGATCGTTCGATTGTTGGAATCGTATGGATATACGGCTGCTAACTGCTCCCAACAAGAGTTTTTTCGTAACGGTATTAAGGGTGTCAATATCTTAGTTCGCATTCCCGCCAAAACAGAGTTTCCAAGCATTTTGCTTGTCGTATCTCATTACGATACTGCAAGGGGAACCGGCGGCGCGGTAGATAACGCTTCCGGCACGGCGGCACTGCTGCAAATCGCAAAAGTTTTTCAGGGG
>CACZGD010000194.1 GCA_902780565.1 Oscillospiraceae bacterium
GTATCATCTTTATTTTTTGAATGCAATATACGATTTGTGAATAATATTCCGAATTCACAATGTCTTTTATCGATTGTGGTTTTATCATATGGAAGGCGATAGAAAAAAAAGCTTCCGGAAGAGAGAATGCCGTTTTTGCTCTTCTGACGCCGAAACCCGCGAGGAAAAGCAAAACCCGCAATCTTTTTTCTTGCGTTTCGACGGCGCGGGGTATATACTGGAGAAGAAATAGAAATAAAGGAGAATTCCTTACGATGCGAAAAACAAAGATCGTTTGTACCATCGGTCCCGCGACCGATTCCGACGACGTGATGCGCGGGCTGATGGAAGCCGGCATGAACGTGGCGCGTTTCAATTTTTCCCACGGGACTTATGAGGACCATCAGGCCCGGCTGGAGCAGGTCCGCCGTGTGAGCGGCGATCTGGGGCTGCCCATTGCCACGATGCTGGATACCAAGGGGCCCGAGATCCGGCTCGGCAACTTCGTAAACGGCAGCGAGATGTTGGAGGCGGGCGACACCTTTACCCTGACGACCCGCGACGTACCCTGCACGAAGGAGGTAGGCAGCATCACTTTCAAAAACCTGCCCAACGACGTGCGCCCCGGGAACCGGGTGCTCATCAACGACGGGGTCATCGAAATGATCTGCCGCGAAGTGCGCGGCGACGACATCGTGTGCGAGGTGATCCACGGCGGCGAGGTAAAGAATCACAAGGGCATCAACGTCCCCGGCGTGACGCTTTCCATGCCGTTCCTGAGCGAGGCGGACATGAACGATCTGGAATTCGGCGCGAAGCAGGGCTTCGACTTTATCGCCGCGTCCTTCGTACGCTCCGCCGCCGACGTCAATTATATGCGCAAATTCACCCGCTCTCTTGGCTGGAACGACGTGCGTATCATTGCAAAGATCGAGAACAAAGACGGCGTTGAAAACATCGACGAGATCATTGAAGCCGCGGACGGCATCATGGTCGCGCGGGGCGACCTCGGTGTGGAGATCCCGTTCGAAGACATCCCCGCCATCCAGAAGCAGATCATCAAAAAGGGATATCTTGCGGGCAAGCAGGTCATCACTGCGACGCAGATGCTGGAAAGCATGATCCAGAACCCGCGCCCGACCCGCGCCGAAATCACCGACGTCGCTAACGCCATTTACGACGGGACCAGCGCGATCATGCTCTCCGGCGAGACCGCCGCGGGAAAATACCCGGTGGACGCCGTGAAGACCATGGCGCTGATCGCCGAGACCACCGAGAACGCCATCGACTATAAGACGCAGTTCCTGATCCGCCGCGCGGATACCGAAAACACGGTGGCCGAAGCCATCGCCCACGCCACCGTCACCACCGCGCACGATCTCGACGCCGCCGCGATCATCACGGTCACCCTCAAAGGGACCACGAGCCGACTGCTGTCCAAATACCGGCCCGCCTGCCCGATCGTCTGCTGCACGCTCTCGGAGACCGTCAGACGGCAGATGAATCTGTCATGGGGCGTGATCCCCCGCCTGATCGGCGAAAAGACCAGCACGGACGAGCTGTTCGACGCCGCCGTAGCCGCCGCGCTGGAGACCGGGCTTGTAAAAAAAGACGACACCGTCGTTATCACCGCGGGCGTACCGCTGGGCGTATCCGGCACGACGAATCTGATGAAGGTAAGCAAAGCGTAGGACTTATCGTCTCACGTGCGCGAAAACGACAACAATACTGCGATATGCAGCAAAAAAAGCACCGGAACGCTTACCACGTAAGTCTTTCGGTGCTTTGCTATGGCACCCCCAGCGGGAATCGAACCCACAACTGACCCTTAGGAGGGGCCTGTTATATCCATTTAACTATGGAGGCGTGCTTTTTGTTTTGACGCTGCCCATTTTAGCAAAAAAAGTACGCCGTGTCAATGATTTCACGGAATCTTTTTGATTTGGTTCTTGCGCGCGTAAAAAAAATATGTTAGGATAAAGAAAATCAACGGGGGCGTTCGCGTCCCGTGCTGTTCGGTGGATCCGATGAAACGTCTGCAACCTTTCTTCAGCTTTTTCATAGCGGTCGTGATGATCCTCTCTGTGGCGGTTTTTCCCGCGGCGGAGCAAATCGTTATGCCCCAAAGGGAGGGAACGCCGCTGCGGACGGATCCTGCCGCCGCGCAGGTCTCTGTCGCCACACAACAGCCGGGAGCGGAATCGTTTTCCGATAACGGCAGCCCGGCGGAGGATACGCTCCGCGCTGACGCGCCGCAGGGCGAGCCGGCCGCCGCGCGCAACGCTCCGTTTGACGGGGAGTCGGCTTTGCAGGAAACGGCAGCGGCGCAGCCTGCAACGGAAACGCCCTCCGCCGATGCGCAGGCGGGAGACGATCACGGAAGCACCACCCTCGATACGGTCCTGACGCTGACCTTCGGGAAGGATCATTCCGCGATTCTGGGAAGCGTTAATGAGCGGCATATCTACACCTTGACCGTCAGCGAGCGCGGCTTTCTGCGCTATACCGTGAGCCACGGGGAAATGCACGACTTTACGGGCTGGGAGGCGACGCTTTACCGGGAGTACTATCTCAACGGCGTCGACGGAGAGGTCGGCTTCCGCCCGCTGAACCTGCTGAAAACGACGGCGCTGAATACAGCCGACGCCTCCCCTTCCGTCGGTCTGATGCC
>CACZGD010000195.1 GCA_902780565.1 Oscillospiraceae bacterium
TCAAACAAAATCTGCTGATCTCCGTGGGCGCCACGGCGGGCAGGCTGCCCACCTACGATTTTTATAAGGACGGCGCGCGGGTGTCGGTGACTGTGAACGGCGGCTACCCGGCGTATATCCTTTCGGATTACACCGCGGGCGAGGCGCGCATCAACATGGACGAGGCGCTGGACGCCGCCGCGGAATATTT
This sequence comes from Oscillospiraceae bacterium, assembly GCA_902780565.1. Taxonomy (GTDB): domain Bacteria; phylum Bacillota; class Clostridia; order Oscillospirales; family Acutalibacteraceae; genus RUG806. The sequence continues at coordinate 191 of CACZGD010000195.1, forward strand.
GCAAAAAATCGGGTATACTAACATGGCGCCCACCTACTCCATGTGCGAAAACGGCGTTTGCGTTGCGAATTTCGCGTTCATGGAGGGGGAGTATATCTGCTACCCCGATCTCATCAAGGTAGGCGTGTCGCTCTCGGACGGGGCCGTGGTCTCCATGGACGCGCGTGATTATATCATGAACCACGTCTCCCGGCAGATCCCGGAGGAAACCGTTGCCGCAGAGACGGCCGTGGAAGCGGCCGCCGACAATCTGCGGGTGGAGCGGGTCTCCCGCGCGGTGATCCCCACCGGGGGCGGCTATGAAAAATTTGCATGGGAGCTCAAATGCGCCGACGGCAGCGGGCAGGACGTGCTTGTGTATATCGATACCTCCACGGGGCAGGAGGACGATATCCTGATTTTGCTTTACGCGGACGGCGGCGCGCTGACGAAGTAGTTTTTTTTCAGTTGCAAGTTACTCAACTTTCCCACTTAAGAATCAGGCATAAAGCCTTGAAAAACAAGGGAGAAAGGCAATAAAAATACAGACAACAGACTCCAAATATGTTATAATAGTTTCGAAGCAAACCAAAACAAAAGGAGCCGTTGTCTGTGAATACTATTATAACAGAACAATACTATGAAGAGCAAGCGAAAAATGCGACGATTTCCCTTTTTTTCGAAAAATTTCAAATAGGAAAAGCACTTTTTTCCGCAAACTTCTACAAAGAAAAAGGCGTAAAGCCGATTGAACTGCTCAGATATCTGTTTGAATTGGTCTTTACCAACAAAAATCTGTACAGATCATACACGATGGATCCGAAACCGGGGATGAGCAAAAACACCGTCTACCGTTTTCTGAATTCTCCCGTTTATGACTGGTGCAAGCTGGTTTTCCGGATCGCGATGCAGGCGATCCTGACCGTCATTCCGTTGACGTCGGAAACACGGGAGAACGTCCTGATCGTAGACGATACTCTGTATAACCGCAGCCGCAGCAAGAAAGTGGATATGCTTTCCAAGGTTTACGATCACAACACCGGCAAATATATCAAAGGCTTCAAGCTGCTGACGCTTGCATGGAGCGACGGCAATACAACGATCCCGCTTTGTTTCCGGCATCTGGTGTCTACCAGCGAGAAAATGACCGTGAACAAGCTGCCTGACGATATGGACAAACGAACAAGAGGTTACCGCCTACGTCGTATGGCCCGGCAGAATCCGGTGGAAGCCATGTTCGATCTGCTGAAAGGCGTCGACCTGAAGGAACTGAAGGTCCGGTATCTGCTGTTTGACAGCTGGTTTGCGTTCCCTGGCGTCATCATACCTGCCAGCGAACAAGGCGCGGACGTGATCTGTATGCTCAAACACATGCACCACATCTATTACAAATACAAGGGCAGGAATTATGAGCTGAAATCGTTGTATGAAGCTGTTCCGCACAACAGGCGCGGGGAAGTTATTGCTTCCGTAAAAGTGCAAATCCACAAGGATGAAAAGACACAAAACGTAAAGGTCATATTTCTGCGAACAAAGAATGAAGATAAATGGGTGGCGCTTTTATCGACGGACCTCGGATTAAGTGATGAAGAAATGATCCGCATTTACGGAAAACGCTGGAACATCGAAGTGATGTTCAAAACGTCAAAGCATTTCCTTCACCTTGACACCGAATCACAGGGACGCAGCTTTGAATCCATCTATGCGCAGACAGCAATCGTGTATCTGCGATATATTATGCTCACCTGTGAAGCACGAGCGACAACAGATCCGAGAACCTGCGGGGAATTGTTCTATCTTGTGTGTGACGAATTGAAGGATATGACCTTCCTTGAGGCATTGATGATCCTGCTCAATGCTTTCCTCGTTGAAACGAGAAACGAATTGGTCTTAACGGAACAGCAAATTGAAACCATGTTTTATATTTTTGTCAACAAAATCCCTTGCTGCTTAAGGATTCATTGACTTTTTCAGTGTGGGAAAGTTGAGTGACTACTGATTACCGGGCAATGGGGCCGCCGCAGTATTCGCAGCAGCCCGCGTCGTCGGGCAGGGTAAGGGCGCCGCACAGCGGGCACACCACCTTCTGCTTGGGGGCTGCGGCTGCGGCCGCTTCGTCGCGCACGCTTTGGCGCATATTTTCCACGGTGCGTTTGATCTCATTGCCCGATTTCAGGCATTCGTTGTAATCCGCCGCGCCGGGGATCGCCCCCATGGCGGGCTTTACGACCACCGCGCCGCCCATGGGGCGTTCGCCGGTTTGGATGGAGGAGGTATTCAGCTTGAACCGCAGCGTATCGAAATACGGGGCGTTCACGTAAACGGAAATATAAAAATCGTAGGCGTATTCATAGCGGGGCGGGTTATAGCTCACCATGTGGCCGTCGGCGTCCTTGCGTTTGAGCTCGCTGCGATCTTCTTCAATGTCCATATCGCAGCCGGTCACCTGATCGTAGCTTAAAATATCGGGGTTGGC
>CACZGD010000196.1 GCA_902780565.1 Oscillospiraceae bacterium
ATTCCTCCTCGGTACAGCTTATGCGGCTTGCCCCGGGAAGGTGATAGAAACGGGATCTTTTTGCGGCAAACAGGGATTTGTCGGGGCGTTGCCCAGTCGTCAGTAGTCAGTCGTCAGAAATAAACACTATCAGAGAAATAGATTCTGTATACATTGAAATACCTTCGTCGATAAAGGGAATCGTCGATTAACGAAGATAATTAAACGTATGATTCTTTCTGACGACTGACTACTGACAACTGTCGAGCTTTGCTCGACAACTCCAATTTGCCGCTCCGTCGTCCTGCTCCCGCAAGCATCCGTGGCGAACAAAAAAATGCAGGCCGTGAAGCCTGCATTCTTTTATCTTGATTCTTTTTTGATGACCGCCCGGGATCAAAGGCCGTTCTTGATGCGGTTCTCGGCGAAGCGCTGGGCGATGACGCCTTCGGGCTCGCCGGTGGCCTTGGATTCCTCCAGGATGTTGTAAACGGTGTTGTAGATGTTGTGGACCTGCTTGAGGACGTTCTCCTTGTCGTAGGTGGTGAAGGCTTCCTGACCGGCGTTGATGACGCCGCCGCCGTTGATGATGAAGTCGGGGGCGTAGACGATGCCCTTCTTCTTCAGGGCGATGCCGCACTCGTCGTCAAGGATCACGTTGTTGGCGGCGCCGGCGATGGCCTTGCACTTGAACTGCGGGATGGTATCGTAGTTGACGATGGCGCCGAGGGCGCAGGGCGCGAAGATGTCGCAGTCCACGCCGTAGATCTCGTCGGCGGCCACTTCGGTGGCGCCCAGCTCGTTGACGGCCTTCGCCATGATCTCACGGTTCTTGTTGTTGCAGACGATCAGCTTCGCGCCGGCGGCATGCAGCTGGCAGGCCAGATCGTAACCGACCTTGCCAAGGCCCTGTACCGCGATGGTAAGACCATTGAGGTCGTCGGTGCCGAAGGTGAACTTCGCCGTGGCGCGGATGCCGTCAAAGCAGCCGATGGCGGTGAAGGGGGAGGGGTCGCCGCTCACGTCGGCGCGGCCTACCACGTAGCTGGTCTTGCGCAGCATGATGTCCGCGTCGTGGGTGTCGGTGTTCACGTCCTCGGCGGTCAGGTAACGGCCGCCCAGGCTCTCCACGCACTCCGCATAGGCCTCGAACAGCGCGTCGGTCTTTTCGCTGGGATCCGCGATGATGACGCCCTTGCCGCCGCCGATGGGCATACCGGCCGCCGCGTTCTTGAAGCTCATGCCTCTGGAAAGGCGCAGCACGTCGAACAGAGCCGCGTCCATGCTCTTATAAGGATAAAGGCGGCAGCCGCCCAGCGCCGGACCCAGCTTGGTGCTGTGGATGGCGATGATGCACTTCAGACCGGCCTTTTCATTGTTAAAAAACGCAACTTCCTCATGACCGTACTGGGCGATCATTTCAACAGTGTTCATGGGAATCAGTCTCCTTTGATTGATTTTTATCAATATGATAATTATTTTTGATAATGATGTCAATACGTTTTGTTTATTTTGATATATGAATCATTGCGCGGCGATCCATAAATTTTACTGATCGTTGATTCCGTCTTGCTTTGGGCTTCGGGATGGAGTATAATACCAATCGGAAAAGAAAGGGGGACGGAGGATGGATTTTCTGAAAGCGCATCTGGAGCTGTTCGCGCAGATCGCGGGCTTCATCGCCATGGGGCTGACGATCCTGTCCTTCCAGTTCCGCAAGCACCGCTGGATCATGGCCTTCATGACCGCCTCCTCCGTGTTCTGGGTCCTGCACTACGCGATGCTGGACCTTTGGCCGGCGGTGGCCATCAATACGATGAACATGTTCCGCAACTATATCTACGGGCTGCGGGAAAAAAAGAATATCAATACCCCGCTGATCCCGGCCTTTTTCGTTATCGTGGCCGCCGTTTCGGTGATCGCCACGTGGGAAAACGGCTGGAGTGTGCTGCCGCTGCTGGCCTCCGTCACGGCCACCGTCGCCAACTGGCAGACGCAGACGAAAAAGCTGAAGCTGCTGTCCTATCCCCGCTACGGCCTGTGGCTGGTCTACGACCTCATCAACGGCGCGTGGGCGGGCGCGGCCAACGACGCCTTCACCATGGGCTCCATCACCGTCTCGCTGGTCAAGGAACGGATGGATGAGAAAAAAGCGCGGAAAGAGACGGCGGGACCGTTTTTGACGGAAGCCGAAAAAAAGGATTGACACGCCGCGCGTTCTTTTCTATGATGAAAATACAATGATTGCAGGAGGTATCCGTATGTTCGCCGCATCGTCCGCCCTTGTCTTTCTGAAAAAAGTGATCGCTTATTTGTCCGCCATGATCATCTTCATGGCCTCCGGAGGAGGAGTGAGTATGTCCGATCTCAACCCCGTCGCCCTCATGACGCGCGGCTGCGTGGAGAACCCGCTTTCCGTGCCGTCGTGGTCCTTCTACGACGCCACCGCCAAGGTGCACCGCACGCAGGCGCTGGAAAAGACGAGGGATTACACCATGTATCTCGCCAAAAACGAGCGGGAATACTGCCAGCTGGCCCTGCAGCTGCGTTCCCGGCGCAGCAGGCTGCAGATCAGCTGCACGGATTTCACCAACGAGGCGGGCGACACGCTGCCCGTCACCTTCTGCGAGGAGTTTTTCCTGAA
>CACZGD010000197.1 GCA_902780565.1 Oscillospiraceae bacterium
ACGAAAAAAATACTTGACAAAACGCTACCGGGCTCTTTGCTTTTTCCGCTTTGTATTTCTGCCACTCTTCGTATTCCTTATTTGTGATTTGCTTCATGGGTGGGAACCTCGTTAAACTGGATTTTATTCTTTTCCTTTGAATAAAGAAACTGAATTAAGTAGAATCGAAATGACGGTACACACCCATAAAGCTTTATTCATCGTTGGCATAATATCCATTAAGCCTCCCCAATCCTCTGCTACAACTCTGCCTGCTCCATCGGCATAAAAAGCGCATAAAGTCAGTGCTGTCAATGCAAGACCCGCAAACCTAAGCCATTTAGCGTTTTTGTTATTAAATGTCCAAACCAAATTCAGAATGGTAAAAACTATTGCGCTTATTCCTAACACCATCCACATAAAGATACCTCCCCGATAAATCCCGATTTCTCACCGTCTATTATACCGGCGATGTATGAACACTTCTACCGATAAAAACAGCCGGGACAACCCGACTTCTACAACTTACCCCTCAAGCGGCAAAATCGGCGGAGGAATCATTAAATTGTATCAATCTCGGTGTTTTTATATCGATTCATTTGCGGCAAAAGGGTTCGTTTACGGACGCTCTTTTCCGGCAACGGGAGCCCCGTTTTGATCGACGGCAGAAACCGTTTTGGTCTCGTTCGTGGAGACCGTCACCGTGAGCGCCTTGCGCATGGCGGAATACACGACGGTTTTTATGGGTTCCCCGTCGGACATATAAGAGACCTCCAGATCATAACCGGAGAAGAAGGACGCGGGACGCGCGGTGAAGGTCAGGCCCAGATCATAAAACACGTATTGGCTCGAATTGTCTCCGAGACTCCAAACGGTCCCGCATTCAACGCTTCTGCCGCTTTTATCGATATAATACAGCGTTTCTCCGAGCGCGAAAACAGGTTCTCCGTCCTGCATCTGAAGGTTTTCGAGCGACCCGGAATAGATCAGGATCTCCGTTCTGTCGCTGCCGCTCCAGATCGGCAGCGTGACCCCGCCGTCGCCAAGCCCGTCAAGGTCCGCGTCGACGACGCCGGTATACCGGAACGAATAGACGTCCCCGGAAGCTGCGTCTGCCGAGATCTCGACCCCGTCGGACCGGACGGTCAGAACCGCGTTGTTTTTCAGATAAAAGGCGATAGGGTCTTCGGACGCCTTGACGCTTCCCGAAGCGCCCGCAAAGGCCGTGATCGCGTCATACGCGCCGCCCTCGCCCAAAAACAGGTATTTCTTCCCGTCGAACAGCAGCTCCAGGCCTTCGTCCCCGGTAAAGACGTAATCCCGGCACTCGGCGACGCCCGGATCAAAAGCGGGTTCCCGGGCCTCGAGCTCCTTGCGCGCGTGGGAGCGCAGCAGCTCGCTGCCGGTATTCAGCACTTTCTCCAGCGTTGAAATGAACCGTTCCGATTCCCCGTAGGTCTGCGGGTGGCTCAGATATCCCAGAATCCCGGCGGCCAGCGCCTCGTTTGTCTGCGGGTCCAGCAGCTCTTCTTCCAGCATATCATAATCCAGAAGGATCGGACGTTCGCCGTTCCCATAGATCTCCAACAGCAGCATTTTGAGGTACACGGCGTCCCCGGCGTCGCCGTAAAGCGCCCGCAGGTCCTGCTCGCTCAGCCCGGCGCATTTTTCCTGCAGGACCGCCGCGTGGTAGACCAGCGCGCCGTAAGGCTTTGAGGGATATGCCGCTTTGATTTCTGCGACCAGCGTATCAAGATCCATCTGCCGCAGGGCGGACAGCAGATCTTCTTCGGAAAGCGGGGGTGTTTCCTCGGTGGGATACTCCGCAAACGAATCAAAGGCTTCGTGACTGTACCTCCACTGCATAAGCATTTCGTCGCTCTCCACGGCGGCGACGCGCCAGACGTCCCCCACGAAAAACAGCGTCACGGTATACCGGATTCCGTGCCCGGAGGGGAATTCGACGCCCTCGTACTGATAGTCCGCGTCCTCAAGGATCGACAGGATCGCAACGTTTTCCTCCGCCGCCATATCCAGCAGCGTATAGCCGATATCGATATACACATACCGCGTGCCGAGGGATTTGCCCCGCTGCTCCAGCACAGCGCCGCGTCTCCCGAACAGCGTCAGGTTATCCAGCAACGGCTGCAGGCCCCCGTCCCCGAGCGCGGGGTCCGCGTACAGGATTTCCGTTTTGTCGCGCACGGTGAGGTTCAGGGCGGCAAGCCCCGGCAGCGCGGGGTCGTCAGACACGTCTAAAAGCGACCCTGCCAGCGGGTCCCCGTCCGGCTGCCCGAAGCTCTGCAGGGCGCTTTTCAGCAGGCAGGTCTTCGCCGCGTCAAAGGCGGGACCGGCGTTTTCCGGCGCGTCCCGTCGCAGGGTGATCCGCGGCGACGCCTCGCGCAGGACCGTCCCCGTATCGGAGGGCGTCGCTGCGCCGTCCGTGGTTTGCGTCCCGTCCGCCGTCGTCTGCTGCGCGTCTGTCTCCGGCTCGTCCGCCGGTCGGGCGTCTCTGTGTTCCGGCAGCAGGAACACCGCCACCCCTGCCACGGCAAGCACGGTCAGGATCGCCAGCCCCGCGCCGAGCTTCTTTTTCACGGACATGTTTTTGATCCGCGCCCGGAGCCCGATCTCCCCGAAGC
>CACZGD010000198.1 GCA_902780565.1 Oscillospiraceae bacterium
TGGTTCGCCTTTCTGGCGGCGGAGCTCGGCACGCTGGCCGTATGGGTGCCCGTCTGCCGCGTCAGGAAGCAGACGGTTTCCGGCAAGGTGTTCACCTATCTGCTGGATACCAACTCCTCCGATATCGGGGATCTGCTGGAAAAGGCGGAGGCGTTCTGCGAGGAGAATGAGGCAGCCCCGAAGCAAAGGTACTACGTCACCATGTGCGTGGAAGAGGTTTGTCAGGCGATCATCGAAAACGCGTTTCAGAAAAGGGGAGACGAGTATATCCAGCTGACGATCTGCTTTGAAGAGGACGGCACGGTGGCGCTTCACATCCGCGACAACGCCGTGGACTTCAATCCGTTTGCCATGAAGACCGGGCAAGACTACGATGACGAGGAAAATCTGGCGTCTCTCGGTATTCAGATGGTGAAAACGAAATCCAGGCGGTTCTTCTATCGCCGTTACGCCGGTTTCAATACGCTGACCGTGGAGGTGTGACGCCCGTGGAGACCGGAATACGTTTTGCGGAAAGACGGGATATCCCCGCGCTGTGCGAAATATGGGAATCGTGCTTTCACGATCCGTATGATTATATCCGTTTGTTTTACCGCGAAAACTTCGATCACATCTCCGTCCCGGTTTACGTTGAGGCCGGCCGGCCGGTCAGTATGCTGCATTTGCTCGACGCGTCCTTTCGGGACGGCGCGGATGCGCAGCCGGCGAAGCTGATCTACGCGGCGGGCACGTTGCCCGGCTGCCGGCAGCGGGGATATATGCGGCGGCTGCTGGAGGACGTGACGTCGATGGCCTTGCGGGACGGCTTCGCGTTGTTTCTGAAGCCCGCCGACGCGTCCCTGCTCGCGTATTACCGCTCGTTCGGCTTTGCTCGGGACGCATGCCTGCGGCTGGTGACGATCCCCCCCGGCGGGAAAATCCCTTTGACGGTCTCCCCGTTATCGCCGGATCAGTACAACCGGATGCGGGACGCCGCCTTTTCCCCGCGGCCGTACGCCCGATGGCCGGACCGGCACCTGCGGTGGTGCGTCGCCGACAACGCGTATTTCGGCGGGAAGACGCTCGCCCTTGCGTTGGACGGGGAAACGCATTTCCTGATGGCCGCGCCGGAGGACGGGGCGCTGCTGATCACCGAAACGGATCTGTCCCTCCCGCAGCTGCGGCGGGTGAGCGGCGCGTTATGCGCTCTGTTCGGGACCGGTCTGCTGAAAGCGTATCTGCCCGACGGTCTCTGCCCTGAGGGCGAGGAGATCGTTTCCTCCGTCGTCTGCAACGGGCCGCTGCGCCGTACCTATGTGAATCTGATTCTGATTTGAAAAGGAAGGAAATATGATGCCGAAAAAAGAGAAACAAAAGACGTACCGGTTGGTATCCCTGCGCGTCAAAACCGTCGCGGTGATCGTATTGTCCGCGCTGGTGCTGTCCGTCATCGCGGTCGCGATCAGCTACCGCGTCTACAGCTCGACGATGGACGGGCATTACAAGACGCTGACCTCCAATCTGGCCAAAACCGCCGCCACTCAGCTGACCGCGGAGGATCTGCTGCGGTACTATCACTCCGTCAAACAGATCGGGACATACGACGACGACCTTTACTGGGAGAACGAGGCCTACCGCGCTGATTACGACGCGAAAGCCGACGCCATCAAGGACGCGCGCTATTACGAGATGCTGGATACGCTGTTCGATATCAAGGACAGTAACGACATCACGTTCCTGTACGTACAGATCCTGGAGGGCGATATGTGTACCTACATATTTGACGCCGACCGGGCGGACGACAGGTGTCAGTTGGGAACGACGCACGAGGTCTCCGGTCCGACGAAGGAGACGGAGCATCCGGAAAACGGCATCCCCGCGTTCATTACCAACGACGCCTACGGGTGGCTGTGTACCTCCATGGAACCGGTGCGGGACGAGGCGGGGAATCCCGTCGCCCTCGTCGGCGTGGATATGTCGATGGACGAGATCATGAAGGACCGGGCGGAGTACCTTCGCAACGTGATCCTGCTCATGGAGGCCGCCGTTCTCGTGCTGATCGTGCTCATCCTGTTCGGGATCAACAAGGCCCTGATCAAGCCCATCAATAAGCTGTCCGCCGCAGCCCGCTCCTTCGTGCAGGACCGCAGCGAGGAGCACCGGGACGATTCCGCCATCTCCCGGCTGAATATCTGGACCGGCGACGAGGTGGAAACGCTCTGCGAATCCATCAAACAGATGGAGCTGGATATCAACAACTATATCACCCATCTGACCGCCGTCACCGCGGAGAAGGAGAGGATCGGCGCGGAGCTGGACGTGGCCACCCATATCCAGTCCTCCATGCTGCCCAGCATCTTTCCCGCGTTCCCGGACCGGCCGGAGTTCGATATCTACGCGACCATGGACCCCGCCAAAGAGGTGGGCGGCGATTTCTACGACTTTTTCATGGTGGACGAACGTCACCTTGCCGTCGTGATGGCTGACGTCTCTGGCAAGGGCGTCCCGGCGGCCCTGTTCATGGTGATCGGCAAAACGCTGATCAAAGATCATACCTTGCCCGATACGGATCTCGGCACCGTCTTCGCGGAGGTCAACAACATCCT
>CACZGD010000199.1 GCA_902780565.1 Oscillospiraceae bacterium
GCCCATCCGATCGAGCGCGTCCATTTGCTCCCGGATTGCGCCGTAGACGCTGGGATCACCCGTGTGCAGACGCGCGGTGGTTTTCCCGGCCGCTTCGGCGTCCGCGATGATAGCGAGCACTTCCTCGAGCGTGAGAAAGGCGCTGTTGTACTTTTCGCAGTCCGGACGGCAAGATTCCAGAAGCGCGGGATTGACCAGACTTCCGGCGTAAATGACAACATCCGCCTCCCGCAGCAGCCTTAGGCCGCGCACCGTGATCAGATCCGCCGCGCCGGGACCCGCGCCGATAAAATGCACCATAATCTTCACTCCAAATAAAAATGCCGTGTCCGCCAAAAAACGGACACGGCAAACGGGCGCAGAGACTGCGCCAAGTTTCACGTGTTTCCCGGTTCCGGCAGGAACACCGCTTTTCTCTCATGTATCTGACTTATCTTCTCCTCTGAGAAGCATCACAGTGACCGACTCGCCGGGCGTTTCACCCGATTCCATGGGCCGCATTCCGCGGGCAGAGAAAAGCAATTATTGTTTTTGTTTATCATATCCTATTTTGCCTGATTTGTCACGGGTTTTCGTTTCAGGAAGCAGGATTCACGTTCACGATGACGCTCAGCCACACGGCCGGGTGTCTGTTTGTTTGTGAATTTAATTAACGTAATATTATTATGGTAAATGTAATGATGAATATGAATTCAGTCTCTTAAAGCTGATCTTCAGATAATCAAAAGATGCCCGACTCCCAATGGAGCCGGGCATCTTTCATTGTATTTGCTTATTTTGCCGCGTTTTCGCAGAAGCGCATCAGGATGGTTGCGACCTGCGCGCGGGTGGCGTTGCCCTGGGGCACAATCGTTTTCGCGGTTACGCCCTGAATCAGCTTCGCGCCGACGGCCCACTGCACGGCGTCCTTTGCCCAGCTGCTGACGCTTCCGGCGTCCGTGAAGGCAGCCAGATCGTCCCTCACGGAGACGTCATACTTCTTGAAGCCTGCGTAGCGCAGCAGCAGCGTGGCGGACTGCTCGCGCGTGACGTCCGCTTCGGGGTCAAACCTGGTTGCCGAGACGCCCCTTACAATGTCATTGCCCGCAGCCCAGCAGACTGCGTCCGTGTACCAGGCGCCGTCCTTCACATCGTCGAACGGATTGTCATACTTGGAGGCGTCCGGCTCGCCCGCCATGCGGTAAAGCACCGTGACGAACATGGCGCGGCTCATGGCCGTTTCCGGCTCGAAGGTGGTCTTCGTCATGCCCTTGAAGAGACCGTGCTTCACGGCGTACTCGACAGAATCGGCGTACCATGCGCCGTCCTTCACGTCGGTGAAGGGATTCTCATACGGCTCTTCCAGGTAGACCGTGATCCGGCCCTGCGGCTTGGCATACGCCTCGCCGATCTTGCCGCCCAGCACCTGATCGATGTACATGGCGACGATGTCGCGGGTCTTGACGCCGTTGCCGTTGTTGAGGTACTTCGCGTTTTCACCGTCACGAATATCCTTGATCACATAGGCGGTGTCGTTGCCGTTCATGAGATAGTTGTCTGTGATGAGCGCATAGGTCGCCTTGGGATCAAAGACTTTTCCGGCAGCGCTCATGATCTCGACGCGGTTCACATCGGTTGCGCGATAGAATTTGCCGTATTCCTCGCCCGCGAGGTATTCCTTGTATTTGTGAACTGCGTATTCGATGCCCGAAACCTGACCGAAGCCGGGGCAGAGCTCCTCGCCGTAGTCGCTGGAGGGGGAGGTGCCAGCCTCAAGCATGGTCAGAAGATCCGCGCCGGTCACATACAGGATGCCCACGCCCATCGGGGAGAAGGGCAGTGCGCGGAGCAGATCGGTTTTGGTTACGTCGCCGGGATAAAGGAACTGATCGCAGTTGCCGCCGTTCTGAATAGCGACCACCGGAGCGTCCTTCTGAAAACCGTCGAACTTGTTTTCGGCGTACCACTTGAGCGCGTCAGCGACGAGGTCGCCGAGGTTTGTTTCTTCCTTCCAGTTGATGCTGTCCGCTCCGCAGAGCGTCACGTCGTTCACCGCGATCTTGTCCGCGTCGCCGGCGGCTTTGGCGTCAGCAGCCAGCTTGGCAACATCCGCGTCCGGGGTCACATCGGGAAGCTTCTCCTCGGTGACGGCCTTCGTGGCGTTGTCGATCACATACACGCCGCAGACGGCCTTGCCGTCGTTCGTGATGGAAACGGTCACGGTGGCGCCCTTGACATCAACGCCGGAGTTGTTCAGGCAGACGCTGATGCCGCTGCCGAACTGGACCGCCGCGGGATCGCCGAAGGTGTAGCCCTTGGCAAAGTCGTCCTGCAGCAGCGCAGGAACGGTCGTATCCGTCAGCGCATAAACGGTCACAGCGCCGTCAAAGAAACCGGCGGAGGCGTCAAAGTCATAGTAGCCGGTGGCGTCCTCTCCTTTGGTGACGTTGGAGCTGACGACCTTGAAGGCGGCGGGCGCCTTCGCTTCGCGGCTGTCCATAACAGCTTCAGCCGCCCAGGGCGCGTTGATGCGGTATTCCTCCGCCTCAGCGCCGCGCAGCAGCTCCGCCTGCGTGAAATACTTG
>CACZGD010000200.1 GCA_902780565.1 Oscillospiraceae bacterium
TCTGGTGCTTCGATTCCGGCAACTACAACCCGGACGACAATTACGGCGGCTACGGCTACGTGCTGCCGGAGCAGATCGAATGGTACCGGGCGAAGGCGGACGAGCTGAAGGCGGCCAACGGAGGCGTTTCCGTTCCCTCCATCGCGTTCCAGCACATCGTTCCCCCGCAGATCAAGGACGCGCTGAAGGAAGTCCCTGCCGGGACGGAAGGCGCCGTCAGCTTTGCGGGCTCCTGGTACACGCTGCCCGACGGCACCGATCTGACCACCAACTGGCTGGCGGAAGCGCCCTGCCCGCCCAACACCAATTTTGCGCCCGGCTACGCGCAGGTCAACGCCATGCTGGAGCAGGGCGACGTGACCGCCGTCTTCTTCGGCCACGACCATATCAACGCTTACGCGGTGGATTATGAGGGCATCGACCTCGTCTCCTCCCCCGGCTGCACCTTCGCCTCCTACAACGACAACCACAGGGGCTTCCGCGTGATCACCATCGACAAGAACGACCCGACCGTTTACGAGACCTATACCATGACCACGGAAGAGCTTCTCAGCGACAACGCCGCGGATTCCGCCGCGCTGAAGATCCGGGCGTTCTTTGAGCGGATCGGCGATTTCTTTGAGAAGCTGTGGGATAAGATCACGGCCGTTTTCAAAAAGTAACGCCCTTCTGATCAAATAATGCGGTTGGCGACGCAATTTCTCATTTGACAGGGAACTGCCCGTTTCCTGCTAAACAAAAAGATGATAACGCCCGCTGATTCTGCCCTTACGGCAACGGCGACGGCGTGATCGGAAGCGCCCTGCGCTGCGGCGCAGCCGCTTTCTTGCCGCGATCACAGTGTGCTGCCGATCCGGAAACGGAACGGCAGCTTTTTTTTCGTTGATGATGATCCCTTTTTAGCGGGGGTGGAACGGAATTGAAAAAGAAAAAAGAGTTAAGAGTCTATTTGTTCCCGTGGATCCTGTTCACCGTGACGAGCTTCCTTTTCTATGCGGCCGAGGCGTGGATCGGGTACCTGTATATCCTGGAACAGTTTTTCGCGATCAGTAAGTATTTCTCCTATTTCTACGCGCTGATCCTGATCACCGAATTCTTCGTCCACAGTATCGAGGAAGAGAAAAACGGCCCGACGAACGCGGAAGCAGCCGAAAAAAAGAAGAAACGGAAACAGCGCCGCAGCGCGCCGCGGCTCTCCGTCGGCAAAAAACGCCGTCAGGCGGAGGCGTCCGTCCCTTCGCCCTCCGGGGAGAATCCGTCCCCGGCAGAGGCAGCGGAAGCGGCAAAGCGCAGCGGAGCGGCGTCCCGCTTTTCCCCGCGGCAGTCCCTTCGGCTGGTCGCCGTCGTTCACGTCGGCCTTCTGTCGTTCCTGCTGGTGCGTTTCGCGCTGCTGCAGTTCCAGTCCTTCTACATCGGCACGCTGGCTTCCGACAGCAAATACGGCGTGATCTTTATCGGGATCAGCGTGCTGGCCGCCGCGGTGTATTTCATCGCCGCCAACTGGATGAAGGGGCTCCCGGAAAAACCGGGCAGCGTCACCGCGCGGGGAATGGTCCTCTGCGCAGGCGCGGTATATGCGGTCTCCGCGCTGTTTTTCGCGCTGAACAGCATCCTCAACGTATCCTGTCTTCCCGTTCTGGTATGGGTGATCAAGGGCATATCGCTGGCGTTCGTCCTGCTGTTCCTGACCGGCATGGCGAAGGGCCTGATCAAAAAGGATCTTCTGAAAACGTTCGATTATCTGTTCCTGCTGCGTTTTTCAAAAGGGGAGGACAGAAAGAGCTTTGCCGAGTTTCTGGAGGAGAACACCGGTCTTTCAGTGAAATCCCTCTGGAGCATCCGCTATGCCGTCGGTCTGCTGCCCACGGCGGTCCTGGCGCTGTGCGGCGTCCTTTTGCTGGCCTCCTGTTTTTATAAAGTCGATCCGCAGCAGCAGGCCGTCGTTTACCGGTTCGGCCGCATCCTGGAAAGCTCCCCCGTGGAACCGGGGCTGCACGTCAAGCTGCCGTGGCCGGTCGATAAGGCCGAGATCTACGATACAGCCCGTGTCAAGGAGGTGCTGGTCGGCTATGAAAAGCAGCAGTCCGTCGACAACCTCTGGACGCAGGCGCACGGCGGCGAGGAATACCGGCTGCTGCTGGGCAACGGCAACGAGCTGGTCTCCGTCAATATCAAGATCGCCTACGTGATCGACGATCTGTGCCGGTACGTCACCGCTTACGCCTCCCCGGAGGATATCCTGACCGCGAAGGCCTATGAGATCGTTCTCGGCAGAACGGTATCCGCCGATCTGGACACCTTCCTGAGCGAGGACCGCAGCAGCCTGTCCGAAGAGATCGCCGAAGAGCTGAACGGCTTCTGCGCTTCTTCCGGCATCGGCCTGCGCGTCGGCAGCGTGACGCTGGAAAGCATCCATCCGCCCATCGATATCGCGGACGTCTATCAGGGCGTCGTCAGCGCGGGGATCCAGAAGAACACGCTGATCACCAACGCCAGGGCCGCGGAGGCGGAAAAGCTGGCGGCGGCGGAGCAGCAGGCGGCTGAG
>CACZGD010000201.1 GCA_902780565.1 Oscillospiraceae bacterium
ATGTTCATGGGATTCACGCCGTCGCTGTCCTCCATCGTGGCGACGATGTTGAACACGCCGGAGCGCAGGACGTCGTATTCCGTGTCCGTCGGGGCGGCGGGCCTGTCTGCAAGCTCCTCCAGACCCACGGCCGCGCGCAGGATCAGGCGCGCGTCGGATGCGGTCACCTTTTCGTCGAAGTCCACGTCGGCGGCGACGAATTCCTCGCTGCCGGAGGCGTAGTCCTCCAGCCCCACGGCGCAGCGCAGCGCGAGGCGCGCGTCGGACGCGGTCACCTTTTCGTCTTTATCCACGTCCCCGGGGGCGGCGGCAAACGCCGGGAGCACCGCTGCGCCCGCAAGCGCGGCGCCGAGCGCCGCTGCGGTCAGGGTACGAAGCCATTTGTTCATGTTTTTTCCCTCCAGTTTTTTACGGTTAAAAATATTGTAACAGAATCCCGCAAAAAATGCAATGGAAATTTCGTGTTTTCGCCGGGTTCGCGCATTCGCCCTTTTTCATCCGCTGAAAGTCCCGGAAATGGGACTTTCCCTCCGCTATACTGTATTTGTCGGCGGAACGGACGGTTTCGTTGTTTCCCGCCCGCCGCCGACGACCTCTTTCCTCTCTTTCAAGAACACAGGACCGCCCGCGGGCGGTCCTGCGTTTTTTTACGCGTTTTCGATCTGCTGCTTTTCGTACTGCAGCATATAGAGCTTGTGATAGCGGCCGCCGAGGGCGAGCAGCTCCTGATGCGTGCCCTGCTCCACGATCTCGCCGTGGGAGAGGACGATGATGACGTCGCTGTGCTGGATGGTGGAAAGCCTGTGCGCGACCACCAGCATGGTGCCGATGTTCTTGATGCGGTTCAGGGAATCCTGGATCAGCAGCTCCGTTTCGGTATCGATGTTCGCGGTGGCTTCGTCCAGAATGATGACCGAGGGCTTGTGAATGATGGTGCGGGCGAAGGACAAAAGCTGCCGCTGCCCGGCGCTGAAGTTGTTGCCGCGCTCGCGCACCGTTTCGTCCAGTCCCTTTTCGAGCTTGCCGATGAAGGAATCGGCGTTCACGTACCGGCACGCCGCCATGACCTCCTCGTCGGTCAGGGCTTCCTCCCGCAGCACGATGTTGGAGCGGATATCGCCCGAGAACAGGAACACGTCCTGCAGCATCTGCCCGAAGTGGCGGCGCAGGGATGAGAGCTTGATCTTTTTCACGTCGATCCCGTCCACTAAGATCTGCCCCTTCTGGATATCGTAGTTGCGCACGATCAGGGACAGGATGGTCGTTTTGCCGGAGCCGGTGGGCCCCACGAACGCCGCCGCCTGCCCGGGCAGGATGTGGAAGGACACGCCCTTGAGGACCCATTCGCCCGGCTTATAGGCGAACCAGACGTCGCGGAATTCGATCTCGCCGCGCACGGTCTCCAGCTCCACCGCGTCCGGCTCGTCCACGACGCCGGGCTCGATGTCCATCACGCGGAAGATCTTTTCCGCCGCGGTGAAGGAGCGCTGGAGCTGATCGAACTGCTCCGCCATGTTCTGGATGGGATTGAAGAATTTGTTGATATAGAGATAGAACGACACGATCACCGCCGAGTCGATCGCTTGCCCGAACACGCTGACGCCGTCCAGATACCCTTTGCCGCCGAGATAAAACAGCACCATGACGGAGGAGATATACAGCATATAGACCATGGGGCGGAAGATGCCGAACACCATCATGCGGGCGTTCTTGGCCTTTTTGAGCGTTTCGCTGCGGGTCAGGAAGTCGCGCATCTTGCGGTCCTCCCGGTTGAAGATCTGCGTGATGCCGATGCCGGAAAGGTTTTCGGAGAGATAGGTGTTCAGGTCCGTGGTCGCGTCGTTGACGCGGTCGTTCGCCTTGCGGGAGAATTTGCGGAAGATGACCGTGAACAGCACCACGAACGGCACGAAGCACAGCACCATCAGGGTGAGCATATAGTTCAGGGTCAGCATCATGCTCAGCACCCCGAAGATGACCATGACGTTCTTGAGCATGGTGACGAGGATGTTCGTGAACATGAACGAGATCGCGTTCGGGTCGTTGGACACGCGCGTGACGAGCTTGCCGACCGGGAAGGCGTTTAACTGCTCCTGACTCAGGGATTCGATGTGCGTGAACACGTCCATGCGCAGGGCGGACAGGATCTTCTGCCCCGTCTTCTGCAGGATGATCGCCTGCAGATAGGTGCAGACCATGCTGACCACCAGGATCCCGGCGTAGATCGCAACGTAGGCGAACAGGCGCGGCAGCTCGAAGGTCCCCTTGACCATATCTTCGATCCGGCCGACCATCAGGGGCGAGACCACGTCGTAGGCGATGGAGACCAGCATGACGAGGAACGCCAGCGCGAACTGCCCCTTATAGGGCTTTGCGTAGCGCAGCAGGCGGCGCATGAGCTCCGAATCCTTCATCTGCCGTTCCTTCGCGTTCAGGCGTTTGCGTTTCTTTTCGGTGATGTAGGCGGCGAGGAACGCCACGGTAAAGGCGCCGATGATCGCGCCGACGACGATCAGAGGCAGATACTCACGCATTTCC
>CACZGD010000202.1:0-2518 GCA_902780565.1 Oscillospiraceae bacterium
GACGACGCGGCCGCCGTTGTGGAAGCGGAGGTGGCCGGCGTTCTGACCGGCGCGGCGGACGGCTCCGAGGTCGAAGTGAAAACGTCCGCCGGCTACGATACCGACGGCGACGGCAAGGTGACCGGCGCGGAGATCGCGGGCGTGCTGTCGAAATACGCCTTCGCCAAAGAGGAAGACCTGGCGGGCTGCGCCGATCAGATCGCGGCGGATTCCACGTTCACCGTCACCGTCACCAAGGACGGCGTTTCCACCGTCTACATCGCCGTGCCGGTGGAGGATTATCCCCAGCTGTTCAACGCCGGGGTGTTCGACGAGACCGTCGCCAGGCTGGCCGAGGCGCAGGGCGCCTATCAGACCGACGGCATGACGCTGATGAGCTACGAGCACATCGCCGGGGAGCTGGCGCTGCACGCCGCCGTTTACGCCCTGACCTATATGGTCGGCGCGGATCAGGACGGCAGCCCGCTGCACACCTATTACGACGACGCCCGCGTCGCCGACCTGAACGTGGACGAAAGCCGCGCGCCTTCCGCCGTGATCGCGTTCTTCGGGAAGATCGTGACGTTCTTCAACCGGATCTTCGCGTTCCTCAACAGCATCCGGCCGTTCTGACCGGGGCGGTAAACCGGCCGGAAGTTTTCCGCAAAGACAAAAACACCGGGGACGGAGATTTCCGTTCCCGGTGATGTTTTTCTGTGTTTTGCTTATTTCAGCGCGGCCTTGGCCTGCTCGGTGAGAGCGGTGAAAGCGGCGGGATCGGCGATGGCGATCTCGGAGAGCATCTTTCTGTTCAGGGTGACGCCCGCCTTCTTGAGGCCATTCATGAACGTGGAATAGTTCATGCCGTTGGCTTTGCAGCCCGCGGAGATTCTGGCGATCCACAGTCTTCTGAAATCGCGCTTCTTCTGCTTGCGGCCGATGTAAGCGTAGTTGCCGCTCTTCATCACGGCCTGCTTGGCGGTCTTGAAGAGCTTGCTCTTGCTGCCGTAATAGCCCTTGGCCATTTTCAGAACTTTATTTCTTCTCTTGCGCGTCATCAGTGCGCCTTTAATACGTGCCATTCTATCTTACCTCCGTAAATCTTCTTAACGCTTATTTGTAAGGAATCAGACGCTTGATCTGCTTGACGTTGGTCTTGTCGGCCACGACGTGCTTGCGGAGATTTCTTTTGCGTTTGGTGGATTTTTTGTTAAGGATGTGGGATTTGTAGGCATGGCCACGGATCGGCTTACCGTTTTTGGAAAGCTTAAAACGTTTCTTCGCGCCTGAATTGGTCTTGATTTTCGGCATGATAAATTCCTCCTGACAATGTTTTCTGGATGCGTTTCGATCACTTGACCGGCTTTGCGGCAAGGAACATCAGCATGTTGCGGTTTTCCATTTTGGCTGCTTTTTCCACGTTGCCGTATTCGGCGCACGCGTCGGCAAACTGCTGCATGATGTCCAGACCTCTTTCCGGATGAACCATCTCGCGGCCTCTGAAACGGATGGAAACCTTCACCTTGTTGCCCGCCTTCAGAAAGCGGATGGCGTGGTTCACCTTCGTCTCAAAGTCATGCGTATCAATGTTGAGGGAAAGCTGAACTTCTTTTAACTCAATGACCTTCTGATTCTTTCTTGCTTCCTTTTCGCGCTTCTGCTGGTCGAACTTGTACTTCCCGTAGTCCATGATGCGGCATACGGGCGGGGTGGCCTGCGGCGCGATTTTGACAAGGTCGAGATTCTTGGACGCGGCCAGCGCCAGCGCGTCCCTGCCGGACATGATGCCGAGCTGCTCGCCGCCGTCGGCGACGACTCTTACTTCCCTGTCTCTGATTTCCTCATTGATTTGCAGTTCTTTGGTAGCGATACGAAGACACCTCCAGTGATAATCGGTTTTGCACAAAAAACGCGGACGAAGACCGCCCGCGCATAATTACGTCACTACCGTCGCCGGTAATTCTGTGAATTATTTACCCTGAAAAACGGAATTCGCAGGGTGAAACGGAAGCCGTCTGCTTGTTTTGCCTTCTTATTATAGCAGGGAGAAGGCCGGTTGTCAAGCACTTTTTTCGCGGTTTTCTTTTTTCAGAAAATCCCGCGGGGGAAGAAAAAAAGGTTGAACATCGGCGGCGGAGTTGGTATAATATTATCTATTAAGGTCCCGGACGGCCCGGCGGGGGAGACCGCCGTCCGTCTGCCGGCCGGACAAAGGATGATTTGCATGAAACAGAAGCTGTACGTCTGTCTTTCCCTGCTGCTGGCGGCCGCGCTGGCGATGGGATCGCTCCTGACGGTCTCTCTCGCGTACCCGCGGCTGTCCGAAGCCGCGTCCGGGGCGCTGACCCGCGCCGTTTCCGTCTTTTCGGGGACCGACGCGGCGGCTGCCGACGCCACCGGTACGGACGCCACCGGTACGGACGCGACCCCCACGGACGCTACTCCCACGGACGCGACCCCCACGGACGCCACGCCCACCGATGCCACCTCGACCGACGCCACCCCCTCGGACGCCGAATGTGCCCATGAGCGGACCGTG
>CACZGD010000202.1:2537-3078 GCA_902780565.1 Oscillospiraceae bacterium
CGTCTACTGCGCGGTCTGCGGCAAGCTGCTGGACGAAGGCGCGATGGCCCCGGCCGCCGGGCACCGGTTCCGCCTGCTGCGGCAGGAGGCGGATATCGTCATGCGCGAGGTCGTGGCGGTGGTGAAATGCGACGTCTGCGGGCTGGAAAAGCGCATCCCGCTTTCCGAATATAACGTGACCTACCGGAGCGGCGAAAAGGCATACGCGGACGGCGCGTACCTGATCGTCACAGAGGGCCTGACGGCGGCGGATCTGCTGGCGGACTGCCCGGAGGACGCCGTGGTGCTGGGGCCTGACGGCAGCGCCGTTGCGGCGGATCAGCTGGCGGGCAGCGGCCTGACCGTGCTGTTCCCCTCTTCGCGGCGGTACGTGGTGGTCCTGTACGGCGACGCGGACGGCGACGGCAAGATCACCCCGGAGGACGCGCGCGTCGCGCTGCGGCGCTCCGTCAATCTGGAAGAGCCGCTGGAGTGGCGGGATAAGGCCTGCCACGTGGTGGACGACGGCAAGCGCGCGGTCAAACCGGAGGACGCGCGGCAG
>CACZGD010000203.1 GCA_902780565.1 Oscillospiraceae bacterium
AACGGAAGAACAAAAGAAGCTGACCGCTCTGGCGCGGCAGATCTACGCCGCCTACAAAAGCGACGGGAAATACATCCTTGACGGCAACCGTCTGATCATCTGCCAAAGCAACGCCGACAGCGTGTTCCTTCGCAGATACTATGCCGACGCCGAGGTCAATCCGTTGGGCGATTGGACCGGCGGGTCGGACGTGGACAGCGGCGCGACCAACCGGAAGCTCGGCTCGGATATGGGCGACAGCGTAACGGGCGGCGGTCTCCATGGAAAGGATCTGTCCAAAGCAGACGTCAGCGTCAATATTTACGCTTGGCTCAAAGCACAGGAAACCGGGAAGCCGGTTGAGCTGTGCTGCGCCATAGGCGACGACTGTATCAACGGCGTCCCTTACGGTGAGATCGTAACGATTGCAAAAGAATACATAAGGGGCGTCGGCGGCTTTGAGAAGTTCGCAGAATGGGGTTTGATTCGTTAAGGCACAATAAAACTATTTTAGAAAGGCGAAAGAAGGCGTCCGGATGACGATCCATGAATTTGGAACAGAGAACAAACCGGTGATTGTGCTGATCCACCCCGCCCTTGTGATGTGGGATTATTTCGAATACGTGATCCCGCTGCTGGAGGATCGGTATCATCTGATCATCCCGGCGCTGCCCGGATATGATGAAGAGATGCCGGGGGATTTCACCGGCGTGGAAAAGATCGCATCAGAGCTGGCGGACCGGCTGATAAAAAACGGACACGCAGAGATTGCCTGCGTTTATGGCTGCTCCATGGGCGGCGCGATCGTGTCAAAGCTCCTTGCAGATAACCGGATCAAACCGCGAAGCGCCGTGATAGACGGCGGCATTACGCCGTATCAGCTGCCGTGGATCGCAACGCGGCTGATCGCGGTCCGCGATTTCCTGATGGTTGCCATGGGAAAGCTCGGCGGGATCCGGCTGCTGGAAAAGGCGTTCACCTCCGACGAGTATTCGGAAGAAGATCTCAGGTACATTGAAAAGGTGCTGAAGTTCGTCAGCGCGAAAACCATATGGCGGACCTTTGAATCCTGCAACAATTACGATATGCCGAAAGAAATCAATACGGATTGCAGGCATTTGGAATACTGGTACGCGAGAACGGAAGAAAAAGCCCGGAAATGGGATATCCGATATATAAAACGGAATTTTCCGAAAACGGAGTTCCGGGTGTTCCGAGAAATCGGGCACGGCGGTCTTGCGGCGCTGAAACCCGAACTGCTGGCTTCGGAAATAAGCAGAGTCATCGGAGATACGTCAGAAAACGGTATGTGTTCATTCTGACACAAAACGGAGGTAGCTTATATATGAAACTCGGCATGATCGGCAGACTGTTCCCGGCGCTGCTCGGCAGGGTCGTTTATGATTATACAGCCAGAGCTCTGCCGGAATTGGATATCCGAGCTTTTAAGAAAAAGCAGATGAAAGAATACAAAGCCATGGTAGCAAGAACTCCCTCCGTCGGTTCGATGAAGGAAAATATGTTTGCCCCGGTGATGTACCTTGCGTGCTTTGGATTTTCCTATTACAAAGCAGATCCGGAGCGTATCACAATGGACGTCTTTGACGGCATGATCGACGCCGTTTGTAGAAGCGACATGATGAAGCGGTTCTATAAGGGAAAAAACTGCTTCGACCGGACGGAGATAGATAAATACGTCCGCGGCTCGGAAAGATCGAAGAAAAAAGAATATCCGATGGATTGGGTCTTTGACTTCTCTTATGACCTTTCGGTTCCGGAATACTATGTAACGCACCGAGAGTGCGGCGTCTGCAAGATCGCCCGACAGGAAAATCTGATGTTCCTGATGCCGCATATGTGTGTGATGGATTATCCCACAATAGAATACAAAGGCGGAAAACTGATCCGGACCAAAACGCTGAGTGCCGGGGACGACTGCTGCGACTTCCACGTGGTAAAGGGGGGCTGACGCTGTGACGCTGAAATATGAGATCCTGAAACGGCTGGTAAAAGCCGTGAACATCAAAAAAATGTGGACGGGCATGAGCACGGAAGAGCTGCTGGAAAACAAAAGAAAGCAAAACGCAAAGAATCGGATCCCAGACCTGAAGGACGAGGCTTTTGATATCAGTCGCATTGAAATCATGGGCTGCCCTGTGCTGAAGCTGATTCACAAGAAAAAAGCAAATAAGGCCAACCTCTTCCTGATCGGCGGCGGGATGATCAGTGCGCCGCGGCCCGGTTCCGTGAAAAAAGCGCTGCGGTTCGCAAAAGAAACCGGCGTTGACGTATTCGTCCCGTATTATCCGTTGTGTACCGATTATCCTCTGACAAAAGCTTATGAAATGATCCAAGAGACCTATCGGGTGATGCTGCGGGATTACGATTCGGAGAATATCTCGGTGCTCGGCACCTCCTCCGGCGGCAATCTGGCGCTCGGAATGGTTCCGTATATCAACGACGGCCATGGAGATACGCCGATGCCCGGCTACATCATGGCGATCTCTCCGGGCACCTGCGTCGATACGGACAAAGGATGTCGCGATCCCGGCGCAGTATATGAAAACCGCGGTGGAGATCATGCGGCATGGGGACGAAAGCGTTCCGGAATATATGATCTGGCTGCAGAAGGGCGACTTCACAAACTGCCCGAAGACGACCTTCATTTACGGCAGCGACGAGACGCTTTACGCCTGTGCGCCATCCTTTGAGAAGGTCATGCGGGAATACGGCGTCGATTACGAAATGATCGTGGGCGAAGGGATGTTCCACTGCTATCCCGTCTTCCCGGTCTGCAGGGAAGCAAAAGACGGCTGGGAGCTGATGGTCCGGCTGATAAAAGGCGTGTGATAAATATGAAATATATCGGTATGCCCATGGGCATGTGGGCGCTTTATAAAAGGTCGTTCCGAAGCCATCTGGTTTCCGTGCTCGGTTTCAAAGAGGACGAAGCGGCAAGGGTCGCTGTGGCGGCAAAACCGAAATACAAAGAGATCATCGCAAAACTGCCGGAATTTGAAAAAGAAGACCGTTTCAAATTGAATATCGTGAACTGCGCGCTGTTCGCTTCGTTTCTTCTCAGCATGGAACAAAAGCCCGACGTGAAACGGCTGACGACCTATTATGCGCGGGCCATGATGAACGCCCCCAC
>CACZGD010000204.1 GCA_902780565.1 Oscillospiraceae bacterium
ATGATGTATAATAGAAAATAAGACCGCTATACCCATTACCCGTATGGAAACGGAGGAACGCATATGGCCAACGAACGCAGCAACGACCTGCCCGATATTTCCGGCATTTTCGAGATCAGCGACGACCGCATCCCCGCCAAGCTCATCGACAAGCCCAAGGATACGACCTATAAGAACACGGAATCCGTCCTGTTTCCGGACCGCCGCCCGGCGCAGAAGAAGCGGGAGCGGGCGCCGTCCGTGCTGACCCAGCGCCAAAGCGCAAGGGAGGAGCATCAGGCGGTGAAGCGCATCAGCCCGGAGGCGGCGAAGCGCGCCGCGCACAAGCGAAAGCAGCTCCTGAAGCAGCGCGCGATCCTGCTCGGGATCGCCGTGGTATTGCTGATCGCCCTGATCGCAGGCGTCGCCATGGCAATTTCGGCAAGCAACCGCCCGCAGGTGGTCACGGTCCCCGCAACGCGGACGAGCTTTTCGGATACCTACGAGGCCCCCGCCATTATTTACACCGAGACCACCGCGCAGGGGGAGGCGCGCACCTACGCCGTGTTTGTGGATAACCGTTACGACCGCGAGACCTCGCCCCTGAAGCCGGGGCTCTCCGCCGTGATCGAGCTGCCGGACGGCGAAAGCGTGACCACCTCCGAGATCGTCACGCTGCTCGTGAGCCTTCTGCCCGGCGCGGACTACGAGCCCTCGAGCAACACCGTGATCATGGTGCATCTGGATAACGCGGACGCCGCGCCCGAAAACGCCGCCGTGAAGGTGAAGATCACCGTCAACGAGCAGGAAAACGTGGTCATGCTGCCCCTGCGGCTGGTGCAGGACCCCACCGGCGAGCCGTACGTGTGGACCTATAAGAGCTTCGGCAAGAAGTTAGTGAAAACGAACGTCACGCTCGGACCCGCCGCGAACGGGAACGTCGTGATCAGCGAGGGGCTTTCCGCCGGGACCCCCGTTGTGTGGGAAGGCGATTTCACCGTCTTTGCGGACGGGATGAAGGTCAAGGCCGAGGAGCGGGAGCAGGCGCCGGACGCCGCGCCCGCGTCGACTGCGGCCGCCGAATAAGGGAGGATGACTATGAAGCTCAGAAAACTGCTTGCGCTCCTTGTCGCGCTGACCCTGCTTGCCGCCGTGCCGGTCGCCGCCGCCGTGGAGGAAGAACCCGCCGGGACGGAGGCGCCGGAGGAATACCCCGTGGCGCGCTTCGACGACCGTTGCGACGTGCGCGGAAACGTGGACGGGGACGAACGCGTCACTGCCGGGGACGCCCGCGCCGCCCTGCGGCTGGCTGTGGAGCTGGACGAGGCGGACGCCTACACGAAGGTCGCCGCCGACTTTGACCGGGACGGCAGCATCACCGCGGCGGACGCCCGCGCCATTCTGCGCGTTGCCGTGGGGCTGTTCGCGGGTCCCGCCCATCTCGACGGGACCGGACTTGTGACCGCCAAGGCGCCCACCTGCACCGAGGACGGCATGACCGGCCGCCGCTGCGCGATCTGCAAGCGCTGGTACGATACCAAGACCGTGTGGGCGCTGGAGCACAAGCCCGGCGGCTGGGTCACGATCAAGCCCGCGACCTGCAGGGAATTCGGGCGGAAGGCGCGGCTGTGCCTGACCTGCGGCGAGGAGATCGAAACGCAGATCCTGCCGAAACTCGAGCATGAATACGATACCCTGCACCCGATCTACGTGGACCCGCACCCCGACTGCACCAAGGTCCAGACCGTGGAATACGCGTGCCTGACCTGCGGCGAACGGATCCAAAGCCTGCTGACGGGCTACCGGACGCACGACTATCAGTGGGCGCAGATTTTGGACCCCACCTGCACGACCGAGGGGCTTCGGGTCCGGCAGTGTACCCGCTGCGGCAAAAACGACCCCACGGTCCTGCCGGAGCTGCTGCCTACCCTTGGCGGGCACACGCCCGTGTGGGTGACGGAGACCCAGCCGTCCCCCGAAATGCCGGGGCATCAGATCTACCGCTGCACGAAGTGCAAAACGGTGCTGGACGAGACGGATATCCTGTTCGAGCCCGGCGAGCACCGCTATGATATGCTGCACCCCACCTTCACGGAGGAGGACCCGGACTGCACGGTGATCAGCACCGTGGTCTATACCTGTCTGGACTGCGGCGAGACCCGGACCTCCCTGCGCCTGCCGAGCGCGGCGCACAAAAACGAGTGGACCGAGACCCTTGCCCCCACCTGCACCGAGGCGGGCAGGCAGAGCGAGGCGTGCAGCATCTGCGGCAAGCCCTCCGGCGCGAAGGACAAGGAGGTCCCGAAGCTCGGGCACGACCCCGTGTGGACCGTGGAGACCCCTGCCGTCGGCGAGAAGGAGGGGCTGGAGGTCAAGACCTGCCGCCGCTGCGGCATCACCATGGATACGCGCGTGATCCCCGCCGTGACCGAGCACGTCCATACCTACGACCGCCTGCACCCGATCTTTTTGGTCGAGAACCCGGACTGCACGCGCACCCAGACCGTGCAGTACCGCTGCACCGGCTGCGGGGAGACGATTCAGGAGGTCTTTATCGGCAACGCCGAGCATCCCTATGATTGGGTGCGCATCTCCGAACCCACCTGCGCCAACGACGGCGTGGAAATCAAACGCTGCACCCTCTGCGGCAAAGACGCGCCGGGCCTCAATACCCGCGCCGTGCTCGCCCTCGGCCATGCCCCCGAGTGGCGCGTGCTCTATCAGCCCGAAGACGATAAACCCGGCATCGAGATCTATATCTGTACCCGCTGCGGCGACGTGCTGGATATGAGGGAGTTTTGATCCGGGATGAAAAGGGCCGGGGGCCGTGGGCCGAGGGCCGAGGGCCGAGGGAGATGAAAAGGGCCGGGGGCCGTGGGATCGGACCGGGCACAGCGCCGCGATTACAATATGATGTTGACAACGGGATGCTTCGGCGTCCCGTTTTTTTGGTAAAATAAAAGTTAATAAAGAAAAAAAAGTTTCGGGACCTGCGGTCGGCATTGATAAAGGTCGTGAACAGAACCCGGTCAGGGATACGGGATGGGGTAAAAATCCCCGGTAGCACGGCACCTCAGTGCCGTTCGGTGCATATGTTATTTTTCAAACACCGTCGGTAC
>CACZGD010000205.1 GCA_902780565.1 Oscillospiraceae bacterium
TGGTGGACGATACAGGACTCGAACCTGTGACCCTCCGCACGTCAAGCGGATGCTCATACCAGCTGAGCTAATCGTCCGTGTCAACGTTCGAAATTATAGCGTATCCGCGCCCGATTGTCAACACTTTTTTTGCCGAAAAGAGAAGCTCTTTTGATTATGCTCCTTTAAAAGAAACAAAAAAGATACAAATTAATATTAAAAGTTCGATATAAGGGTTGAAATTTGCAATATCTTTGTATATAATGAGATAACTGATTGGTTTACATATTGCATTTCACAAATGAGGTTTGAATATGAGAAAGACAGCCTATCGAATGATGACGATCCTGCTCGCGATGACGCTCCTTTGCGGCACGGCATTTGCGGCAGGGGAGATCTATGTGAATAACGCGCAGGGGAAGCTCTCCGGCTCTCTGGAGGACGCATACGCCGTCGGCGGGAGCGGGACAGCCAGAATCGGCAGCTCCACCGCGTATGCCATGACAGCGACCGGACTGCAGACGGTAGGCGGAAGCGTACAGCCGGTACCTGCTTCCGGCACTGTGATTCGGGTCGGTCTGTTTTTCGGTTCCTCGGTCAAGTCCGAAGCGGTTCTGGATCTTACGAATGGGGACAGTTTCCTCGCCGGATATTATGACGAGGATCGGAACTTTGTCGAGATCGGACCGATCAACGCCCCGCGCGTGAACGTGGTTCCGGACCGCAATGCGGAGATCCGGCACGGCGTGACCGGCGCTTATCACATCCGGTTGAACAAAAGCTATGCGTCTTTCAATGACGCGGCAGCAGACGCTGCGAACAACGGCGGGTTCCCAGCATATCTGAACGGAAAGCTTGCGGTGATGATCGGCAGCTATTCTTCGGCGGATGAGGCGCAGACGGCGCTGAACGAAAAGGGACTCGACGCGAGTGTGTTCAGCGGCAGCAGCCGCAGCGTTTCGGTTCTGCGTGCGAATACGGAGCAGGTGATCTTTCTGTTTGACTGCGGCTCTACCTATGCGCTGACACTCTCTCCCGTCTCTGAGGAGAAGGCGATCACCCAGTGCGGCGATTATTCCTATTTCGGCGATTTCCAGTTTGCACGCCTGACCGGTGAGGATCTGACGGTCGTAAACTATATTGAGCTTGAGGACTATACGAAGGGCGTTCTTCCGAATGAGATGGCGTCCGACTGGCCGCTGGAGGCGCTTAAGGCGCAGGCGGTCGTGGCGCGTACCTATGCGCTCGCGAATCTGAACAAATTCCGCAGCTATGGCTTCGATCTCTCCAACGACACGAGCAGTCAAGTCTACCGTGGACTGCGCAGCGCGACTGAAAAGACGGATCGCGCGGTGACGGAAACGGCAGGGGAGCTTGTCCGATATGAGGGGCAGCTTTGCACCGTGTATTATTTCGCGGCTGACGGCGGCGCGACCGAGGACTCCGAAAACGTCTGGACGGAATCCGCGGTGCCGTATCTTCGCGGCGTCAAGGATCCCTATGAAGCGGATATTGAATTTTACTGCAAGAGCTGGAGACTGACCGTTCCGAAGGATGAAGTCGGCGATATTGACGTGGTCTATACGCCGATCGGCAACGTCCTCTCCGTCACGGTCAACGGGAAGACCTATTCCAAGGACAATGTGCGTACATTCCTGCGCAACCTTGGCGCGAGCTATACCAGCCGCCATTTCACCGTTTCGGAAAGCGGCGACAACTATGTGATCCAGGGCGGCGGCTATGGCCACAATCTCGGCATGAGTCAGTGGGGCGCTTATTCCATGGCGGAGAAGCACGGCATGACCTATGACCAAATCATCAAATTCTACTTTACCGGAGCCACGGTCGGATGAAAAAATCGGATTTTAACTTTGATCTTCCGGAGGAGCTGATCGCGCAGACCCCGTTGGAAAAGCGGGACGCATCGCGGCTGTTGCTGCTCGATCGCGAGACCGGAGAAATCACCCACAAACACTTTTATGATCTCCCGGATTACCTCAATCCGGGAGACTGCCTGGTACTCAACGATTCCCGTGTCCTGCCGGCGCGGCTCATGGGCAACCGCCTCACCGGCGGCGCTGTCGAGGTCGTCCTTTTGCGGGATCTCGGCGGCGGGAAATGGGAGTGCCTGACCCGCCCTGGCAGAAAGACCAGACCGGGCACGGAACTGACGTTTGGAGAAGGGCTTTTGACCGCCACAGTCACGGATGCG
Organism: Oscillospiraceae bacterium; assembly: GCA_902780565.1. GTDB lineage: Bacteria > Bacillota > Clostridia > Oscillospirales > Acutalibacteraceae > RUG806. The sequence continues at coordinate 2,192 of CACZGD010000205.1, forward strand.
CTGGACGACGGCAATAAAGTGCTGCAATTTCACTACGAGGGCATTTTTCTGGAGATCCTCGATCAGCTTGGCAAAATGCCGCTGCCGCCCTATATCAAAGCGGAGCTTCAGGATCGGGAGCGGTATCAGACCGTATATTCCCGCGAGCTCGGAAGCGCCGCTGCGCCGACAGCCGGGCTGCATTTTACGGAAGAATTGCTGGATCGGATCCGCGCAAAAGGCGTCAAGGTCTGTTTCGTCACGCTGCATGTGGGTCTTGGAACCTTCCGGCCGGTGAAGGAAGAGGACAT
>CACZGD010000206.1 GCA_902780565.1 Oscillospiraceae bacterium
GGTTCTGGCAATCCTGAATTGCATCGGGAATATATTGCCAGTAATGCACCTGATGCTGCGAAATTGGCGGAAGAAGTCGCGGCGATCGGTACAGAAGAAGTTTTTGAGAAGTCCATGACGGTATTTTCTCGTGACAAAGACGGTAGTCCTATTGTTTGGGATTATCAGTGGCGTGGTTATTTCAAAGACTCGTTTAAGGCTCTCAGGAAGATTTCAAAGAGTAAATGCTCTGCGATCAAGAACTACAAACAGGAAATTGACGGACTGGTGTTCGTTAATCCCAGGCAGATTCCGATCGATCTTGCCGGAAAAATGGATATTTGCCAGCGGCCTCTTCGCGCCAGTACGGCTCAGGGAGAGAGGATTGCGTTGGCAAGTTCAGAGTCCATTCCGGTTGGAAGCAAAATGACTTTCGATATTCAGTTGCTTAATCCGGGTGACGAAAGTGCAATTATCGAATGCCTCGATTATGGCAGGCTGAGAGGGTTCGGTCAGTGGCGGAACAGTGGCAAGGGCCGGTTCCATTATAAGATCGTAGATCGCTCTGTCGATGATCGGTTGTTCTGATCCGTAGTGGATCAGCATTGCTAAGGAAGAGCAAGTCGAGGACATGATTGTCAAGGCAATGGAATAGAATAGTCCGGCCATGACCTGCTAAGGAAAAGAAAAGCATGGCGGGGAAGAGCAATGGAATGGCCCCGAGGTGACCAGCTTCGAGATGGAGGCGACGCGGTATTTCGTGTTTTCCGTCGCGGCGCGCTTCGTCTCCCGGTCGGCGTAACCGCAGGTATAGGTCAGGATCTCATCCCCTCCGCCGTAGAAGGCGACCTGCACCGCCACGGCGCCGTAGTCGTCCGCAAGCGCCCCCAGCTTTTCGGCGGTTTCATCCGAAAAACCGGAATATGTATGCACCATTCCGGCGCGGTCCCCGTCGCGCTTTCCGGTTGTTTCGGCGGCCCCCGCCTGCGCGTTCGCAGACGCGTTTTCCTTTCCGCCGCACGAAGACAGCAGCAGAGTCAGACCCAAAATGATGGAACAAAACCGGGCAAACCGTTTCACAGCGGTCCCCTCCTTTTCTGTTTCCGCGAAAAAAGGGTGTGCGCCCGCGGTGAAATTTTCCCCCATTCTACCATAAAATCCGACACGTTGCAAGGGGACTGTCGGTGAATGTTTTCAATATCCGTTATCAGCTTTCAAAAAGCGTCGCACCGGGTAAAACAAAAACGCGGGGCTTCGTCGCACCCGCGAGGAAATCAGTAAACGGTCAAAATGCAGCCCCGGAACACCGCCACGAACTGCAGCACGCTGCCCGCCAGAATGAACAGGTGGAACACGCTGTGATACCAGCGCTTTTTTCGTCCGGCCGCATAAAAGATCATGCCGAGCGTATACACCGCGCCGCCCGCGACCAGCCAGGCAAAGAAGCTCCAGCCGAAGATCTCGGTCATCGGCCGCAGCAGAAAGATCGCGGACCAGCCAACCACGAAGTAGCCGCCGTACGCCAACAGCTTATAGCGCTTGAAGTCGATCGCGGTGAAGGTCACGCCCACCGCCGTGCCCGCCAGCAGGATCAGCGTCATGATCAGCGTGAGCGCCGGTCGGCGCGCGCGCAGCCCTGTGAGCAGGATGGGCGCGTAGGTCCCGAGGATCAGGGCATAGATCGTGCAGTGGTCCAGAACCTGCATCACCAGCTTTGCCCGCCGCGCGGTCAGCCCGTGATACAGACTGGACATCGTATAGAGGAAAATCATCATCAGCCCGTAAAACACGCCGCCGATCAGCCCCGCCCAGTTATGCCGCGCGATCGCAAATCCCGCGCAGAGCACCAGCACGATCACCCCGAAGCCGCCGCCCACGATGTGCGATACCATATTGAAAATCTCCTCGCTCCGGGTGTAGCCCGGCAGCGTTCTGTCGTTCAGCTTTGTTCTGCTCACAGTCAATCCCTCCATTTGTCTGTCGGACGCAGGGAAAACGTCTCCCCACTGCCGCTGGCCCCGGCGCGGTATCTTTCCATCCGATCATTTGCATCCGCAGATGCGTCTGCCTTGTCTGCCGTTTTCCCGGGTCGGCCGGGAGACGGTCCTATTCTCCGCGGTCTTCGCGGCGGCGCGTCCGACGTTTTCAGTATACCTCGTTTCACTCAATGAAACAACCTACTTCCGTTTTTTGCCGTCTACCGCCCCGCGCCGGGCCTCTACCTCCCGTCCGGATTTCTCTACCGGAACGAAAAAACGGACTCTACCGTCGGTAGAATCCGTTGTCGCTCGGACTTTTCCGCTTTCTATTCCGATCGGTTTTGACATTCCCTATGAAACACGGACGATCCCCGCGCGCCGCCGGACCCGCCCGGGTCCGATACGGGTTCCCGTAAATTCCCAAAGTAAGTTCCACAGTTGGATACCGGTGGAAGATACATTGGGAAATAAAGGAAATTAGTGTGGGAAAAAGAGAAGATGCACAGAA
>CACZGD010000207.1 GCA_902780565.1 Oscillospiraceae bacterium
CGAGGGCAGCGCCCGCCACTGGCGCTGGTTCGCGCCCCAGGACCCGGAGGGGCTGATCGCCCTGTTCGGCGGCAGCGACGTGTTCGTAAAAGAGCTGAACGATTTTATGGAGGACGCCTCCTGCGCCAGCCCCGCCATCGACCCCGGCACCGGCTACTGGATCGGCAACCAGCACGACATCCAGACGCCCTATCTGTTCAACGACGCGGGGCGGGCCGACCTGACCCAGAAGTGGGTGCGGTGGACGCTGAAAAACCGCTTCAGCGCCGACGTGGACGGGCTGGACGGCAACGATGACGGCGGCACCATCAGCAGCTGGTACGTGTTCTCCGCCCTGGGCTTTTACCCCATCGCCGGGACGGACCGGTACTGGATCGGCTCTCCCTGCGTGAACGGCGCGGCGGTGACGCTGCCGGAGGGGAAGACCCTGACCGTGAACGTGAACGGCCAATCGGAAAAGAACGTGTACGTCGCCTACGTCGCCTTCAACGGCGAACCGCTGACGGAGCCGTACCTGACCCACGCGCAGCTCTCTCAGGGCGGCGAGCTGGCGTTCACCATGACGGCGAAAGCCCCGCGGGCGTGACGTCCCGGCCTGCCGTTTTCGCGGTTTTCGGCCGCTTTTCCGCCGGGATGGAGAGATTTTTTTCAAAAACTATTGCAAAACCCGGAAAAATATATTATTATGATTCGGTAAACGGTATTTGTTTTTTTACCAAAAAAGAAAGGATTGATTTTTTATGGTATCAGCCGGCGATTTCAGAAACGGTATGACCTTTGAGATGGACGGCCAGGTATGGCAGATCGTCGAGTTCCAGCACGTAAAGCCCGGCAAGGGCGCGGCCTTCGTCCGCACCAAGATCAAAAACGTGATGGCGGGCAGCGTGGTGGAGAAGACCTTCAGCCCCACGGATAAGTTCCCCACCGCCTATATCGAGCGCAAGGACATGACCTACTCCTACAACGACGGCGATCTTTACTATTTCATGGATCCCGAAAGCTACGAGCTGATCCCGATCGGCGCCTCCGAGCTGGACGACAATTTCAAGTTCGTGAAGGAGGATATGGTCTGCCGCATCCTCTCCTACAAGGGCAAGGTGTTCGGCGTGGAGCCTCCCACGTTCGTCAACCTGCAGGTGGTCAAGACCGACCCCGGCTTCAAGGGCGATACGGCGACCAACACCCTGAAGCCCGCCATCCTTGAGACCGGCGTGGAGATCAAGGTGCCGCTGTTCATCGACGAGGGCGAGTTCATCCAGATCGATACCCGCACGGGCGAATATCTGGGCCGCGCTTAATCGACGCATGCGATGACTGCCGCCCGTGCGCGGCAGTTTTTTCAACTGAATCTTTCAGAAAAGGAGTAACGAATTATGACGATCACCGAAAAAGTTGCTTATCTCAAGGGCCTGATGGAGGGTCTTGACCTTGACAAGACCACCAAAGAGGGCAAGGTGCTTGACGCCATGGCGGACATCCTTGACGATCTCGCCCTGACCGTCGCCGACAACTGCGATCAGATCGACGCCATCGACGAGGATCTGGAGAGCCTGGAGGAGTACGTCTACGAGGATCTTGACTTCGACGACGATTACGACGATATGTTTGACGACGACGAGGAAGGCGAGTACGAGTTCGAGTGCCCCAACTGCCACGAGGTCGTGTTCATCGACGAATCCGTGTTCGACGAGGGCAAGGAGATCGAGTGCCCCAACTGCGGCGCCAAGCTGGAAGGCTTCTACGAGGAGGAAGAAGAGGACGACTGAGCCTCTTTGTTTCACTGCGATCAACGGTTCCCGCGAAGGGAACCGTTTTTTGAATGAGGAAAGAGGAAAGAGGAAAGATGAAAATCGGAAGGGCTCCGCCCTTACCCATTTTATGCCGCCCTCCGCCCCGATCCATCTTTTAACTTTCATCTTTCATCTCTCATCTCTCATCTCTCATCTCTCATCTTTCAGGCTTGCCATGAACCGAAACCACTTGAAGATCATCGCCTGCGTTTCCATGCTGTGCGACCATATCGGGTATCTGCTGCTGCCGCAGGCCGTATGGCTGCGGTGGATCGGCCGGCTGGCGCTGCCGCTGTTCGCCTTTTTCATCGGCGAGGGCTGCCGCTACACCCACGACCGGAAGCGCTACGTGCTGCAGCTGTCCGTGCTGGCGGCAGGCTGTCAGGCGGTCTATTTCATCGAGGAGCTGCTCGCCGGGAACGGCAGGCTGACGGCCTCCTCCGGCTGCTGGTATTTCAATATCCTGTTCACCTTCGCGCTGTCCTGCTTCGCCTGCTTTTTGTGGCTGGACGGGAGGAAAGCGCTGCGGGAGAACAAAAGAAAAACGGCCGCGGGGCGTTTTGCCCTGCTGGCCGGTTATCTGGGGATCCTGTCGCTGTTTACGTGGTTCGCGTGGCGGCAGAGGGAAACGGCGG
>CACZGD010000208.1 GCA_902780565.1 Oscillospiraceae bacterium
CCACGGCGTGACGAAGGAAGAGATCTCCGCGATCATTACCCACGCGACCATGTACGTGGGCTGGCCGAAGGGCTGGGCGGTATTCCGTCTGGCCAAAGAGGTGTGGAACGAGGAAACGCCCGCCCTGACGGAGAAAGACCGCTATCAGAACGGCATTTTCTTCCCCGTCGGCGAAGCGAACCCCTACGGGCAGTTCTTCGTGGGGCAGAGCTATCTGGCTCCCGTCTCCACGGAGCAGGTGCCGGTGTTCAACGTGACCTTTGAGCCGGGCTGCCGCAACAACTGGCATATCCATCACGCGAAAAGCGGCGGCGGTCAGATGCTGATTGGCGTCGGCGGCAGGGGATATTATCAGGAATGGGGCAAAGAAGCCGTTGAAATGACCCCCGGCACTGTGATCAATATTCCCGCCGAGGTCAAGCACTGGCACGGCGCGGCGCCGGACAGCTGGTTCTCCCATCTCGCGATCGAGGTGGCAGGCGAGGACGCAAACACCGAATGGTGCGAAGCGGTCGCCGCGGAAGATTACGGTAAATTGCAATAACAGGAGGAACCGAAATGAAAAAAGTATTTCCTGTTTTGATGATGATCGCGCTGCTGCTGGGGCTGGCCGCCTGCGGCGGGAAAACCGAAACGCCTGCCGAAACGACGGCAAATGCGGCGATTGACACCGAGGCGGCAGACGAGCCGGGTGAAACAGCGGCAGAGCCCGCGGACGCACAGCCGACTGCCGGAGCAAAAACGCTGGTCGTTGTCTTCTCCGCGACCGGCACCACCAAGGGCGTCGCCGAAAAGATCGCAGCCCTCGAAAACGCCGACCTCTATGAGATCAAGGCGGCGCAGGAATACACCGACGCCGACCTCAACTGGCACGATTCCGGGAGCCGCACCACCCTTGAGCAGAACGACAAAAGTGTCCGTCCCGAAATCGGCAGCGAACGCATCTCTCTGGAAGGGTATGAGAAAATCTATATCGGCTACCCGATCTGGTGGGGCGAAGAACCCCGCATCATGGATACGTTCGTGGAAAGCTATGATTTCACCGGCGTCACCATGATCCCCTTCTGCACATCGGGCGGCAGCGGCGTCGGCAGAAGCGGCAAAAACCTTGCCGACAACGCCGGGACCGGCAACTGGCTGGATGGATAGCGCTTCAGCGGCTCCGTAACGGAAGCCGAGCTGCAAAGCTGGATCGACGGCCTGAATTATTACTTCGGCAATTAAATAATTTGAATAATGAATGACGCCTTTCTTATTGCCGAAGTAATATTTCGCCATGTTTTTGCCGTAAAACGGCAAAAACGGCGTTATGATCGTATTATTAATGCGGCAAGGTAACGTCCATAATTTCCAATTGTTAAATTACCGCATTAATAAATAAACGGAGGACGGAACCATGCAGGCCAGAAAAAAGAACGTGATAAAAAAGGGCGTCGATACGTGCATGACCGTCCTCCTTTTATGCCTGATGGCCTATCAGGTCACGGGCGAAACGCTGCACGAGTGGGGCGGGATCCTCATGACGGTCCTGCTCATCGTTCACCATATCCTGAATTTCAAATGGTATCAATCGCTTTTCAAGGGCAAATATAATGCCTATCGGATCGTCACGGTCGTAGTGAATACACTGCTGCTGGGCGCCATCGCGCTGACGGCGCTTTGCGGCATGGCGATGAGCGCCCACGCGGTGCCGTTTCTGTACGGGATGCTGCCCGTGGCCTTTGCGCGGCAGACGCATCTGGCCATGTCATACTGGTCGTTTCTCCTGATGGGCATGCATCTGGGACTGCATATCCCGGCGATGACGGCGGGACTCCGGTGGAACGGCAAAATAAAAACCGCCGTCGGGGCGGCGTTTGCGGTCGTCTCCGGCGTCGGCTTCTGGCTGCTGATCCAAAACAACATCCCGGATTATCTTTTCTTCCGCACGCACTTCGCCTTTTTCGATGATGAAAAAAGCGCCCTGCTGGTCTTTGCCGAAAACCTCGCCGTTCTCATCGCGTTCGCGTTTCTCGGCGCGCAGACGGCTTCGTTCATCAAAGCGGCACGCGGCAAAAAGGAAAGCAATAAAACGAATCGGGTGATTCCGTCTGTCTTGTGATGCTGTCGCTGCTGATCTGCGCAGTGTTCACGATCTGTTCCGGCGGCGGAAACGATACTTCTCCCGCATGGGGCGAACCGACCCCGCAGACGCAAACGGACGAGAGCGCCGATCCCGGTGAACAAAAAAACGAGCGCGTCGGATAAAAAGCGCGATCAAAGCTCCCGTATTTTGGCAGAATGAAGCTGCAAAAATACGGGAGCTTTGTCGAATGTGTGAATTTTTCAGCGGAAAACAGCGTATCGATCTTATTTTCTTACAGCGCGGAAGATCTCGACAAAGACGTTGTAAAGCTTCAATCCGCGCAGGAACAGGATGAATCTT
>CACZGD010000209.1 GCA_902780565.1 Oscillospiraceae bacterium
AGAGCTGCACGAACCGGTTCTTGAAGGCCGGATCGGCCGCGGTCACCAGCAGCACGCGGAAGGTATGGTCGTTTTCGCGGATATACCGCAGAAAAGAAGCGATAAACTCCTTGCCGCCGCCCTGCGCCTGGGCGCCCACCTTACGGATATAGTCCTCCGTTTTCGTCAGGATCTCCTCCTCCGCTTCGGCCAGCACCTCCCTCGGTTCGGCATAGTGGGCGTAAAACGTGGAACGGTTCAGCTCCGCCCTCCCGCACAATTCCCGCACCGAGATCTTTTCGATCCCGCCCTTTTCCTCCAGCAGGTCCAGAAGCGCCGTCTGAAACATCTTTTTTGAGAGCCGTGCGCGCTGGTTTTCTTTTACGTTCATCTCATTATCCCGTCACTTTCCGCCGGTTTTGTCGGGTTCGCCGCCAAAATAACGCAAACTGATGATTGCGAACCCGACACTTTGTCTGTATAATAAAATTGTAACGCAGAACCGCGAATTTGTCAAGAGAAAGAGGAACCCGCCATGAAACTGATGAACAGCCCGCTGCTTGCCAGCCGCGTCAAAAGCGAAACCGTCACGAAAAGCGAAAAATGGCTCGGCTATCTGTTGGGCCCCGCCGGAGCGCTTCTCTTAAACGCCGTGCTGGCCACCTATCTGAACGTCTACTACACCGACGTGCTGAACCTGACGCCGCTGTGGGGCGGCGCGTTCCTCACCGCGTTCCCCATCGTGTCCAAGATCATCGACGCGATCACGAACGTGGTGATGGGGCAGATCATCGACCGCACGAGGACCAAAGAGGGAAAAGCGCGGCCCTGGCTGCTGCTGTCGGCGTTCCTTGTGCCGGTAACGGGTATCCTTCTTTTTACAGTGCCGGAGAGCAGCGATACGGTGAAAGCGGTTTGGGTGATGATCAGCTACAACCTGTTTTATTCCTTCGCCTACACGATCTTCAACATGAGTCACAATCTGATGGTGCCGCTTTCCACCCGCGACGGTACCGCCCGGGGCGGCCTTTCGGTGTTCAACCAGATCGCCTCCATTATGATGAGCGGCATCCTTGTGGCGCTGGTGTTCCCTATGGTCATCATGCCCATGATCGGTGTGGACAAGTCCAAGTGGATCACGCTGATGACGATTCTTTCCATTCTGGCCCTGCCGCTGACGCTGATGGAATACTACTTTACAAAAGAGCGTGTGACAGCGGAAGCGGGCGAGGAAGAGACGAAGCAATCGTTTGCGGAACAGCTCAGAATTCTGTTCACAGACAAGTACATGATCCTGATGTACGTATACTTCTTTGTCTATATCGTTCGCGGAACAGCTCAGGATCCTGTTCACGGACAAGTACATGATCCTGATGTACGTATATTTCTTCGTCTATACTGTCGGCGTAACGCTCAAGAACCTCGGACTGGTCTATTACTGCAACTATGTACTGGGAACCTATAACGACGGCGTCACGCAGATGCTGGTCTCCGTCATCGGCGGTATCCCCATGGGTATCGGTATTTTCGCCGTGTGGCCGCTGGCGAAGAAATTCGGCAAGCGGAACGTGACCATGGTCGGCTTTATCCTCTACGCTGTCGGCTCGCTGATCTGCTGGATCTTCTCCCATAACCTCGTGGTCGTGCTGATCGGTCAGTTTATCAAGAACATCGGCGGTCTCCCGTGCGCCTACGTGTTCATGGCGCTGTTCGCCGACTGCCTCGATCATCTGGAATGGAAAAAGGACCTGCGCATGGACGGCGCCGCCATGTCGATCTATAACATCATCGCGGTAGCGATGGTGGGCATCATGACCGGCGTGTTCAACTGGCTGCTGGCCAAAGCCGGCTATCTTGCGCCGATCACGGCAAACAGCACCGCGGACGCGGCGGCAAAGCTGGCGCAGAACGGCTGGACGGCGCAACTTGCGCTGGAAAACCTGAAGCCTGCCTCAGACGGTGTGCTGACGGTAGCGCTGCAGCAACCCTCAGCCGTGACGTCGGTCATCTCCTTCGCTTTTGTCGGTCTTGAAGTTTTCACGGGTATCGCGTTGGTGGCGATTCTGTTCTTCCTGAACGTGGAAAAGAATCTGCCTCAGGAGCAGGCGGAGATCAAGGCAAGGCGCGAGGCGAAAACGGCGGAGGAGAGCGGTAAATGAAAGCGGTCAACCTCAGAACGGAATATCTGACCGATCCAGTGGGGATCGATATCGCCAATCCCCGCGTGTTCTGGAACTGCGAGGGCGGCGTGAAGCAGACCGCCTACCGGATCGTCAGCGAAAAGTGGGATTCCGGCAAGGTGGAGACGGATTCCATGCGCGCGCAATATCCGCTGACGCTGGTTTCCGGCGAACGGGTCAACTACAGAATCAAGCTTTGGGATGAAAACGGCAGCGAAGGCGAATGGAGCGAGCCCGCCTTTTTCGAGATGGGCTTGCTGCGGGCTTCCCACTGGCAGGCGAAGTGGATCACGGGGAATTATACCGTCCATAAAAAGCGCCGTTATCCCGCGGATTGCTTCCAAAAGACGTTTTCTCTCCGTGGGAAGGCCGCTTCGGCGCGGCTGTATATCACCGCCTGCGGGCTTTACAGCGCCGCTGTCAACGGAACGCGCGTTTCCATGCCGCTGGCGCCGGGCGTCACCGATTACAGAAAGAGAATCCAGTATCAGACTTATGACGTGACGGCGCTCCTGAAGGAACAAAACGTGCTGACCGTTGAGCTGGCCGACGGCTGGTACCGGGGGAGCGTCGGCGCGTGGGGAATCACCAATCAGTACGGGACCGAAACCAAGCTGCTGGCCCAATTGGAGATCGTTTATGAGGACGGCCGGAAAGAAACCGTTATCACGGACGAAACGTGGCAATGGTCCGACGACGGCCCGATCCGGTTTGCCGATAACAAGGACGGCGAGATCTGCGACGCACGTAGGCAGCCTTCTTATTCCGGTTTTGCAAAGGTCACCGCGCACAACGTAACGCCCACAGCCTCCAATAACGTGCCGATCGCCGAAAAAGAAACCTTCAAAGGAAACATGACCGTCACGCCGGGCGGCAAAAAACTGATCGATTTCGGGCAGAATATCGCCGGATATATCTCTTTCCGCATCAATGCTAAAGCGGGACAAAAGATCACATTCCGTTTCGGTGAGCTGACGAAGGACGGCGAGCTTTATCAGAAAAACATTCAGCTTTCCAATAAAAAGAAAACGACCCCGCTGCAGAAAATCGAATACGTTTGCAGGGAGGGGCTGAACGAATACAAAACGACGTTCGCGATCTTCGGTTTTCAGTACGCGGAGATCGATACGGATATTGCATTCGGCGCTGAAAACGTAACGGCGATCGCGGTATATTCCGATATGGAGGAGACAGGCGCTTTCCGTTCCTCCAACGAACTGCTGAACCGGTTTGTGGACGCCACCCTCTGGTCGGCGAAGAACAACAGCGCCGACCTGCCCACGGACTGTCCCACCCGGGAGCGCCACGGCTGGCTGGGCGACGCGCAGATCTTCGTGAAAACGGCAAGCTACCTGTTCAATTACCTGCCCTTCGCACGGAAATTCGAAAACGATATCTGCGACGCGCAGCATAAAAACGGCTGTTTCACGCAGATCGCG
>CACZGD010000210.1 GCA_902780565.1 Oscillospiraceae bacterium
AGCTCAGATACAAAAGAAACGGAAAAAGACTCTCCGCCGACGACGGAGAAACGAAAAAACCGGATTGACTCGGAGGAACGCATGACTGCTTTTTACGACTGGATCGCCACGCCTTTCGGCTGGATACTGGGCGTCCTGTACAGCCTGACCGACAACTATCTGCTGTCGCTTCTGATCATCACGTTGGTGACAAGGCTGATTCTTATCCCCTCTGCGATCTCGCAGCAGAAGAATTCCGCCAAGCAGATGCGCCTTCAGGCGAAGGTCAACAAGATCAAGGCGAAATACGCCGGCGTGCAGGGCCGCGAAGCGCAGCAGAAGATCCAGCAGGAAACGCAGGAGCTTTACAGCCGCGAGGGCTTCAGCGCCAGCCAGATGGGCTGCCTGCCCATGGCGCTCAACCTGATCGTGATGATGGGCCTTTACGGCGCCATCTATTCTCCCCTTTCCAAGGTGCTGCGTCTGGGCGACGCCGTGATGGAGAATCTGAAAACCGTTTACGCCGCCGCGATGAACGTGGATATGGCAAAGCAGGGCACCCGTTACGAGCTGAACCTGCTGCACGAGTTCGCAAGCCTGAGCGACAAATTCGACCCGGAGATCGTCACGGAAACCGTCCGCAACAAAATCACCGATCTGACGAACGGTCTGACAATATTCGGGATCGACCTGACCCAGATCCCCAAGGACGACCTGAAGCGTCTCATCATTATCCCGATCCTTGCGGGTCTCTCCGCGCTGCTTACCAGTCTGTTCATGTATATGAAACAGCGCAAGCAGAACCCCGAGATGGCAAAGAACCCCACCATGGGCTGCATGACCTTCATGTCCCCCGTGATCTCCGTGGCGTTTGCCATCACCCTTCCTGCCGGCATCGGCTGCTATTGGATCATCTCCAACATCCTCTCCTTCATCCAGACGGTAGCTCTGGCGGCAGTGCTCAAGCCCGAAAAGATCATCGCGGGACAGATGATCGACGAGACCGTGGAACGGCGGTCCCGGGAAGAGAGCGTCAAGAAACGCGTGGCGATGATGACCGCGCAGAAAAACAAAGAAAACGAAGACTGATTTTTCCGAGACAGCCGCGCCGTATGGCCGGCCTGAAAAGGGGAAACGCGTAAGAAAGGAAACAGACGATGATTTTTGAAAAGATCGGCGAAGGCGAAACCTACGAAGCCGCCGTTGAGCAGGCCAAACGTCTGCTGAACGCGCCCGACGACGTTGAGCTTCATTTTGAAACGGTGCAGGAAGCGAAGAAAAGGCTGTTCGGCATCAAAAAAGACCCCGCGAAGGTAAAGGTCTGGTACGAGATCGCGGACAAGCCCGCCGCCCCGGCCAAAGAAGTGAACGCGGCGCCGGCGAAGAAGCCCGCGCAGGAGAAAAAGCCCCAGCAGGAAAAGAAACCCAGCAAAGAGCAGAATAATCCGAAAAACGATCAGGATAAGAAGCCGAAGGACAAAAAGCCCCAGCAGGAGAAAAAGCCCGCCGGTGAAAAGGCGGCGCCCAAGCCCGCAGGCGAACCTGAAAACATCCCGGAGCCCGTATATACGGAACTGCCCATCGACGAAAACGACGCGGCCGCCAATTATCTGAAGGCGATCGTGGCCGGCATCGGCATTGAAGACGCGAAATTCTCCCTCGTCAAAGAGGAAAACGAAAAAGAGTATATCTACACCGTGGACTGCGGCAAGGAAGACGGCGCGCTGATCGGCAGAAGGGGCGAGACCCTTGACGCGATCCAGTACCTGCTGCGCCTTTCCATCAACAAGGGCCTTTCCGACGACAAGCACCGCAAGGTGTCCGTCAACGTGGGCAACTACAGGGAAAAGCGCAACGACAATCTCCGTCAGCTGGCCGCCAAAAACGCCCGCACCGTGCTGAAGTACGGCCGCAACGTGGCGCTGGAGCCCATGAACCCCTATGAGCGCCGCATCATCCACACCGCCATCCAGCAGATCGAGGGCGTCACCTCCTTCTCCACCGGCGTGGATTCCGGCAGGCGCGTGATCATCGCGCTGGAGGAGGGCGTCTCCCCCACCAACCCCAACAAGGGCGGCTATAACAAGCGCGACAATTACCGCGGCGGCAATCGCGGCGGCGGACGCGGCGGCGACCGCAGAGGCGGTGGCGGCTACCGCAAGAAAGAGGCCTACCAACCGGCCGTGACCCGCGAACCCAGAAAAGACAGCGCCGGTTCCCTCTACGGCAAGATCGAGATCCCGCAGAAGAACGAAGGCAGCGCGGAAGAATAAACCGAAACCGTAATTCAATGGGAGGATTCAATCATGAAATACAATGGTTTGAGGGATCGTCATCTGAATATTTTCTATTATTACGGCGAGAAATCTCATCTTGAGAACAAC
>CACZGD010000211.1 GCA_902780565.1 Oscillospiraceae bacterium
CTGCCGGGAGGATGACGGCGTCCAGCTGCGGCCCGAGCCGTTTTTCTTATTTGTGCCTGCGGAGAATTTGCAATCGCTATTGATATTCCGAACCGGCTTGAACGCGCCGCAGACGTACACCGGTGCCCGAAACAAATTCACCGTGCCGCCGTTTGAGGAGCCGGAAATCACCAGCGTTTTCCGTCCCGCGGTCACGGAAGAAAACTCGATCTTTTTGCATACGTCGTGAATATCCAGCCGCTTTGCCGGTTCGTTTACCGGCAGGATCACGGTTTGCTCCACGCGCTGGAGCCGCTCGTCCCACAGGTAAAAATACATCGTGTCCAGCGGAGACGGCGTTTCTATCGTACCGCTGATTGCCATGGTTTTTGCTTTGGACGTGGATGTGAACAGATACGTGTCCAGCGCCAGGTCGGTCACGGCGCTGCCGTCGCGCGATTCCTCGCTTTCCGTCACCCTCAGCCGCAGCTTGTTTTTCGGAGCATAGCCCTCCACGTCGTCAAAAGCGATGTGCAGATAGCGTCCTTCCGCGCCGATCACCCGGACGGCCGTGCCTTTTGTCAGCCTGCCGACACGCTCCGTTTTCCCCGTGTCGCTGTACACGCTCAGCTCCTTTTCCCCCGAAACCAGGGTAACGGAGACATCAAAGGACAATGGGCAGGTGCTTTCCATCGCCAGCGCGGATACAAACGGCAACGAAAAAAGACAGACAAGCATCAAAAAAAAGCAAACGCGGAAAACAGGCTTACGCATAAACGTCCTCCTTTGTTTGGACGGAAATCCGGACAGGGAAAGCCGCCGCCTCCGGCCAGCCAAATTATAACATAATTCCCCGTAAAATACCATACGGAAAAAAGTTTCATCCGGCAGGAGCATCCGTTTTTTCTTCCCCCATAATTATGCTTAAAAACGATTGACAAACGCGCATCAAGCCTGTTAAAATAAACAGTAACGATTTGTTACGAATAAAATTGAGAGAAGGCTTTTTCCATGGGCATGACCTATCCGATGCACGTCGCCGGGCTGACGCGCGATCTGCCGCTGTGCAAAGTGACTGACGAGCTGTACATCGGCGCGTTCGTGATTTTCGGCGACGTGGAGCTGACCATTGCCTGCGCCCGCGAGCTGCTGAAAAAAGCGCCGGAGTACGACGTGCTGATCACCGCCGAATCCAAGGGAATTCCGCTGGCCTATGAAATGGCGCGGCAGGCGGGCACCAACCGCTATCTGCTGGCCCGCAAATCCCCCAAGCTGTACATGAAGAACGTGTTCACCGTGAAGGTGAATTCCATCACCACCGCCAAGGAACAGATGCTCTGCATCGACCAGGACGACGTGGATTTCATGCAGGGCAAGCGCGTGCTGATCGTGGACGACGTGATTTCCACCGGCGAATCCCTGCGCGCTGTGGAAGAACTGGTGCATCAGGCGGGCGGTAAAGTCGTGGGCCGCATGGCGATTCTGGCGGAAGGCGACGCCACGCAGCGCGACGATATTATCTACCTCGAAAAGCTGCCGCTTTTCAACGCTGACGGCACGGTGAAAGAGTAACAGACCATAAGGAAAGGAGCCCCGCATGGGGCTCCTTTTTTATTCCGCCAAAGCGTTGATTTCGCGGTTCTCCTGCTCCACGTTTGGATTCACCCTGTCATTATTCAGCGGTGAACGACGACCTTCGGCAGGACGGCGTCGATATCCACGAAGAACACTTTTTCATTCATGCGGTCGATGTACACCGGCACCTCGTCTGAGGTAAACATATCGGTCGG
Organism: Oscillospiraceae bacterium; assembly: GCA_902780565.1. Taxonomy (GTDB): domain Bacteria; phylum Bacillota; class Clostridia; order Oscillospirales; family Acutalibacteraceae; genus RUG806. The sequence continues at coordinate 1,770 of CACZGD010000211.1, forward strand.
GTCAAAGTACAGATAACGGCTGTAAAACACATGGGTCTCCCCCGTGTCGGGATTCGTCCAGTGGCATTCCGCCACAAAGGGATGCGAGCCGTTCATGTTGACGTTCAGCTTGGGCTGCGTGCCCACGATCTTCGCCATCACGTAATCGCCGCCGTCCAAGGCGCGCTTCATCGCGTTCCTGCGGCGAAGGTCAACGCCTAAAAAACTCAGGCCGATCAGGCAGAAGATCAGGCCCATCCCGCCAAAGACGGAGAGGAACACCATCGGGTCTTCCGGCTCAGTGCCTGCTTTCACGGCAAAGAGCAGCACGCCCAAAGCGATAAAGAACGCGCCAAGGGGCGCGAAGATAAAACCAATGATGCCAAGGGTCGTCCAGCCGAATTTTCTGTCCATTTTATATGCTTCCTTTTTCTGGTTACAGAATGACTTCCATGCCGTATTTCTGCATGGTCAAGCCCTGATGCTGATAGAATCGGAGCGCGCTGTCGTTCCCAGCCCATACGTTCAGGGTCACATTATAGCACCCGTTTTCTTTCGCAAACGCCAGCACATAGTC
>CACZGD010000212.1 GCA_902780565.1 Oscillospiraceae bacterium
AAATAGCAGCCGCGCCATGTGATATTCTTGCATACCATCATTTTCGTCGTGGCGGGATCCGGCGAATCGTATTTGCCCCAATCGATCTTTTTGCCGATATTCGTAAACCCGCAGTCCTCAACGACGAAATTCATGCTCCGGAACCCTGCGCCGATGCCGCCTGTTCCGTCGGCGTCAAAGGAGCAGCGGCGAACAAGGACGTCCTCGGTCGTTCTGTCATTCGAGCCGTGGTCGAAGCCGAGCCCCGAGGTGCCGGCGTTGTTGAATACACAGTCCTCCACCAGAACGTGCTGCGGTTTGCCCATGTTGACCATGGATCTGTCCCAGATTCGCCCGGCGCAGTTCGTAAAGGTCAAGCCGCGCAAGACGACGTATTCGCTGCTGTTCGTATCGAGGATGTGCGCGCCGGAGCCGTACTCGCCGGCAAGACCCCGTTCGATCACGCAGCTTTCGGGATCCTTATCCGTTTTCAGATACACTTTGCCGGCTTTTGTGTCTATATAGTAGGAGCCGTTTTGCAGTTCGTCCCGCGTGAGAACAGGCTGGATCGGTTTGCCGTCAAGGATGATCAGATCCGACCTGCCGATGATCTCATTGCCGGGCGTGCCGGGCTGGAACGGGTAATCATAGCGCCAGTCGTTTTCATAGATGCTTTCGTCATTCGTCTTTTCCCAACCGTCGAAGGGAACCGACCCTGAGATCACGGTCTCGCCGGGATTTTCGGCTTCAATGATAACGGGCTGCGTTTCCGTGCCGTTTGCCCTCAGATTGATGCTGTTTTCGCGGTATAAGCCGGGCGCGACGACAAGCCTTGTGCCGGGCGCGGAGATCGACTCCACGCCTTTCTTTACCGTGGCGAAGGGCGCGTCCGCCGTGCCGGGGTTCAGGTCGCTGCCCGTTTCACCGTTTACGTACAAAACGGTATCGCTTTCCTGCCAATCCGAAATCGTGCGGTTTACCCACATATCCCGCTCAAAGTCCGCGAGAATGTCCATATCCTCCTGCGTGAGCGCCTCGCCGTAAAGACGGATATCATCCACCATACCGTCAAAGGATTCATTTTTGTCATACCCCGCGCCGATCCTGACGCCGTTGAGCGCCGGTTTGACCGCAGAGTCAAAATGCTTTGTGGAATCGAATTTTCCGCAATGATAGAAGGTCACGTCGCCCTTGTCCGGCTCGTAAACGACGCCGATATGGAACCAGCAGTGCCCCTCCGGGTGAACGACCCAATCATCATGGTACCCAACGAAATCTTCCCACAGGTCATATTCAAAATTAAAGAATTGCGTGTTATTCGCGCAGACGGAGCTTTCGTCGTATTGTCCTCCGGTATTGCCCGCAACGAAAAAGACCAGCCTTGTGCTGTTTGTGCCCATCACGGCTTCGCCCGCTTCGTTCTCATAGCTCGGCGTACCGGTGTGAACGAATTTCAGCGTGACGCGACCCACGCCGGTCTTAGTGTCGAGCAGCGTGCTGACGCGCGGCTCGTCGGTGTTCGCTCTCGTCTGCAGGTCATGGATATTGACCCACATGGAAATCGTCAGCGCGTCCTGCTGTCCCATATCGGGCAGAGTCAGATAAGTGTCCGGCGATGTAAATTCCAGCGCCTTACGCAGACCGAAGCGGCCGGAGACAAGCTCTGCGCCGGATGCGTCGGACAGTTCGGCATTTCCCTCCGAAAGACCGTCAAGACTTTCTATGTCGTCAAAGAATACGTTGGCAAGCGGAGCCGCTTCCACCTCGTCAAAGCCGTAATCCGTGTAATTCCTGATCCCGCCCACGGCTTCACCGTACGTTTCGCGCACGCTCTCTGTCGGATACATTTTTACCGATGAATCCTTCAGACAGGGAAAGAACCGGACAAACAGCGCCTTGATCCACGCGAAGAAGTCACGGATGGAAGCAACGATACGGTCGCCGACACTTTCATCATCGGCAGAAGCTGCCGCTGCCGTCCCCGTTTGGACGCCTTTGCCTTGCGTTGCCGCAAAAGCGGGCATAACAGCCGAAAACACCATGATAACGGCAAGGAACAATGATAGAATCGCCTTTTTCGACATGGGGAACCTCCTGTTAGCTTAACCGTTTTCTTTGTTAAATATCAATCATTCACTTTTACGGTGACAGTATAGCAAATTCCGCAGTATTTTTCAACAGAATAATCTGTAATGTCCGCTTTGTTTTTGGTGATTTTCGGAAGATTCCGGATTATTATTGATTGTTTTTTTGTCGCTCAACAGGGTCGTTTTCGGGGAGATGGAACACGTTCCTTGGGGCGGATTTCAGCCTGCGAACGGTCTGTTTT
>CACZGD010000213.1 GCA_902780565.1 Oscillospiraceae bacterium
TTTCTGTGCATCTTCTCTTTTTCCCACACTAATTTCCTTTATTTCCCAATGTATCTTCCACCGGTATCCAACTGTGGAACTTACTTTGGGAATTTACGTCTTTTTTGCAAGTTTTTTTACGCTTTCCCGGCGGCATGGGCGTTTTTTTGCGCCGGGAAAGCCCCTCAGCGCAGCCGGTGCACGAACAGGCCGGACAGGAGCTTCGGCTCGAACCACGTGGACTTCGGGGGCATGATGAGGTTTTGGTCCGCGATGGCCATCAGCTCCTCCATGGACGTGGGGTGCAGGGAGAACGCCAGCGCCATATCCGTTTCGCAGCGGCGCCTGAGCTCGTCAAGCCCCCGGATGCCGCCCACAAAGTCGATGCGCGGGTCGGTTCTCGGGTCGCCGATGGCGAAGATCGGCTCGTTCACGAGCGTTTGCAAGAGGCTCACGTCCAGACTCGCCACGGGGTCCGTTTCGTCGGCGACGCCGTCCTTCAGCGTCAGGCGGTACCAGCGGTTATCAAGGTACATCCCGAACACGTGCCGCCGTTCGGGGGCGACGGGCGCGTCCGCGGGCGACACCTCAAAGCTCGCGCCGAGGCGGGCAAGGACCTCCTCCGGCGTCTGCCCGTTCAGGTCCCGGATCACGCGGTTATAGTCCATGATCTCCAGCTCACTCGCGTCGAACAGCACGGCAAGAAAGAAGTTGAATTCCTCCGTGCCGTCGTAATCGGGGAACTGTTCGCGGCGCATGAGCGCCACCTTCACGGCGGAGGCGGCGCGGTGATGCCCGTCCGCGATATACAGGCGCGGCACCTGCCGGAACGCCTCGCGCAGGGTCCCGTTATCCGCTTCGTCCACGACCCACACGGTGTTGCCGACCGCGCCCTCGCTGACGAAATCATATTCCGGTTCGCGCGTCACATAGGAGGCGATCAGCCGGGCGATGGCGGGCGCGTGGCGGTAGGCGAGGAAGATGGGCCCGGTGTTCGCGTCGCAGGCGTCCACGTGGCGGATGCGGTCGGCCTCCTTCTCGGCGCGGGTCAGCTCGTGACGGCGGATCGTGCCGTCAAGGTATTCGTCCACGCTCACCGTGCCCACGATCCCGGTCTGGCTGCGGCCGTTCATGGTCTGGCGGTAGATATAATAGCGCGGGGAGGGCTCCTCCCGATACAGCCCCTGCTCGCTGTAGGCGGCAAGGTTTTCGGCGGCGCGGGCGTAGACTTCGGGGGCGTAGGGGTCCTGCCCCGCGGGGAAATCCACCTCCGCGCGGTCCACCCGCAGGAAGGTGCGGGGATTCGCTTCGGCGCGAAGCCGCGCCTCCTCTGTGTTCATCACGTCATAAGGCAGCGCCGCAATGGCGGCGGCGGCGTCCGGCACCGGCCGGATCGCGGCAAAGGGGCGTACGGTAGACATTTTTTTCCTCCTTATCCGGAAATCGGGTTTTGAGAAAGGGCCGAGGGATTGCGTAACGTGGGCCGAGGACCGGGGGCCGGGGGCCGAGGGATTGCGTAACGTGGGCCGAGGGCCGAGGGCCGGGGGCCGAGGGATTGCGTAACGTGAGCCGAGGGCCGAGGGCTGAGGGCCGGGGGCCGGGGTTTAAGGAACGAGAATCGGACGGGGCTTTGCCGCGATTATTATTTGCATATATCTCCATCTTCCGGAGTTTTATTCGTTAATGATACCACTTGAGAGGAAAGCATATTCACTTCCTGATCACACATTAAAAGCAGCTTTGCAGATTGTTCTTTTGTAAAATATCCAATATCAACAGCGATCTGTATTTGAGTTTTCAGTTCCATGACGGAGCCTTTGGCATAAGATAAGAATTTAACATATTCTTTTGTGGTTTCCCTCCCATATTCTTCGGCGATATTGGAAGGGATCGAGACAGCAGCTCGTCTCATCTGATCAGACAACGCATATGTCTCATGTTTTGGCAGAAGCGCACAGATTTTGTATGTCTCAACAGCGATCTGCTTCCCCAACACCCATGTTTTTGTACTTTCAATTGCCATGTTGATCCCCAATCACAAATCTAAACGTACTTCATCACTTTTGCCGGACCTTCACCGAATTAAATGCCGACCGCAGGTCCCGACCCTCGGCCCCCGGCCCCCGGTCCCCGGCCCTTCTTAGAATGCCGACCGCAGGTCCCGCCCCTCGGCCTCCGGCCCTTCTTAGAATGCCGACCGCAGGTCCCGACCCTCGGCCCCCGGCCCTCGGCCCTC
>CACZGD010000214.1 GCA_902780565.1 Oscillospiraceae bacterium
GCAACGCCGGGAACAATTCCGTCGGTTGCCCCTTGCCGGGGAGGGCATCATCCCGGATGTTTACATTGTCCGTCATCCGTCAACATTTTCCGCCGGGATTCATCCCTCCCACAGCAAGGCACAAAAACGGCTGTGGGCAGCCGTACTACCGGTCAGGTCTGTACGCGGAATACGGTACATACGACCGAATCCGGCAAATCGGCGAATTCCCCAAAATTAGCATTGTATCGTTATATACCCGGTTCGTCGCCTGAACGTTTTGCAACGACAGGAACAATTCCTTCGCGGGGCGTCGGGACGCCGCCCCCTACAAAACAACCACCGCCGCCCGGCTCCGTTTGCGTCAACGTTTTCCGTCCCCGACTTTTTTTCAATCGCGGCCAGCCGCAACCGATATTTTGTATTTTGTATTTTGTATTTTGCATTCCGTCCCCGTCCCTTGCCCCTACCCTCTCCGCTTCCGTCTGCGGATATACAGCGCCGCCGCGCCGATCACGATCACGGCGACGGCGACCCCGGTAACGATGATCTTCCGGGCTGCGGGCTCTGTTACGGGCGCGGGGTCCGGGTCGGGGTCGGGGGCAACAGCGCTTGCGGGATCGAGGGGCTGCAGCGCCTTGCCGGTAAAATCGAGCAAAAACGGCTCCCCTGCCGCGCGCTTCGTCAGGGCAGTCAGGGCAAGCAGCGCCTCGGCGTTCGTGATGGCGGCGTCGTGCGCGTCGTCGGTCAGGGTATGGCAAAAGGTCCCGTCCGAGCGGCGAAAGGCGAGAAAGGCATCCACGGCGGAAACGCCGCCCACGGTGAAGGCGGGATCGTTATCGGGGTCCCGCCCGGCGGCAAGCAGGGCAAGGACCACCCACGCGGCGGTCTCGCACGTTTCGCCCTCACGCCCGGCAAACGCGCCGGACGGGGTACGCGCGGACGACAGGACCTCGAACGCGGCGGCGATCGCCTCCCCCGCCGGGTCCTGCCCCGCCATGCAAAGCGCCGTGATCGCCATGGCGGTCACGTCCGGGTCGGCGGTCTGCCCCGCAAGGGACCAGCCCCCGTCCGGGGTCCGTTTCTCCAGCAGCGCAGCGGTCAGGCGCGGCGCGTCCGTGTTCGCTTCGGGGCGGGGCGCCGTCCTTCCAAGCGCCGCAAGGGTCATGAGGGCGAAGATCTGCCCGTTCACGCCCTGCCGCCCCACGTTCGGGAACGTGAACACGCCGTCCGTGAGCAGGTCGGCGGTCTCGCCGTTTTCCAGCGGCACGGCGGCGGGGTCGTACCCGAGAGCAGCCAGCGCGAGCGCCACGCGGTGGTATTCGGTGGCTTTGGTGGCGGAAAGCCCGCCCTCGGACGCATACCGGGCGCGGACAGCCCCCGCAAGGGCGTTGGCGTAGGGGGCGGGGTCCTCGGTCCCAAGCGAACCGACCGCGACGGCGTACCAGTCCCCGGCGGTGGTCCCGGCGGCGGACGCCTTAGCGCGAAGCAGCCCCTCCCCCTCCCCCGCCGCGTCGATCAGCGCCAGCGCGAGATCGCGGTAGGAGCCGGCAAAAACGGGCAGCGGCAGCGCGAGGGTCAGCGTGAACGCCAGCAGCGCGGCAAGGAGCGACAGACCCCGGCGCGCACGTCTTTTTTCAAAAACAGCGTGTTTCATCATCATGTCCTGAGCAGGCGCAGCGCGGCAAGCAGCAGCCGGATCAGCCTGCGGAAGATCTCGTTTGCGGTCAGGCGGGCGGCGGGCTGAGATAACACAAACACGCCGCTTTGCCCCGCCCCGGCGCGGCGCAGCGCCACCAGCGCCAGCAGCGCCTGATCGGTCGCCATGCCGTTATACTGCCCGGCGGTCGCCCCGGGGTTCGCGGGGTCCGCTTCAAAGGCGTGGGTGAAGGCGCCGTCCGGCAGGCGGAACGAGAGCAGGGCGTCCGCGACCGAGCGCCCGTTTTTGACGAAACGCGGGTCCGTTTCGGGGTCCAGCCCCAGGGTCGTGAGCGCAAGGATCACCTGCGCGGCGGATTCGGCGTTTTTGGTGCCGTAGGAAATGAAGCCGCCGTCCGCCTGCTGCATGGCGGACAGGCGGGCAAGCCCCGCCTCGATCGCCTCGTTCACGGTCAGGGTCGCATCCCCGACCGGATAGGGGGTCGGGTCCCCCCGAAAGCCGGACAGCGCCGTGAGCGCAATGGCGGTCACGTCCGGGTCCGAGGACGGGGAAAGCGCGGCGTTCAGCGTCCAGCC
>CACZGD010000215.1 GCA_902780565.1 Oscillospiraceae bacterium
ACAGGAATGTGTTACCGAACAGCTCAAAGCGGAAAACCAAATGGAGTGGGTCCAACGTATGAATTCAATCCTCAACCGCGCAACCGAAATCGTAAACCATGAATTGATTTACGTATAAATAGCGCTGCCCGGCGTATTATTTCGATATGCCGGGCAAATTTTTTTAGGATTTGTATTGCACTATTGTTTTGATAAAACGTGCCAAATCACTTTTTCCGAAAACCCGCAGCGTTCATAAAGGGCGAGCGGGTTTGTTTTGTTATTGACCTTGCCGGAAACGGTGACGAAATCGGCTTTTCCATTCATTCGGCAGTATTACCAAGGTAAGCAACGTACACCGGGAACGACTTGATTTTGAGGAAAGCGAAGAATTTCGAGAAAAACTTGAAATCAGGCATCGGATAGAAGAAAAGAATGGAGAAATGAAAACAGCCCATGGATTGCAGCGAGCAGATTCCACGGGCTTATCAGCGATGCGATTGCAGGCATTTTTTACGGCTTACGTGGTAAATTTCAAGAGAATTATCAATACATTGCCCGCGTAAATCACGGTTTTTCTTCTTCTATTCCGATTTTTTCGACTGAAAAACCGGAAAATGAAAAAAGCCTGCATGCCAATAACGGAATACAAGCTTTTTTCAGTGCCCTTTATTTTTCAAGGGATTGCGGCTCAATAAATCTTAGCAGTATGGTCGGGGAGGCGCCCGTCGTGCTCCCCAGTTCTCCAAGAGATAACAAGTTATTTGTCTATTCGCCGCTCACGGTTCCGTGGGCGGTTTTCTTTTTCAGCGCAAGGGTTGAAATACGGGTAGAATTTGTTTATGATTTAGATACCACTATGCGAATGACAGGCAAAGACAAGGAACCGTCCCCTGTCTTTGCAGAAGAAGCGCAGGGATTTCGCCCGCTGCGGCAGGCGACTCAGGGCTCCGCCCCGAGACCTCGCCAGCCTTTTGAAAAAGGCTGGACCGAAAGCTTTTCATTTTGCTTCATCCCACAAAAATCCGTGATGAACCAAAAAAAACTGCAAAAATGTTTCCTTTTATTTTCATTATATGTTATACTGTACCCATAACGGTAAAATGATTAGAAATATCATGGAGAAAAAGAAATCATGAAGCAGTATTTTCCTGATACTCTGAAAAAACTACGGATGGAGAGAAGGCTTTCCCAGCAGGCGCTGGCGGATAAAGTGTATGTGACCCGCTCCACGGTGGCCCGGTGGGAAAACGGCTACCGTCTGCCGGACGCCGTGATGCTCTCCCGGCTCGCCGAGGTTCTGGGAGCAGACGCGAACGTGCTGCTCTCCGCCGCCGCGCAGAGCAGCGAGCGCCCGAACGTCATCATGGTGGACGACAGGAAGCTGATCCTCACCGGCGGCTTGCCGGTGCTGGAGGAGGTCTTTCCCCACGCAAACGTCACGGGGTTCACCGATCCGTCCGAAGCGGTCGCCTATGCAAAAGCGAACCGTGTTTCGCTTGCCTTTCTGGATATTGAGCTCCGGAACGAAAGCGAGCTGGATCTGTGCCGCGCGCTGCTCCGGATCTATCCGCGCACCAATATTATCTATCTGACGGCCTACTGCGATTACGCGCTTGACGCATGGAGCACGGGCGCCAGCGGCTTCATGCTCAAGCCTATCACACCGGAGGGCGTGAAAGAGCAGCTCAACAATCTGAGATATCCGTTCTGGACGGGAGGTGAGGCGCTGTGATCGAGTGGGGCGTTCTGGCAAGCTATATGGTCTGCGGCGCGCTGCTGGCGATGATGGCGATCGGCGTCGCCTTTTCCGCTTTTATGCCGGCGCTCGACCGGTGGAACAGGCGCTATTTCATTGCGTTCTTTTCGCTTCTGTTCCTGTACGTCGTGGTGCTCGTCGTCGATATGATCATATACGACGACCCCGCGATGGTGAACGCGCTGATAGCGGTCTCGATCGCCGAATTCCTGCTTTTCTCCGTGCTCGCGCTGCTGCCGACGTTCTTCCTGCTGCGCGCCTGCGGCGAAAGCGTCAAAGGCAGCCCGCTGCCGCGCGCCGTCGCGGCGCTGTGGGGCGTATTCTGCCTCATGCTGTTTTCCGTGCCGTTTACGGAGACGTTCGGCTTCGTCACGCCGGAGTGTCAGTTCGTCCGCGGCCCGTGGTTTCCCGCGCTGATCGCGCCGCTGGCCGTGATCATGTGCCTCAATATCGCCGGTCTGATCCGAAGACGAAGATTTATCCACGCGGATAACGTGGAACAGTATATGCGCCAGCAGCGCGAGATCGCCCGGCAGCGCGCCGACGTGATGGTGCTGCAGCTGCGCCCGCACTTTATCTGCAACACCATGATGGGCATCTATTACCTCTGCGATCAGGATCCGCAAAAGGCAAAGCAGGTCACGCTGGATTTCACAAATTATCTGCGCAGGAATTTCACCGCGATCGGCAGCGAAAACGTCATCCCCTTCCGCGATGAGCTGGAGCATACCCGCGCTTACCTGGCCGTGGAGCAGGCGCAGTTCGAGGACTGCCTCTTTGTCCGCTTCGATACGCCCCACACCATGTTCCGCGTGCCGCCGCTGACGCTGCAGCCCATCGTGGAAAACGCCGTGAAGCACGGCATGAAAAGCAGCGGCGAGCCGCTCCATATCACCGTTTCCACCCGGCTGACAGATGAAGGGAGCGAGATCGCCGTGGAGGACGACGGCGTCGGCTTCGCGCCCGCCGAGGACGGCAAGCCGCACACCGCCCTCAAAAATATCCGGCAAAGGCTGGCGCTGATGTGCGGCGGCCGGCTGGAGATCTCGCCGCGCGAGGGCGGCGGAACGACGGTGAAGGTGACGATCCCGGCGGAAAAATAAAACAGGATCTTCTTCAAAACAACGGGGGTTCCAAAATGGAACACTCCCTTGTTTTTATTATCGCTTCATTATACAATGATCATAAATAATGATAGGAGGTTTTTCTATGAAACACACATCCATCCGTAAACCCCTCAGCGTATTGCTGAGCATCCT
>CACZGD010000216.1 GCA_902780565.1 Oscillospiraceae bacterium
GATGGCGATCCCTCTGCTCTTGCACAGGCTGCGGATGCGCTTCACATACAGTTCAGAATACTCCATTGCATATCCCTCATTATCAGCATTACCCGTTTCGATAAAACAACCTCCGAGCTTTGCACAGTTCGGAAGCGCTGTTTCCTATTCGTCAGTATCTTCAACTTCACTATGTTCGACGGCAAAATCAAGCAACGTATTGATCAGATCGTTGCGGGAGCGATTCGTCTGCTGCGCAAGCTGATCCAGTTTTTCCACCAGCTCGTCCTTGATCCGAATAGAAAAAACCTTGTAACCGTCCTCGCCCTTGACGCCCTTTTTGGTAATGATGAGCTTATCTTTCACAGAAATCACCTCATCATTATTTTCCCTTGTTTTGTTGTGAAAATATATGTTATATTATATAACATAACATATATTAAACATAACATATATTAAACGAGGGACAGTTATGATATGCACTTTTTTCGGGCACCGCGACGCGCCGCCAAAGATAAAACCCGCCCTTCGGCAGGTGTTATTGGATCTGATCGAGCGTCAGGGCGTTAAGCAGTTTTATGTTGGGAACCAAGGCAATTTCGATGTCATGGCGCGCAGTCTGCTGGCGGAATTGGAACAGTCCCACGGGATCAGATATGAAATCGTTTTGGCGTACCTTCCGAGTGAAAAGGCTCCGCTATATGATCCCGACCATACCCTTCTGCCGGAGGGGATCGAAACCGTCCCGCGTCGTTTTGCCATCGAATACCGCAACAAATGGATGATCGACCATAGCGATATCGTTGTTACCTATGTCACCCGTTCCTTTGGCGGCGCCGCAAAATTCAGAGACCTTGCCAAGAAGAAAGGGAAAACCGTGATAGACCTGAATCCTTGATCTGCCTGCGCGAACCGGATCCGCGCAGGTATTTCTTTGTTTAGGCGGACCATTTTATGACATGCCTATGAAACTGTTGTATATATCAGAAACATTGACTGAGGTCAACCATAAATAGAAACCCCTCAAATCTTCCCTGATTTATGAACAGGGAACAATCGGTTTTTTGCCGAATAAAAGCGATCTGCCCCCTGCCGCTGAACGGCAAGCGCAGATCGTTTTACTGTTTTTTTGCAAAAAAAGGATTTATACCGGCTTAAGCACAGAGCCCTTTGAAAAAGGCCAGGATCCGCTTGAAGAGCGCTATGAGCCAGCCGAAGAAGGAAAACCCTTTGGGGCCATTATCGGCGGGCTCCTCCGGCGCGGGAACGTCCTCCCAGACGGCGGCCATTTCCACGTTTTCCGTCGGCGCGAGCTCATCGCCGGGCTGATATACGGTCTCGCCGACCTGCCAGCCCGCGAACTGCCTGCCCTCCGGCGGGGTGACCTCGCATTCCGGCAGGGCGAGGACGCCGCCGGGGCGCACCAACTGTGTTTTGACGGAGCCTTCGCCGCCGGAAACGTCAAAAGAGATCACGATGCTGTCTGTGATGAAGGTCAATCCCCGCATGTAATCGATACTGACGGAATCTTTCGTTATCTCTTCCACCCCGGAATAATAAAAATCAAGTCCTTCAACATCACCGTTCAATACCGCGTCGGCAAGCAGCGGACAGGCGGAAACGTCCAGCGTATCGATCGGCGCGCAATCCGTGATATCGAGGTATCTGAGCGCGCGGGCGCCGCTGAGATCCAGTGACTGCAGCGGGTTCTCGCTGCAAAGCAGGAGGTCCAGCGCCGGATTGCCGCTGAGCTCCAGCGTGGTAAGCGAATTGCCGAAACAGTACAGTTTTATCAACGCACGGTTACGGGAAACGTCCAGCGTCTGCAGCCCTGTTTCACCTACGTGCAAATACGTCAGCGCAGCATTTTCGGAAACGTCGAGAGATGAAACCGCGCTGCCCCAAAGATCCAGTTTTTTCAGCGCCGGGTTGCCGCTGAGATCTATCGTCCCAAGCGTGTTGCCTCGGCAGTACAGTTCCTCCAGCGCAGGATTCCCGCAAAGGTTCAGCGTGACCGCAGCGTTTACCGGTTTACAGTGTAGCTTCCTTAAATTAGGAAACAGCTCCGTGCCGGTATAGTCGTATACGGCAACGCCTGCGCTCCATGTGTCGATCTCCGTTACGGCTTCGCATTCCTCTTTGCTCAGTGCAAGGCTGCCGTCCGTATCAAACTGTTTGAGATAGTCGCGGAAATTCGCATCGGGGAAACGCTCTGACGTAAACGCAACCTCTTCGCCGCCTCTGATCCGCAGTACAAGGTGCAGGGTGTTTTCTTTTTGGATATCGTAATCGGCCAGTGTTCTGCCGTCCTCAAGCTGTGTTCCGGCAAAGATCAGCCGCTGCTGATCCGGCGGGATATTCTCTTTTTCCTGTATTTTCTGCTTGATGTTTTCGATGGTGTCGTTGCTCTCCACCTCCAGCGTGACCGTTTTGCCGGTCAGCGTGCGCACGAAGATCTGCATGGCAAAGGCGTTGACGCTCAGCGCCGCGGTCAGCGCGAGGACGAGGATCAGCGTGATCGTTCTTCTGGCGGTTCGTTTCATCTGTCTATGATTCCTTTCCGGTTCCGTCCGACGATGCGTCGGCGGTTTTATCGGGTCCCGAACAGACGGGCGAAGAAGAAGAGGATGGCGTGGAAGAAGGCGGTGAGCTTGCCGCAGAAAGAGGTCCCGTGGTCCTTTCCGTCCCATTGGCACAGGTCGGATGCGCCGTCGGTCTGCTCATTCTGCTCGTTCTGCGGGTCGGCGACGGGATCCTGCGGCGCGGGAAGCTCCTCTTTCGCCTCGGTGATCAGTTCCACGCCGAAGTCGGTGTGAAAATAACCGGATTCTTCCTCCGAGCCGAAATACCAGGACGCGATCCCGTTATCGTTTTCGTCGTAATCGTCCCGGCGTTCCCCGTTTTTCGCAAGCTCCGCCAGGGCGGGGCAGCCGGAAAGATCGAGCGTATCGAAGTTGTTCCCGGTGCAGAAGAGGACGCTCAGCTTCGGGTTGCCGCTGAGATCCAGATTGTCAAGCCCGCAGCCCTCCACGCGAAGATCGGTCAGGTTGGGGAACGCCCTGAGATCGGGGAAGGTCTCAAAGGTCGAACCGTTCAATTCAAGGATCTCCAGCGCGGCGTGATTGCCGAAGGTGATCGCGGGCAGCTTGACGCCGCAGCAGACGAGGAGAACGAGGTTTTCGTTGGCGCTGAGGTCCAGCGCTTCGAGGGGGCTTTCGATCAGCAGTTCCTCCAGCGCCGGGCAGCCGCTGAGGTCCAGCGAGGTAAGTCCCGCGCAGAGAAGGTACAGTTTTTTCAGCGCGGGGTTGTGCGTCAGATCCAGCTCGGTAATGTTGCACAGCTCTGTATCGAGCAGCTCCAGCAGGGGGTTGCCGCTGACGTCGAGGGTGACGACGCCGTCCGTGTG
>CACZGD010000217.1 GCA_902780565.1 Oscillospiraceae bacterium
GCCGCCGTAATTCGCTTTGTTATCCTTTATAATGCCTCCTGTGAGATCCAGCTTTGCGTATGGACCTCCATATTTCCTCGTCAGGATCCCGCCGCCGTCCTTGCTGGCGCGGTTGCCTGTCACCGTGCCGCCCCTGAACTCCAGCTCGCCGTGGTTGCAGATGCCGCCGCCGTTGACGGAGTAGCCGCCGCAGATTTTGCCGCTGTTGTTTCCGCTGCTGTCGACGACGGTCAGCTTGCTGAAGGGCTCTACGCGGAAAACGCCGCCGTGGTCGACTGCCTTGCTCATATTTCTGTCAAGGGAAAAGCCGTTCAGGTCCACAGTAACCTGATATGTATGCGCGATTGTTATTTCTTTATCCGAAGAAGAAGCGACAAGATCCTGCGATAAAATGATTTTCTTGTTTTTGCCGCTTTCGATATCGCTTTTCAGCTGACTCCATGACGAATAGATCGTATAATCTCTGATCCACGGAGACAGAACCGTGAAAGACCTTATGGCCGAGGTGTCCTCCCTGTAAAAGCTGTTGGCGTAGCTTTCATAATTGTATCCGGCTTTCCCCGGCGCGGTGTTATTGAAAAGAGTGGGCTTGACGGCATAAACAGAACTGCCCTTCGCACAATAAATCGCGGCGCCCTTGCCTTCGGCTTTATTGCAGTTGAAGTTGACGTTTTCCGCTTTCATCGCGGCGCCGCCCGCCAGGAAGATCGCTCCTCCGTCCTTGTGCGCGAAATTGTTCCGGAGGATACCGCCGGTCATGGTGAGGGACGTGTTTTCCCCGCAGTAAATGCCCGCGCCGTACTGCGCGCTGGTGTTGTTGTCGATTACGCCGCCGCTGATCGTGGCGCTGCCGCCGTTCAGAAAAATGCCGCCGCCTTTTTCGCCGCATCTGTTCCCCGTCACCGAGCCGCTCTCAAAAATCAGCGTGCCGTAAACGTAAATACCCGCGCCGTTGTACTGCGCCCAGCCGCCTGTGATTTTTCCCGTTTTCAATCGGCTGCTGTCCCGGACCGTCAGCGTCGCGTTCTTTTGAACGCAAACCACCTGGCCCGTGCCGAGCGCCGAGGAACGGTTCCTTGACAGGGTGTAACCGTTCAGATCCAGCACGATATTCTTTCCGCCCGGTATATTCAGCGCGCCGCTGACGGAATCCGGCGCAAAAATATCCTGCGTCAGCGTGAATTCCGTCTGATTGCTCTGTTTGATATCGTTCTGCAGCTGCTCCCACGAAGTATACTCCGCCGCCGCGCCCGTGACAGGGATCGCCGGCAGAACGCTGAACGCGAGCGCAAGCGGAAGCACGAGCTGTAAAATCGTTTTGCACACATTTCTCATATTATCTGTCCCCAGTTGTAAGATGGACCGATCCCCAATATTGCTGTCCGACATTATAACACACAAAGGGTTTCAAAAGGGATACAAATCCGGATTTTTTCTGTTCTGATCAGCATTGTTTACAATTTATTTACAATTTCCTCCCACAAACAATAAAATCATTAAAACAAATGAGATAACAGCCGGATGCAATAAAACGATTTGGCGGTTATGTGATATATGCGGGTATGAGTGGCAAGCTGCTCCTGCAACAAGAAAAAAAGGGAGTTGAATGTCCTTGTTGCGCAGGGAAAGTTGTGGTAAATGGGTTTAATGATCTGACTTCACAGTTTCCTCAACTTGCCAAAGAATGGGATTACGAAGCAAACGGAGAATTGTTACCGGAACAATTTACAAAGGGAAGTTCGCAAAGAATAAACTGGATTTGCGATAAAGGCCATAAATGGAAAGCAGTCATTTATTCCAGAACATCAGGTTGTGGGTGCCCAACATGTGGGAGAACAAATGGAAGTGCAAAGAGAAAAAAACAAGGAAACAATTATATGGTGAACAAAACCAAAGAATAGAAATAACCAGAAAACGGCTCCGCTGATTTGCTGGAAAAATTCCCGTATGGGTCAAATATGGGTCAAGATCGGAATCTCCCGGTTTTGGCCTTGTTTTTTTGAAAATGAAAAATCCCCAAAAACGGCGGTGTTAAGCCATTTTGGGGGATTTGTTTGGTTGCGGGAGAAGGACTTGAACCAACGACCTCCGGGTTATGAGCGGTAGTCGGTGTGTTCGTCCAGGCATTTGGGGCGCTTTCCGGCCCTTTTGTCTCGGGTTATGATTCCGTCCGGCGGTCTTGTAGCCG
>CACZGD010000218.1 GCA_902780565.1 Oscillospiraceae bacterium
GAAGGCTGGTCTTCAGACTTTCCTCCACTATCCGACGCCTTCTCGCCCAAAACGGGAGTGCCGAGGTGCTGGGGCCCGCGCCGCTTGCGGTTGTGAAGGTGAATAACCGTTACCGCTACCGCGTGATGATTTACGGACATGCAAACCAGGGCCTGCGCGGCATCGTCGCGGGCGTTGTGATGGAGTTTTGTAAGGATAAGGCATTCGCCGACGTGGCGATTTACGCAGATAATGACCCAAACGACTGATATAGATTGGAGAAAACCATGGCACGCAGAAACATTCTCACCAAGGAAGAGCCGGGGCTTTACAAAAAATGCCGCCCGGTGACGGACTTTAACCCCAGACTGCACCAGCTTCTCGACGATATGAAGGATACCCTCGCGCTTGAAAACGGCGTCGGGCTTGCCGCGCCGCAGGTGGGTGTGCTGCGCCGCGCGGTCATCGTGCTCGAGACCAACGTCCCCGAGGGTGAGGACGAGTACATCATTGAGCTTGTAAACCCCGAAATCATCGAGAGCGACGGCGAGCAGTACGGTGCCGAGGGCTGCCTGAGCGTACCGGGGGAGTACGGCCTTGTGAGAAGACCCATGCATGTGAAGGTCCGCGCCCAGGACCGCAACGGCGAATTTTTCGAAGTGGAGGGAGAGGGCCTGACCGCCCGCTGCTTCTGCCATGAGATCGACCATCTGGAGGGCGTCGTTTTCACCTCCAAATGTGAGCGCATGCTCACCGAGGAAGAGCTCGAAAGCGGCAAGTTCAACGAGTGAGGCGGAGAGAATCATGCGCGTCGTATTCATGGGAACGCCGGATTTCGCGGCGGCCTCCCTGCAAAAACTGATCGAAGAAAACTATGACATTGCGGGCGTCTTCACCCAGCCGGACAAGCCCAAAGGCCGCGGCATGGAGATGAGTTTTTCGCCCGTCAAGGAGCTTGCCCTGAAGCACAGTCTCCCGGTCTTCCAGCCGGAAAAGATGCGCGACGGAACGGCGCTTCAAATTATCAAGGATCTGCAGCCGGATATCCTGGTGGTGGTGGCCTACGGGCGCATCCTGCCGGACGATATCCTCGCCGTGCCGAAATACGGCGCGGTAAACGTGCACGGCTCACTCCTGCCGAAGTACCGCGGGGCTGCGCCCATCCAGTGGGCAGTGCTCAACGGGGATAAAACCACCGGCGTGACCACCATGTACCTTGCCCACGACATGGACGCGGGCGACGTGATCTACACCGAGGAAACCGAAATCGGCGAATTCGAGACGGCGGGCGAGCTCTTCGACCGGCTGATGGTCATGGGGGCGGAGCTGCTCGACAAAACGCTGCGGAACATCGAAGCGGGCACCGCCCCGCGCACGCCGCAGGATCACAGCCGGGCCACTTACGTCAAAATGCTGGATAAAACCATTTGTCCCATAGACTGGAACAAGAGCCCGCGGGAAATCGTCAAGCATATATACGGCCTGCAGCCGTGGCCGGTCGCGACCATGGAACTGGAGGGCAAGAGCTTTCGCGTCTTCGGCGCAGAGTATACGGACATCAAAACCGGCAAAATACCCGGCGCCGTCGTCAAAGCGGACGACGCACTTGTGATCGCCTGCGCGGACGGACAGTGCCTTGCGATCACCGAACTGCAGGCCCCCGGCAAGAAGCGCATGTGCGCCGCGGATTTCCTGCGTGGCCACAAGATCGCGCTGTCATGAGCAAAACGACAAACGCCCGGCAGGCCGCGCTGGAGGCGCTGACGCGCTGCCGCAGGGACGGCGCCTGGTCGGGCGATACGCTGGACGCGATTATCAAAAGCGCCGCGCTTGACCGACGCGACGCGGCCCTGGCGTCCCGGCTCTGTCTGGGCGTGCTGCAAAACGCCCGGCTCTGCGATTTTTATATCGACGCTTTCTGCCATACAAAGCTCGAGCCGCCGGTGCGGGACATCCTGCGCCTCGGCGTGTATCAGCTTCTGTTCCTAGACCGCGTCCCGGCCAGGGCCGCCGTCAGCGAGACGGTGGAGCTCTGCCGCAACAGTCGCTGCGAGCGGGCTGCGGGACTGGTCAACGCCGTCCTGCGCCGCGTGGCCGAGAATCGGGAGGCGCTTCCGCCCATCCCCGGTGAGGGGACGGGAGAATATCTC
>CACZGD010000219.1 GCA_902780565.1 Oscillospiraceae bacterium
CCGGTATTCCTGTCAATGAAAAGACCGGCAGAATACATACGGGAAGCTCAGCATACCGTTTTCAGCAGATCCGCCAGAAACGAGAACCAGCGGACGATACGCATCAGCAGGTTCTGCAGCGGAGCGGCCTGCGCGTCTTCCGGCGCCGCCGCTACGACTGCCGCCATAGGCGTCCTCCGATCTTATCATAGCGATCTTTTCGCTGCGATCCTTTCATCGGGGGAGACGCCCCGCCCGATTGACACCACTATAGCACAGGCCCGGCAAAAAAGCAAGTCGGGAGGCAAAAAACGAAAGGCGGCCGGACGGCATGCCGATGAAGCGTTGCAGAGCAAGGATTCGTTAATTATTTAACGTTTTGATGGTGTCAAGTGGTAATTTTTCATAATTCGACCGTTTGTCCCATTCATACATTTTCCGTGAATATTAAGCGTAAAGCCGCTTCCCTTTACGTTGTCAAAAACTCCCCGGGGACTGTTGATAAATCGGTTGATAATGTTAATAACTCAGCTAAAAAAGATTGTTAAAAGGCTGTCGGGTAAAGTAATTGACATTACTTGAACGGACTTTTCAACATTTTTGCGGTTTTCAACAGAAAAATATACATTTTAATCAATACGGCTTTTCAACCATATTTTTTAATAATGAAGCAGTCCGATCGAA
Source organism: Oscillospiraceae bacterium (assembly GCA_902780565.1). Lineage (GTDB taxonomy): Bacteria > Bacillota > Clostridia > Oscillospirales > Acutalibacteraceae > RUG806. The sequence goes on from CACZGD010000219.1 coordinate 664, forward strand.
AATGATAAACAGGCGTTTCCGATATTATCATTGAAAAACAGTACAATTATCCTTTGCAAAACGCGGCAAACGTGATACAATGCAGATAGAAAGTGAGTGAGATTTCATGAGAATTGAGAAAAAAGCCTTTGCGAAGATCAACCTGACGCTGGATATCACTTCGGTACTGCCGGACCGCTATCACGGGATTTTCACCGCCATGCAGACCGTGGACCTGTGCGACGGCGTGACCGTGGAGACCACGCAAGCGCCGGGGATCTCGCTGACCTGTGACAATGGGACGATCCCCTGCGACGAGCGGAACACGGCATACAAGGCGGCCGCGTTCTTCACGGAAGCGGCCGGGATCACGGAAGGGGTACGGATCCGGATCGAAAAGCGCATTCCGTCCCAGGCGGGGCTGGCCGGCGGCAGCGCGGACGCGGCGGCAGTGCTGCGGGGACTGCAGGAGATTTATCCGGGCAAACTGTCGGAACAGGCGTTGTTTGATATAGCCTTCCGCATCGGCGCGGACGTGCCCTTCTGCCTGGCGGGCGGGACGCGGCTGTGCCTCAACAAGGGCGAAGTCATGGCGGCGCTCCCCTGCCTTGAGGCGTGGGTCGTGATCGTCAAGCCGGAGGAGAACGTCTCCACAAAGGAGGCATACGCCCGGTTCGACAGCGCGGCGGAGCTGTTCCACCCCAACAACAACGAATTTCTCTTTTACGCGGCGGCGGGCGAATACCGGAAGGCGCTGGCCTACGCCTGCAACACCTTCGAGGCGCTGTGCGAGGTCCCCTCCGGCGAGGTCATCAAATCCGCCCTGTACGCGGGCGGGGCGTATTACGCGGCCATGTCCGGCAGCGGCTCGGCGTTTTTCGGGCTGTTTGAGGACGAAGCCCACGCGCAGGTGGCGGCGGAAGCGCTGAGAGCATCCTTCCCGCAGGTCTTCGTCTGCCGCACCACGGGGTGATTTCCGTCTCTGGTAATCAGATGAGATACAAAAGCTTTACGGAAAAAACAGAAGCAGCCCGAAACGAGCTGCTTCTGAATTTTTTGTTGAACCGTTATAAGGAATCGCGTTACGGGCGGCTCACGGAGCCGCGCTACGATTTTTATTATGAGCCAAGCGAATAACAAGGTTCTGCCACAGGCAGGTTCTTATTTAAAGTATCTGTCCAGCAGGCCCTTGAAGGCTTTGCCGTGTCTGGCTTCGTCGCGGGCCATCTCATGGACCGTGTCGTGGATGGCGTCAAGGCCCAGAGCTTTGGCCTTCTTGGCCAGCTCGGTCTTGCCTTCGGTGGCGCCGTTCTCGGCTTCCACACGCATCTGCAGGTTCTTCTTGGTGGAGTCGGTGAGGACTTCGCCCAGCAGCTCCGCGAACTTGGCGGCGTGCTCGGCCTCATCATAGGCGGCCTTCTCCCAGTAAGCGCCGATCTCGGGGTAACCCTCTCTGTAAGCGACGCGGGCCATG
>CACZGD010000220.1 GCA_902780565.1 Oscillospiraceae bacterium
ATGTGGAGTGATGAAAATGTTTGATGCTGAAAAAACAATGAATCAGGATCCGCTCCTGACTGCACGCGGAAATCCCGAGTGGGAGCCCGAGAACAGCCTGCTCCAGTCTGAACAGTCCAGCATGGTCATTCCGCCGTTTGCTGCGCTGTCAAACGTGAACCGGGACATTGTATCGCTGCATCTGGGCTTCTGCGAAAACTGTTTCCGTCCGGCAGAGAAACAGACCTTCCAAGCGCTCGCGCTCCGCAACAAGCGCCGATCCGCGCAGGCGGCGGAAAACATCTATTACCGATCTCTGAACCAAATGAGAGATACCCTGGTTGAGCGTGACTTTCTGCATACGGTACAGCTGAACCGACTGAAAAAGACAAAAGCCGCCGTTGTCTACGCCTATCAGGCAGACAACGACGGCGAATGGGGCGAGATCGTGTATGATTGGAAAACTGAGAAATTCACGGTCACGAAGCTGGCGGAACTGGATCTCACGAAATCTCAGCCCTTTGCAAAGCAGGCAATCCGACGCATCCGGTATCTGATCCTTCGGGAGGACCTGCGAAAGAAAGATCAGATCTGGTTTCCGCTCTGATTTTGCTTCGCAGGAAGGTTTTTGCTGCTTCGTGATTCTTACTGTTTTTTGAAAATCTCGGCATAAGATAGATAGAGGGACGGTTCCCCCTCAAACTCTCCCCCTCCTACCGGGCTGTACCGGCTGAAAAAGGGAAATATAGGCTTTCAGTTTTTTCTCTTCAGCTGGTAATGATACTATCTATTCATTTCCAGAAGTTGTTTGACAATCAGTTCAACTCTAAATAAGAATCCACCGACTTAGCGAGTTGCACAAATATTGGATACAGTAGATAAAACAACAGGTTCCAGCTTTGTCACTTCCCGGAGTACGGGGGTTCAAAAGCTGGAACCTATCCAAAACGGTCTGTTCATTATCGTTGATGCTCTTTTCGGTACTGCCCCGGCGTCATTCCCGTCTGCTGCCGGAAGATGCGCGTGAAATAACTCTGATCGCAAAAACGGAGCAGGGAGGCAATCTGCGGGATGCTGCGATTGCTGGCGGCAAGAAGCTGTTTTGCCATTTCGATTCGCGCGCCGGTCAAATACTCCCGCAAGGTCTGACCGGTCAGGGATTTGAACAGACGGCTCAAGTGATACGGGCTCACACCCACCGCCTTGGCAACGTCCTCCGTGCGGATCTCCTGCGTCAGGTGTGTGGACAGATACTGCTTCGCCTTTTCCACATGGACGTTCCCGGTGTCATGCAGTTTGGTGTCGCGCACCATTTTGCACAAACGCAAGGCCGCCTCGTTTACAATCGGCGGGATCTCTGCCGCGCTCTTGCTCTGGCTGAGACGGCGCAGGGCGCGGTCAGCCGCGGCGTTTGCGTCCGGCGGATAGACGCCGCCCTGAATTGCCGCGATCATAAAGGTGTTCACCAGACTGACCGTCAGATACTCCAGCTGCTTTCTCTCGTCCCGAGAGATGCGGCCGGAGGGAAAGCGCTCCAACTGTAGGTGCAGCCGATCTCCCAGCTGGTCCGTTTCGCCGTTCTGCACCATCAGAAACAGCGGATGCACCTCCCAAAAGCTGGTGTTCAGATAATTCTCTTCGGAATCGCGCAGCAGCTGATGTACGGTATCCGGCATGGAATCCCCCCCAAATAAGCAAATTTTCAATATAAACAGCAAAATTATTATATCATTGATTACGGGTCTTTTCTATACTGAAAACAGAAAAAACAGGGAGGGAGCGCCATGAAAAAGCGATTTTGGAAGGGCTTGCTGATCCTGCTCGCGGTTCTGCTCGTCCTGTATCTCGCAGTGCAGGGCTATATTGCAATGGAAACAAAGAAACGTGCAGACGCTCAGGGACACGCTGCGGAATGTGACGTCGATCAGCTTCAGGCACGCGATGCGTCTGCGCTGAACGGGAAAACCATCCTTTTTCTCGGCAGCAGCGTGACCGAAGGTGCGGCGGCGGAGAGACAGTCGTTTGTGGAGCTGTTCGCAGCGCTGGATGGCGTGAGCGTCATCAAGGAGGCCAAGAGCGGCACGACGCTCGCGGATAAAACCTCCCTGCCTGCGCTGCTGTTTTTCGGCAAC
>CACZGD010000221.1 GCA_902780565.1 Oscillospiraceae bacterium
GCGGCTGCTGGCACGTAGTTAGCCGTGACTTTCTCACAAGGTACCGTCACTTTCTTCTTCCCTTGCGACAACAGTTTACAATCCGAAGACCTTCTTCCTTCACGCGGCGTTGCTGCGTCAGGGTTCCCCCCATTGCGCAATATTCCCCACTGCTGCCTCCCGTAGGAGTCTGGGCCGTGTCTCAGTCCCAATGTGGCCGATCAACCTCTCAGTTCGGCTACTGATCGTCGCCTTGGTGGGCCGTTACCTCACCAACCAGCTAATCAGACGCGGGCTCCTCCTTCACCGGATCGCTCCTTTGATCTTCAGAAGATGCCTCCCGAAGATGTTATGCGGTATTAGCACAAGTTTCCCTGTGTTATCCCCCTGTGGAGGGCAGATTGCCCACGCGTTACTCACCCATCCGCCGCTAATCTCGGAAGAATCCACCCGAAGGTCTCATCCTCCGATCATCGCTCGACTTGCATGTGTTAGGCACGCCGCCAGCGTTCGTCCTGAGCCAGGATCAAACTCTCAGATTAAATATCTGCAAGCTTTTAGCTTAGCTCTTTACTTTAGCACCTCTCGGTGCACTGGCTTGTGATTTTTTAATGAGCTTTTCTTGCTCTAACTCAAATTTTTGACGAGTTACATGTTATTTTTACGCTGTTCTTTTTTCAAGGTCCATCTGCTGTCCGAGCCCCGTTTTCGCGGCGCTCTCTTGAGCGACAGCTTTGCCATTATACTCTCGGCCTCCCGGGATGTCAAGCACTTTTTTTGAAAAATTTTTCTCTAATTTTTGCTTTCTTTCACGGCAATTACAGCAATTTTCGGTCAATGCAGACCCGGCCCCCAAAGAAGCCGGCAAAACGGCCGCAATCATTGCCCCGCGCCTCCTCATAAGTTGATTGTCCGCGTCTCGCCGGCGCCAAGCGCAATACTATATATATTGTCCCCGACGCACAATTGCCACTCCCCCGCCTGATCCGCATGAAGGACAACACGTTCCGCATTGCCCCCGGACCACCTGCACGACACGTCGAGCGTACCGGGCGCCTTGAAATGGCGGAATTCGCCGGACGGCCAGGCGGCGGGCAGCGCCCCGAGGAGGCGGACGCGATCGCCCTCGCACGAAAGCAGCATCTCGCAAACGGCAGCGCAGCCGCCCATGTTGCCGTCGATCTGGAAGATTCGCGGCGGATGCAGGTCGAGCAGCGATTCCGTGGCAAAGTCGCAGATCAGCGCGGTCAGATGCTGCCAGCAGTCGGCGGCCCGCCCCAGACGCGCCATCAGGCACGCCACCCAGGACCGGCTCCAGCCCGTATGCCCGCCGCCGTGCGACAGCCGCGAATCCAGCGAACGCTCGCAGGCCGCGCGCAGCGGATCGTCTTCCGGGAACATCTCGCCGGGATAGAGGCCGTATAAATGGCTCAGATGGCGGTGTCCGGGTTCGGTCTCGGTGAATTCGCGGCCGAATTCGTTAAGGCGCCCGGCGGAGTCGGTCGTCAGCGGCGGAAGGCCGGCCAGGAATTTGCGCCATTGTCCGCGCAGTTCGGGGTCAACGCCCAGCGCCTCCGCCATTTCGATACACGCCCGGAACGTGTCGGCGGCGAGCTCAACGTCCATCGCGGCGTCAACGCATATTGCCACCGGATACTCGCCCCCCGCCTCGGCGAACCGGTTCTCGGGCGACTGCGACGGCGCGATATGATATGCCCCGTCCCGCTCCACCAGATAGTCCGCGTAAAATGCCGCCACTTCCTTTAAGAAAGGATACGCGCGCGTCTCCAGAAATTCCCGCGACCGCGTGTAATGCCACCTGCGTGTGAAATGCGACGCCAGCCACGGCGCCGCGCCGATCCACACGGCCCAGCCCTTGCTCTCCGGCGTCATCCTGCCCCACACGTCGGTCTGAAGCGTGAAGAAGACCCCGCCGCAGCCGTACAGTTTGCGCGCCATTTCCCGGCCGTGCGGGCGGTAACGGTCGCACAGATTAAACAGCGTATCCTGCTGCCGCGTGAGCCCCAGCGCGTCCGCCGGCCAGTATGCCATCTGCAGATTCACGTCCAGATGATAGTCGCATTCCCAGGGCGGATCCAGGTCTTCGTTCCACTTGCCCTGCAGGTTCAGG
>CACZGD010000222.1 GCA_902780565.1 Oscillospiraceae bacterium
TTTCACGCGGGGCACTCCCCTCTCAGGATCCTGAATATCTCCGCCCGCACCTTATCGCCCGAATAGGGCTGATCGTCGATCTCAAGGAATGCGTCCTTTTCCCGGATGCTCCAGAGGTTGTGCGCGTCGGAGGAAACGAGGATCCTTTTTTCCTTAAGTAGCGGGTACCGCTCGAAATATTCGTTCTTCTTTTCCTTCTGGTAAAACTCCGCGCAGCGAACCCCCCTGATATCTGGGAAATCGCCCAAAGTGGCGATCACGCCGTTGGCTTCCCTGTCCACGTGGGCCGGATAGCACACGCCGCCGTAATTCTGAACAAGCGCGGGAACTTCTTCAATGGAAAATTCCGATGCGGGGTGCAGGTACCAGGGTTCGGTGCCGATCACCTCGTCGTCGCCGTCGAGAATGAGCTGTTCGCCGAAAACGGCTACGTTATTCGGCAGCTTCATGCGGTGGTCGTCAACGAAAGAATCGAAGGCCATAGCGCCATCCAGCGTTTGGAACAGGCACACCACGTGGATATCCTCGGCGGTGGTGAGCTCCATGCCCGCAATGGGGATGATGCCGTTGCGCTTGGCCGCCGTAAAGAACGCGGGGCAGTTTTTGCACGAGTTGTGGTCCGTAAGCGCCATCACGTTCAGCCCGGTCAGCACCCCGACGCCGGCGATGTTGTTGGGCGTCATATCGTTTTCGGCGCAGGGGGATAAGCAGGAATGAATATGAAAATCGTAATAGTATCTGTTCATAGCGCGCCGCTCAGCTTCACGGCGGCTTCATAGGCGGAAAGCGGGGTGGAAAGGATATTCACGCCCTTCAGCTCCGCCGTTTGCACGATGCTCTCTTCCAGCGTTACGTTCTCGGCCAGCAGCACCGCGCTCACGTCCGCAAGGCTTGCCACGGCAACGGTATTCACGTTGCTCATAATGGTGATCCACAGGTTATCCGCCTGCGCGCGGCCCATGACCCAGCTGAGCAGGTCGCCGATATAGCAGCCGTGGATCTCCCGTTCGGAGTCCGGCATGCAGATCGGCGCGAAGCCGAGATCGTTTACAAGGTCAGTTACCTTCATCCGCTTTGGCCTCCGTTTTCTTTTCCGCGTTTTGCAGCACCACGCAGCAGCGGTCGCCCTTAACGAGCCCGCGCACCGTATCCTCGGCAAAGGCACGGCAGGTGGGAGATCCGCAGGCGCCGCAGTCGATGCCGGGCAGCGCTTCTTTGAGCTGCTGGATCTGCGACATCATGCGCATGGATTCACCCATGGAATCGGAAAGCCGTGTGATAGGCTTATATTCGGGCATATCGTCGGTCACGAACTCGGGCGGCACGAAATTCATTTCGGGAGAAAGGAAATTTCGAGATACCGGCAGATACCGGCGCACCGTCTGCAGACGGGTTTTGGCGATGAACGGGTTTTCGATGGTCATAACGCCGCCCACACACCCGCCGATGCAGGCGTTGAGCTCCACGAATTCGAGCTGCGGGGGGATATTGCCGTTTTCGATGGTTTCGAGCACCTGAATGCAGTTCTCGATGCCGTCGGCGGAAAGGTAATTATCGTTGAGCAGCGCCGTTGCTTCGCCGCCGGAGGAGGCCCAGCCGATACCGATCATGCCCGTTTGCGAGCCTACGGTGGGCGGATTGCCCCGCTTCATGGCGGAGAGCAGCAAAAAGTAGATGTCGCTCATTGAGATCACAACGTCCACGTTGCTCTTGAAGCCGCTGTAACCGTTGCGGATATAGCTGACCTTGGCGGCGCAGGGGGAAATGAAGAATACGCCGATCTCTTCGGGCTTCAGCTCGGGATGTTCCCTGATCGCCTTCTGCTTGGCGCTCATGGCCGCGATCTCCATCGGCGGCATGATCGGCAGAATGTTATCCTTCAGATAAGGGAATCTGAGAGAGATCAGCCGTGAGATCACGGGGCAGGCCGAGGAGATGACCGGTTTTTTGATGTGGTCGGTCTTTAAGTACAGCCGCGTATAGGCCGTGACCTGCTCGGCGGCCTTCGCCACCTCGTAGACCTCGTCGAAGCCGATATCAATGAGCCCCTGCAATACGTCGTCGATATCCTCAAGCCCGTTGAACTGCCCGAACAGCG
>CACZGD010000223.1 GCA_902780565.1 Oscillospiraceae bacterium
CCCAGCCGCAGGGCGGCCGCTTTCTGGCGGCTTTCGTGGGCGTGCTCAGCGGCGTGGGCGGCGGCGTCCTGCGTGATGTGATGGCGGGGGATATGCCGTATATCTTCGTCAAGCATGTGTACGCCTGTGCTTCGCTCGTCGGCGCGCTGATCTGCGCTCTCCTTTGGAATCAGCTGGGCCAGGCCGCGGCGATGCTCGCCGGCGCCACCGCCGTGGTGGTCATCCGCATCCTCTCCGCGATCTTCAAATGGAACCTGCCCAGGGCGGACTGAGGAAAAAAGCGGAATTGGACAAATAAACCGGAATTTAGCGAAAGAAGGAGATCCGCGCTTTTTTTGGTGTGGATTATCATACTAAGTGCAACACTAAAGAAAGGAGAAAAAAATAGACAGGACACGGCTAACCAAGTATACTGTAATTGAGCACAAACAGTAGAAAGGAGTCAGCCATGTCCTGCTACAAACATCTTACCACAGAAGAGAGAGAATGTATACTGGTTTTTCTGGCGAAAGGGTATTCCAAACGTAAAATTGCGGAAGAACTCCATCGAAGTCCCTCCACGATTTCCAGAGAACTGAAAAGAAACAAGACATATAAGGTTCAGCTTCGTTACAGTCCCGAACAGGCAAGCCTAAAATATAAGAATCGAAGAAAGCATTGCCATCGGCAGCTGCGATTAAAAGAGCCGGAAACGTATGCGCTCGTCGTGTCCCTTTTGCAGCGCTTCTGGTCGCCGGAGCAAATCAACCATCGGCTAAAGCTGGAACAAAGTCAGATTCAGATTGGCACCAGTACGATTTATCGGGGATACAAGCGGAAGCTGTTTCCTAAGGAAATGCGGATCTGCCTTCGCACAAAGCCTTATCATAAGCCAGGAAAGCAAAAAAGAACCGGAAAACTTGAGCCGCCGCACCGTATTGCCGAACGCCCGGAGGAAGCGAACAAACGCCTGGAGATCGGGCACTGGGAAAGCGATACTGTTCACGGCGCAAAAAAGACAGGCTATCTGGCGACGCACACCGACAGAAAATCGAGGTTTGAAGTTGCCATATTGCTCAGAGATCGCACAAGCGAAACCTTCATGGAAGCAACGGCGGCTGCCATGAAAAAGCTCCCAACGCTCACTTTCACCACAGATCACGGCAAAGAATTTGCCAAACATGAAGTGCTCAGCAAAAAGCTGCATGCCGAGGTATACTTTGCCGACCCGCATGCACCGGGACAAAGAGGAACGAACGAAAACACCAACGGCCTGCTTCGGCAATTCTTCCCCAAGCGCAAGAGCTTTGAAGCCCTGACGCAGGAGCAGGTCGACCACGTGGTCGACCTGCTCAACCACCGCCCAAGAAAGTGTCTTGGTTGGCGCTGCCCTCATGAAATTTTCTTCGATGATCTGTTGCACTTGACTTGACAATTCGCGCTTGAAAGAAAGCGCGGACCCTTTCATGCAAATACATATTTTCCTTGTCAACCGCGTGCCAATCTGCTATAATATTACGGAAGTATTAAGAAAGGATGTCCGTTATGACGCGATTGCAGGAAATCGACCGGCGCTTTCCGATCCGCAAAACGCGGGAGCAGAAGGACGCCTTTCTGAAATACGCGCTGGCGGAGGCGCGCGGGATGGGCTACGCGGCGCGGATCGAGGAAAACAAGGGCCATCGCAATCTGGCGGTGGGCGATCCCGAAACGGCGGAAGTGATCTTCAGCGCGCATTACGATACCGCCGCCGATCATCTGCTGCCCAGCCTGCTGATCCCGCGCAATTTTCCGCTGTTTTATCTGTATCAGCTTTTTGTGATCCTGCTGCTGTTCGCCATCAGCTTCGGCGCGGGCTATCTGGTTCATCTGCTGGGCGGCGGCGCGCCGCTGCCGCTGATCGCGCTGATCCTGTGCTATTACGCGCTGCTGATGCTGCTGGTGGCGGGCCCGGCCAACCGGCGCAACGTCAACTGCAATACATCGGGCGTGGCCGTCCTGATGCAGCTGATGGAACGGCTGCCCCCCGAGGTCCGGGATCAGGCGGCGTTCCTGCTGTTCGACGACGGCGAGCGCGGGCGCGGCGGCAGCCGGGCCTATGCCATCCGGCA
>CACZGD010000224.1 GCA_902780565.1 Oscillospiraceae bacterium
TGAATTGGAGCAGGCAAAGAAGTGAATATCGGGATTCTTTGAATTAACGTGGAAGTGCATATTATGCCCGCAGTCGCCGCAACGCATAAGCCCGGTAAATATACTTTTTTCTTCGGTTTCCTTTTTTGGAACTCTGCGCCTTGTCTTGGATATCATAGTCTGCACCCTTTCAAAGGTTGTTCTGTCGATGATCGGCTCGTGCTTGTTCTTGAATATCACCCAATTTTCCTCCGGATTCTCTATTCTGCGTTTGTCTTTGAAGGATTTGGAATAGGTTTTGAAATTGATGACGTCGCCGCAGTATTCCTGTTGTGTCAAAATCTTCTGTACGGTTGTTTTGCACCAGTTATACGGATTTTGCTGCGTGGTCTTTCCGCCGCGTTTGAGTCCCTTACTGTGCCAGTACGCCATGGGGACAAGGACCTTGTCGTCCATCAGAATATGCGCGATGGCTTCATTTCCTTTGCCTTCCATGCACAGCTTGAAGATCCTGCGTACGACTGAGGCAGCTTCTGGATCGACGATCCAGTGCTTTTTGTTCGCGGGGTCCTTCATATAACCGTACGGCGGCTGAGATAGCGGTTCTCCCATATTCCCGCGGATACGGTGAGAGGAACGGACCTTACGCGAAATATCACGGGCGTACATTTCGTTCATGACATTCTTGAACGGCGCGATCTCGTTTTCTCCCTCATCGCTGTCCACCAGATCGTTGATGGCGATAAAACGGACGTTATGATCGGGAAAATAGATATCCGTATAATGCCCGACAGCGACGTAATCCCTGCCGAGGCGGGACAAATCCTTGACCATGACAACGGAAATATAGCCCATTTCGATATCATCCAATAGTGCTTGAAAACCGGGACGGTTGAAATTGGTGCCGGTGTAACCGTCATCCACGTAATACTTGACGTTCTGAAAACCGTATTCCTTTGCCTTCTGCTTCAGCATTTTCTTTTGATTGCTGATGGAATTGCTCTCACATTCCTTTCCGTCGTCACGCGAAAGGCGGCAGTAAAGAGCGGTAATGCCAATGGTTTCTTTTACTTTGTTTGACTGCATTGATCCTCCTTCCCGGCAGTCGAACATACATAATCGGATTCCATTTTAATCGGGTTGTTGTCAAAGGGCAAATCTGTGAATGCACTGCCGATATACTTTTTGATTCTGTCTCTGAGTGAAGTATCATTTTGAGGATCGTCTTGAATGAAATGTGAAGAAACGGTATATTTCACTCCGTTGACCGTATACACACGGTCCCCCGAATCAAGGGAGACCGTGTTAAAATGATTCTTACTCAAGATGCTCACCTCGCGTCGCGATCCCGCTTGCGGGCCTTGCGGATGCGGTCGTCCTCCAGCAGCTTCAGGATATATGCCTGTATATCTTTCGGGGTGGTATCCTGTTTGAAATACATAGACAGCTTCTCCATCGGGATCGTGATCTTCTCTTTCTGATTGGGCTTCTCCTGGCTCATCATTTCGGAAATGCGTGCCTCGGTCAACGTTCCTGCGGCGGCTTCCTTGTGCATGTGGTTCGCCTGTGCGTAGGACGGCGTACAATCGAGTTCTTCGATCTGACTGAGTACAATATACTGAAGCTCATCGGGAAGATAGGATAATTCCACGCCGACGCTTAGCGCCATCTTGTCTTCATCCATCAAATCGAGCAATTCCGGGATCAACTCGTTCAGCCGGAGATAACGCTGGATCTGCGCGCGGCTCTCGCCGAATTCAACAGCCATTTCTTCATCTGTGCGGATATTCGTCTCAAGTTGAGACGCATTTTTCGGATGACGACCGGCAGTGCGTTTCTTTGCTTCATACCACATCTTATACGCCCTTGCCCTTTCGCTGGGGAGGATGCGCTCACGGTGCAGGTTGCTGTCAACGACCATGATCGCCGCTTCATCCCGCGAGACGTTACAGATAAAGGCAGGAACCGACGTCAGCCCTGCCTTCTGCGCCGCGTGTACTCTGCGGTGCCCTGCTATGATATTATACCTGTAAGGGTCATGGTCTCGTTCGCGGACGAGGATCGGCGTCATAACGCCGCGTTCTCTGATGCTTTCGGTCAGCGCATCC
>CACZGD010000225.1 GCA_902780565.1 Oscillospiraceae bacterium
GATGGGCATTACTCCGGAACTGTGTACGGATTCCCGTTTGGAGAGTCACGCAATGTGGAGTTGCAGATTTATGACGACGGAAGATACAATCTATATGGAAGAACATAAATTTATAATTTGCAGGAATACAAAAGAAGGAGTGAAAAAATGAAAAAGTCAAAAAAGCTGCTCTCAATTCTGCTGGCGGTGCTGATGCTCACGGCGCTGATGCCCCTGAGTGCTCTCGCCGCAGAGCTTCCGTTCACGGACGTTCCGCAAGATGAATGGTATTACTCCGTGGTCAGGGAAGCTTATGAAAAGGGCGTTACAAACGGCGTTACGAGCACAACCTTCGAGCCGAACGCGACGGTCACGCGCGAGATGTTCCTCGTCATGCTCTACCGCGCGGCGGACATTCGGCTTGATGTCATGCACACGGGCTTTTCCAAGTGGGACGAGGAACTGATTCAGCTGTCGTATTTTTCCGATGTCAAGAAGGACACATGGTACGCCGAGACCGTCTGCCTCGCCAAGGAGATGGGCGTTGCGAACGGCGTGGAGGGCGTGCGCTTTGAAGGGGACGAGGCGGTTGAACAGGCGCGCTTCGGCGTGGGCGAGCCGATCACGCGCGAGCAGATGGCGACGTTTGCCGCCCGCTTTATGGACGTCCGAAAGCACGTTGCGCTGAAGGACGCCAAAAATCCGGTCAAGGCCTTCGCTGACGCGGATCAGATCTCCGATTGGGCGAAGGACGCCGTGGAGGCCATGCGCGTCTCCGGCGTGATGCAGGGCGATGCGCAGCAGCGCCTGAATCCGCAGGATCATGCCACCCGCGCCGAGGCGGCGGCGGTCGTCCTGCGTCTCGCGGACGCGACTGAACGCGTCAGCTTCGTCCCGGAGGGCACGGCATGGATCGGTCTCGCCCACCAACCGCCTTATCCGCCGAATGAAATTGAAATCCGGGATCCGAATGCGGTGCGGGAAATGATCCGCCATCTAGACAACATGCCCGTCGCTGCGGAGTACGGCCTGCCGAGAGGGAGCGGCTGGACCTATATGATCCGGTTCTTTGATCAGAACGATCAGTTCCTTGGCGGCTATGAATACGACCCGAACGGCATCGAGGTCGGCCAATCCCGCCTGCAGACCGTCCTGCCCTATTTCCTCCCGTGGACGCTGTTGAGCTGACAAGAATCTTTGAGACGTAGCGTAGGGGAGGGGCTTGCCCCTCCCGGTGGGTTGAGTTATAAACAAAAAAGAGGCGAATTCGCAGCAGTACGAATTCGCCTCTTTGTTTGTTTTTGGTTCAAAATGAATCTGCGCAGAACGGTCAGCCCGGACTGCTCCGACTGGAGGAGGCTGTTCTCCGGCTCCCATTCGGGATTGCCGCGAACCTTGAAGAGCAAATGTTTCGTGTCTCGCGATGGTAGGCCACTGGCTACCAATGCTATTTGATCAGCCAGTCGACGTCACGATACTGCAGTCGATTCAGATCTGCGGCGATGAGATTCGTTTGAGTAATTAAAAAACCTTGAATACGCTGAGCAGGGCACATTTCGTGCCCTGCTCTATATTTCTCTAAAAAATGTAATAAAAACAGATAAAATCATACTGAAACGCGCCTTGTTTGGCTCATCGGTGTTTGTTATAATTATGATAAAGGACATTTCGCTGTGCTTATGTCAAAAATGAAGAATTTAATTCGGGAGCAGCAAAATCCGCCCCGCTCCTTTCAAATCATTTTCTTTTTTTATTACAATTCCGGCTCCTGCGCAAATGCATTCTGAATCCACTCCAGATTGCGGCTGCGAATCGTATCATCGCCGTATCCGAAAGGCAGATCAAACCCAATGAATCGAAACGCTCCGTCATTCCGGACGACGAAATAGCGCTCCTCCTCATTCAGGCCGACCACGCGGCCCTGGCTGTCAAGACCCATGCCGCCTGCAAAGTTGACAGAATAGGGATCCTCCGTTTTATAGGCTGCTGACCAGAGATACACATCGTAGTGGAACGAATCGTCTTCGAATGTGTCTGCCAGATAGAAATTGGTAAGATCATATCCCGTTAAGCCGTCGAT
>CACZGD010000226.1 GCA_902780565.1 Oscillospiraceae bacterium
AATATGACGGCGCGGCGGGTCCTGAAAAGACCCGCCGCGCCGGTCGTCATGGGGCTTTCCCTCCCGCCGAAAGAAAACGCTCCCCCGCCGTCCGGAAAACGGCAGGGAAGGGACCGAATGTTTTTCTGTTCACGGGTTCCTGTGGGATTTGAATCAGAGAGACGAACTGAAGTTTGTCGAACTGACGTGAACCCGGTAGCGCGGCACCTCAGTGCCGCTTTTCGCACAAACAACTGTTTGAATCATTGTACGGTCAATTGATGTTTGTTGTAAAAAGAGAACACGATCGGCGATCCAAGAATTCGTTTTGAAAGCTACAATTGCCACGAGCGGCACTGAGGTGCCGCGCTACTCGTTTTTTCTCATCGTAAATGAAACTCCTTCTCTTCATTATTACTGCTGATAGTCAACCTCGTAACGAACAATATATAACGATTCCGTTTCTCGCACATAGAGCAGATTAATAAATCGGTAATTGCCGTTATGGGTCGGCAAATCATTGGCCACACCGTCCGTCAGGTTTATGCACATCACGTAATCGGCGTTCTCCGCGGCGTAAGACGGATTCCACACCGGTGCCAGACGCTCCGCCTGCGCGGCTTTGATCCATCGCGGCTCGTTGGCAATTTCAGTATCGAACGCAAGCGAAACGCTGCGTTCCATGTTCATCCAAAGTACTTGCGTTACCCGTTTTTTGCCCATTGCCATCACGTTTTTCGTAATGTGGATATTCGAGTACTCAGGCAGAGATATTTTTACGTCTTCTTCTATTTGAGAGATCTCGCTGGTTACATCGAAAGTCGTCTTGTTAAGGATCCCCGGGAGAAGTATTTGGGAAGATGCAAACAATATGCAGATCAAGCCAATGATGATCAAAGCGGCGGCTCCCTTTTTTCTCCTGCGGGCCTTTATGATCCCATACCCCGCGCAGATCAACGGGAGCAACAGGCCAAAAAGCCAGATCCAGGAATACGCCTGAGCGGTTGCAATGGATTCATCCGGGCCGATCAGAGAAAGATATATCCGGCTGATTGCAAAATCAACAAGTATCGCGCCTATGATCAGAAGCGATACGACGCCAGGATTTATGCGTTCCTTGCCTGTTTTGATCTTCTCCTCAAGCCGATGGCGCAGAATACCGTCGGCAGAAACGGCGTCTTTCGGTATCAGCAGAACCTTCTCGCCGTCCGTTACCCAAAACAGCGTCCCAAGATCGTCCGCCCTGCGGATCTCGTTGAAACTCATCTGAAACATTGACACCGTTTCTCCGTCTTTTATGTTCTTCTGCGTCAGGTGATCCGGATACACCCGGATCTCTGTTTCGCGGCCGCCGAGTGATTCTGTCAGCTTTGCGCGTCTTTTGCTCCAACGCACCGAATACAATACGATCAGAAGCGCAATCCACAGCGCCATAGCGCCGATCAGCGTTCTGTTCATCTCCGTAATTGAAATATACAGCGGAAACGATATCGGAAGCAAAGCGGAAAGCCAATATGCGGTCCATCCGTTTCGTGTTCCGCGTTTTATTTGGGTATCGCTTAACGTATATGCGAAACGCTCCCGGGCAGCGTCCGCATCAAACGAAGACTGCTGACTGTGATTTTCGTAGGCCGTCCCGGCTTCTGCGGCCTGCGGGGCGGATTGTTCCACGCTGCCGCTTTCCGCTTCTTCCGCCGCTGCGGACGCGGATTCATTCAGTAGATCGTCAAACCCCACACCGAAAATCTCTTTTAATCTTTGCAGATTATCAATGGTCGGCAAAGTCTGTCCAGTTTCCCATTGGCTTACCGTTTGCCTGCTGACAAACAGCAGGTTTGCCAATTCCTCTTGAGACAGACCGCGTTTTTTTCGATAATAGATAATGGTATCCTTCAGCACAGCAATATATCCTTTCGTTCTTCATTCCGATTCCATTCTATCAACAAACAGGCATTCGGACAAGCATTTTCTTCTTGATTTTTGTCAAGCAATGCTTGCGCTTTCATAAAAACGGAAACTCACAGACCGGAAACATCGGTATTATCTACGGTCTGGGCGATATTGCCTATGACGATCC
>CACZGD010000227.1:0-797 GCA_902780565.1 Oscillospiraceae bacterium
CCCTGCCTGCTCGTTTTCCCTGTTCAGCCGCTCAAACTCACAGGCATAGGGCGTTTTCTGCTTCGCCGTCTCCAGCTCCTGCCGGGTCAAAAGCCCCTGTTCCGCCAGCTGCGTCAGGTCGATAAAGAAAGGGTTGCCGCTGAAGGCGCTGTGGGATTTATACGGGGAATTGCACTCATCCGGCAGGTTGAAGGGCAGCACCTGCCATACGGAGAATCCGCCCTCATGCAAAAAGTCGATCCATTCCAGCGCCGCCTTGCCGAAAGCGCCCTCCGAAAAATCGCCCCATAGGGACGAGACGTGCATCAGCACGCCGCTTGCCCGTTTCATCGATCAAAAAATCCTTTCCGTTTCGCAATATACGTTCCGTATTATATCAGCAATCACAAAGATATGCAATACAAACCGCTTGAAATGACGGAAAAAAGGAGATATAATCCTATTGGAACCGAACTGTATTGATAAAAGAACAAATCGCGGAAAGGAACTGTAAGAATGTCCCCGGAACAAAAAAAGATAATACGTGAACGCTTGAAGTATACGCCGTTTTACTGGCTGTCGGGTATTGCGATCGTTTTTGGCGCCTTTTACTGCGGATCATCGCTGCGCAGATCGGCCCCGCTTACCTCCGGTTCGCCGGTATGGGCAGCCGCAGCGCTTGCCGTGATCGGCGCTTGTCCCATTATTATCGTTGTTGCCCAGTTTCTGAAAACAAGAAACTACGAAAAGAACCTGAACAATATGGATGTGGCGCAAAGGTTACAGTTATTTTTGGAACGCAGGGAAAATGCCGAACA
>CACZGD010000227.1:838-2894 GCA_902780565.1 Oscillospiraceae bacterium
GTCGAAACAATACAGACTGCTGAAACGGCTGCACCGGAGCTCGTTTTGCGTCGCACTGCTTTTATTCCTGACCGGCGCGCTGATCCCGTTTCTGGCCGGATATTGTTTCCTTGATTCGACATTTTCCGTCCCGTTGATCTTCTATTCCCTTTTGCTGCTGTTTGCTGCGATGCCCCGATTGGACCCGTTGAATCATCGGTCTGTGGATGAGCATCCGTCCGCACTGAAAGAAGAGGAATATCCAGCCCTGTATAAAAGCCTGCGCGCAGCGGCGAACAAAATGGGATACACAGACCCAATCACCGTCTATGTCACATCGGATTGCAATGCCGGGATCGTCAAGACAAAGAAAGGGTGTATCGTAGAGTTGGGAGTTTTGCTGTGGTATATCGTCACGCCGGAGGAATTGACCGCCCTCTTCCTGCACGAATTTGCACATCTGCAAAATCCGTTGATCCGTAACGATAAAGCGGACGCGCATATGGCGCTGCTGGGAGGGATGGAGCAGCGTCCCTTTTTCCCCACCCTTCAAAAACTGTTTTATTCATATTCCGATAACGCCTCTGTTTTTGAACGTGAATTGTTTTTTCTCAGCGTTTCACTGCTGGTGGAGGAGGAGGCGGATGAACTGATGCGTCGGGAGGGCGATACGGAAACGGCAGCGTCCGGCTTGCTGAAAACCGGTTATTATACCTATTATGAATGGATGAACGGCACGGTGAATACCGAGAATCCGTATCAATCGGAGCAAACGCTGCGTTCCTTCGTAAAAAGAAACGCAGAATGCTTTGTCAGAACCGCCATGAAAAACGGCGAAGCATGGAACCGCCTGATCGAAGCAGAGCTGCCGGCACGGAACAGTACCCACCCGCCGCTGCGGGACAGGCTGAAAAAGCTGGGATATGACAAGCCGTTTATTCCGGACTTTACACGCCGTTCCGGTGCGTTCACAGAGGAGTGTGAAAACGCGATCGCTTATTGCTCTGAACTGATATTCACTGGTTTGCCGCAGCCGTTTGATGAAATACAGAAACAGCTTTATTCCGATAAAGTCGACCTGGTTGACGAATGGGAGGCCCAAGGGCGGCCGCTGGAGGCGGATTCCTATGCGGATATTGACGACGCGCTGCGAAGTCTGACCAGATCGGAGGAAGCAAACGAGCTGTGCAGGAAAGCAATCGAGGTATTGCCGACCCCCGCCGCACTGTACGCACATTACGCGCTTGGGCTTTATCTGCTGCATAATTTCGACCCCGCCGGGATCCCGCTCGTTTATAAGGCGGCAGAAGGCAATTCCAATTTTATGGAAAACGGATTCGACTCGATCGGCACCTTTTGCTGTATGATGGGACTTGCCGACGAGTTAGAAGAATACCGGGCGCGTTCTGTGACAGCAGAACAGAAGGATCTCGATTTTTACAGCAAAATGGGAGGACTCCGCAAAAAAGATACGCTGAGCGCCGAGCGACTTCCAGCAGAACTGCAAAACAACCTTACCGCTTTCTTTGCGCAAATCGACGACGGCCGCCTGCAGTGCGTGAGCGTAATCCGCAAGACGATCTCGCCGGAATACTTCACCAGTCCCGTGATTGTGCGTTTTGCCCCCGGGGTGCCAGATAAGACAAAAGACGAAATCATGCACAAGATCTTTATGCATCTTGATACCTGCAGCGATTGGATGTTTTCGCTTAACGCGTACATGCTGGGGACCGGCGTTGATTTGCTGACGTTAAGCGCAAAGACCGCAGCCTGCCAGCTCGTGTGGACGCCGATCTTTTTTGCTCCGGTCGGTGCCGTCGTCTATTTCTGGATAGGCAGGGATTTTTCTTTCGAACGCTTCCGCAAGGATATGCCTGATCGTTTCTACCACGGGCTTGTCCTGCCGAATCTGCTCGTCAACTGGGTCTTGTGGATTCCGGTCACGTTCGCGATCCATGCGTTTCCGACACCGCTCCAGATCCAACTTTCGGGGCTGGCGGCGGCGTTGTTTTCGCTGATGCTGCTTGCAATAGGAAGGAACAGATGAAGACAAGGAACATTCTTTTCTTCCAGTATC
>CACZGD010000228.1 GCA_902780565.1 Oscillospiraceae bacterium
GAAGATACGGTTGCTTTTTGTACAGCAATACGTTTCAATCGCCGCTTTCATAGCGACCGAAGTTTTGCCCCCGCCGGGAGGCCCGACAAACGCGATCAGCTTACCCATTCTGTTCACCCCCGGCGTTGTTTTTCAGATACTGATCCTGTTTATCGAGGAACTTCTTTGCCGTTTCCTCGTCACCGCGGTAAACCAGCGCGACGTGCATTTTTGCGTTTTCCTCGTAGTTCGCAAGCTCCTGCGCCTGCGACACAGACACCAGCACCGTGATGGTGGTGGGAAGGTCGAAGGTTCCGTCCTCATTGGGCTCCACTTCGTTTTCATCCACACCGCCCGCCGTGGTGGTGGTAATGACGCGAACGTATTTCAGCGACGCGGGGATCGTGGTATTTCCCTCTTTATCGGTCACATAAAAGCTGACGATATCGCCGTTCTGAAGCTTTGCCGAAAGTCCTCTGGCAAAGGACGCGATGGTAACGCTCATCGCCACCTTATCGCCGGTCAATGCGCCGAGGATATTGATCGAAGCGTTGGCGTCCGCTGTGAGCTTAGCGTCGGTCGCAATATCACCCTTATACAGATCCGCGTTGGCGAACATATCGATCACAGCGGTCTTATCCGGGATGAAGTTTTCCGGCAGGCTGCTTTTCACGAGGTTTACCACTTCGATATCATCTTCGGTGATCTGCGCACCCTGCGCAATATCCTTTGTAAAACGAACGACCGCCGCTTTCCCCTCCGACATTTTATTGACCATCGGTGAAACAACGAAAGTCGTAAGCACGGCGAGAACGATACAGATCACGCCGATAAAGGTTCTGTTTTTCATTGATTAAATTCCTCCAATCATGAATGCTGTCAGAAAGCCGACCGAAAGGTACGGGATCATAGGCATCGTTTTATCTTTTGATTTTGTTTTCTTATTTCGGATCAGCGTACCGACCACGGAAAGCAGCAGTCCGAATATCAGTCCGGCAAGCCCTTCTGGAAAGCCGCAGACAAACATTGCGGCGGCAATAAACTTCACATCCGCGCCGCCTATCTTGTTTTTGCTTATTACGGCGGCAAGGAAGAAAAAGCCGAAAGCTACTGCGCCGGCAACAGCGTTCCAAAGAAGCTTACCACCCGAAACAGAGATGAGGCCGAGCGCCGCAACGACAATCGACACCCAATCCGGAACTCTGCGAATCCTGAAATCCGAAACAGAAGCAAATAGGAAAGCGTCCGTCAGCAGAATTCCTTTGAGCAGATTCACACTCACACCGAAAATGAGATACATCCCGAAAGAAAGAACCGCCATTACAGAAACTGCGATGACGTTCAGCTTTCTTCCTTTGGCGTATTCCAGCGTTCTGCGGACTGTCGCCCACGCCAACAGAATGGAAGCGAGGACAATCGGCAGGAACGTCAAAAGCTCTGTATCAATACTGCTGAAAAAAATCGGTCTTATGCCTTGAAATCGAATCATACGGTCATCCTTTCCG
The DNA here is from genome assembly GCA_902780565.1 of Oscillospiraceae bacterium. GTDB lineage: Bacteria > Bacillota > Clostridia > Oscillospirales > Acutalibacteraceae > RUG806. The sequence goes on from CACZGD010000228.1 coordinate 1,485, forward strand.
ACGGGGCGGAGCCGAAGCCCCGCCCGTCATTTTGTGAGTTTTTCAGGAAATCACGGCGTCAATCAGCCGTTGTAGTTGAAGAGACCCTCGACCTTCTGCTTGACCGTAGGCATGATGGTGCTGTTGAACAGCGCGTACAGACCGGCAAGCAGAAGCGCACCGATCACGACGGCGATGAGGATCTTCACACCGGTGTCAACGTAACCCTCGGCGACGGTGCCGTCCAGCACGGCGTGGGCGCAGCCCTTGAGCTGGGCTTCCTTCATGGCGACGGCGTTCTTCACGCTCTCCGCCTGCTTCTTAAAAAACTTCTTGATCTTCTCAAACATCAAATTTTTCCTCCATTTTCTTTTATTTTTTGATTTGAAAACGGCGGGGCGACTTCGTGCCGCCCTCGCCGGAAAATAGAGTATGTCGTTCAGGAAAGCGGCGTCAATCAGCCGTTGTAGTTGAAGAGACCCTCGACCTTCTGCTTGACCGTGGGCATGATCGTGCTGTTGAACAGCGCGTACAGACCGGCAAGCAGGAGCGCACCGATCACGACGGCGATAAGGATCTTCACGCCG
>CACZGD010000229.1 GCA_902780565.1 Oscillospiraceae bacterium
CGGCCGTCCTCGTATTCGGTGCGGTTGAAGGCGCGGATCACGCGGATGCCGCCGATCTTTTCGCGCAGCAGGCCGTTGAGCTTGTCCACGTATTTCTGCACGCGGGAATACATCGGCACGATGATCGCGATCAGGATCACCGCCAGCACCAGCAGCACCGGGATGATCGAAAGCGATTTTTTCGCCACCTCGGGATACAGTTTGAAGATCATGATAACGCCCGCCGTCATCATGATCGGGATCGGCAGCAGGTTCTTGAGCGTGGAAAGCACGATATCGTGGATCTGCCGGATATCGTTCGTGGTCCGCGTGACGAGGGAGGGCACGCCGATGCGGTCGATGTTGCTCTGCGACAGGTGCGAGACCTTGTCGAACACGTAGTTGCGCAGCGTGATCGAATACCCCACCGAGGTCTTCGTGGAGAAATAAGTGTTCAGAATCGACGTCGCCACGCCCGCCAGCGAGAAAACGAGCATGTAAAGGGCGTAGGTCCTGATGCCGTCTCCGTCTCCGCTGATGATCGCGGAATTGATGTTCTTGGTATAAACCGGCAGCAGGATCTGCATGACCGTGCTGACCAGGGAGAAAAAGATCGACCCCAGCAGCGGTCCGATATGAGGCTTCAGCAGCCGCAGCACCTTACTCATGGTGATTCCTCCGTCCGAATTCTTACAGATAAATTTTATCATATCATAAGAACGGAGAAAATACAATACTTTTCTTCGATCTTCCCCGCCTTGCCCATATCGCCGAAGGGCGCCGAAAATCAGATGGGGTAATTTGGTCAGGTTCACGAATTTTGCTTTTTTCGTCATGCCCCCTTGTTTTTTTTACGGAATCGGTAGATAATGTTAAGGATAAAAATAAAAAGGAAGAGAAGGTAAAAGGGAATCTCGTCATGGTCTTTTCAAGCTTACTGTTTTTACTCGCGTTTTTGCCGCTGAACCTGCTGCTTTACTATCTCGTAAAGCCCATCAAGGTGAAAAACGCGATCCTGCTGATCTTTTCGCTGATCTTCTACGCCTGGGGCGAACCGGTTTACGTGCTGATCCTGCTGGGCATGTCGCTGTTTTCGTGGCTGTTCTCGCTCGGGATCGAAAAGGCGGGCTCCAGGGGCGGCAAGCGCGTATGGCTGGCGCTGGCGGCGATCGTGTGCATTGGCAGCATCGGCTTCTTTAAGTACGCCGGCTTCATCGCCGAAAACGTGAACGCCGTCGCCGGGCGCGCGCTGCTCCCGGTGCCGCAGATCGCGCTGCCCATCGGCATCTCGTTCTATACGTTCCAGCTTCTCACCTACGTGGTGGACGTCTACCGCGGCGAGGTCCCTGCGCAGCGCTCCTATTTCCGTGTGCTGCTGTACGCCGGGCTGTTCCACCAGTGCGTGGCGGGTCCCATCGTCCGGTATGGGGATATCGAGCGCGAATTGACGGACCGCACCGTCTCGCTGAACGACGTGTCCGACGGTGTGAGCCGCTTTGCGGTCGGCCTTGCCAAAAAGGCGCTGCTGGCGAACGCCTGCGGCGCGGTGGTGGACGCGCTGCTGCTCTCCGACGCCGCGATCGGCGACAAAGCGCAGCTTGCCGCAAACCTCTCCCTGCTCGAAAGCCGCAGCGCCCTGACGCTGTTCGCGGGCATGGCGTTCTATATGCTGCAGATCTATCTCGATTTCTCCGCCTATTCCGACATGGCGATCGGCATGGGGCGCATGTGCGGCTTCCATTATAAGGAGAACTTCGACTATCCCTACGTCTCCGCTTCCATTACCGAATTCTGGCGCCGCTGGCACATGAGCCTCGGCACCTTCTTCCGCGATTACGTGTACATTCCGCTCGGCGGCAACCGCAAGGGCACCGCGCGGCAGATCGTGAACCTGTTCATCGTCTGGGCGCTGACGGGCCTGTGGCACGGCGCGAGCTGGAACTTCGTCCTGTGGGGCCTGTATTTCTTCGTCTTCCTCGTGCTCGAAAAATTCGTGCTCGGCAAGGCGCTCAAAAAGGTCCCGTTCCTGGGGCGGATCTATACGCTGGTCCTGGTCTA
>CACZGD010000230.1 GCA_902780565.1 Oscillospiraceae bacterium
CCACTCATGAAAAAACGTGGGTTTTAAAAATGTATCGCAAATCGCTAAAATAACCGATTTGCGATACATTTTTTCTTTACCTGCACAGCAGCATGGGGATGTTGCCTGATTTTCAGCTATATTTTAAGGAGAAATATACCCCAGTGGGGTATTTAGCGCTTCCCGCATTGCTCCTTTTTCTTGTTGTTACGGCCCGTCTTTCGGAAACATGTATCTCCTTTTTGTAGTCTTTAGCCGTTTTGCGATACATTTGCGCCAGACGCGTTTTTTGCGTTACTTTAAGATCGAGTATTGCCGGAACTTCGGCGCCGGGATGTGGTCCATGCAGGGCACGTTCACCTGGCATTTGCCGCAGGTATCGGCGAAGTGCGTCACCTCACCCATATGATTGAGCCACATATTGCAAGGATAGTGCTTCTTGCCCTCCTGCATGTCGATAGCCTGCGCCGGGCAGTTCTTCGCGCACTTGCCGCACATAACGCAGTAATCGTACAGACCTTCGTAGGGACGTTCATCCGGTTCCAGTTCCAGGTCCGTAATGACGCTGGCAAACCGCCCCGCGATGCCGCGCTTCGTAATGATGCCCCGCGACCAGCCGAAGCTCCCGTGACCGCACACAAACGCCGCGTGCCGTTCCGACCAATTGGACTGATAACTCAGCTGCGGCGGCAATTTGGGGTTCGAACCCGGCGCGGAGACGCTCAGGCGCACCGGCTATAAGTTCGACGGCTGGACCGAGATCGCCGACGGAAGTCCCGTCATTGCGGAAGGCTCTAATCTTCCCGCGCCTTCCGCCGCCGGGACGAAAACCATGTACGCCCACTGGAGCGACGATATGGTCGCGGTGGAGTACACGGACGGCACGAACACATATTCCGCCGGGAATATCCGGCGCGGGTACGGGTTTCAGACGAAGCTCTTCAGTCAGTGCACCGGGCTCAGCGCGCCTGCCAACAAGGTGTTCGCCAAATGGCACGACTGGGCCAACGACTACGGAGAAAACGCGTCCTATACCATCCCGGCCGATTCTGCTATGACCACGATCATCTTCACGGCGCAGTTCGTCGACGCGTGTACGGTGAACTTTGTGACCTCGGGCGGCAGCGCGGTCAGTCCCGGTCCCAACCCCAGAACGAACGTGCCGAAGGGCAGCAGCATCACGCTCCCGAATTCCACCAAGGACGGCCACGTGCTCGAGGGCTGGTATCCCAATGACGAGTACACCGCGAGCGAGCGCGTCGGCGGGTACGGGGATGCGTATACGGTCAACGACAACCAGGTCTATCTCTACGCGCATTTTGTCTCCACGACCATCCCGGTGACCTACGGCTCCGGCACGGGCGGCACGGGCACAAAGACGACGCCGGCGACCGCGCCGCGCACCATGGACGCGGAGCATCCCGCGACCTTCACCCTGCCCGCCTCCGAAGGCTTCAGCCCGGTCGATGAGGACAATACGTTCATCGGCTGGAAGGTCGGCGTCAACGGAGATCCCGCTGAGGACGCTGCGGTCAGGCCCGCGGGGTATTCCTTTGAGGTCCCCCTTGCGGCCGAAAGTCTCAAGCTCGTCGCCCAGTGGGCAAGCACGGCCGTGCCTGTCCTCTACCATCCCAACGGCGGCGAGGGCACTGCGACCACGACCCCGCATCAGATGTCCCGCACCGTGGCGAGGACGCTGAGGAGCCTCGGCGAGCTGGAGTTCACCGCTCCCGCAGACAAGTGCTTCCTCGGCTGGGGCAGAACGAGCACGGGGCCCGCCGTGTTCACGGACGGGCAGAGCGTTAAATGGGACAGCTCGTCCGAGGCGAAGACCCCGGAAGAGAGCGGGAACACCGTTCTCTACGCGATCTGGGGCGACGCGCTCAAAGGCACCGTGACATACAAGAACAGCCAGGGCACTGCGATCACCGAGGCCAAGGTCGGCGAGACCGTCACCGCCGTGCCGGACGTCACCGCGCCGACCGATCCCAAGCCCGGTGCCGACGATCTCCTCTACCGCTGGCTGCGCAGCAAGCAACCGGAACCGTACG
>CACZGD010000231.1 GCA_902780565.1 Oscillospiraceae bacterium
GGTGATTACTCCGGATAAGGTTGGAGAGAAAATCGGAGACGCGACAGTAACCGCAGGCTGGACGTATGCGGATGGAACGATGCCGGTCACAGAACAGCTTCGCTGTGAAATCTATCAAATCACGGAGATCGATCCTGCAACAGCAATTTGCATCAAGTTCCTGGATAAAGGTGAGGCGCTAACGACGGATCACTACTACGTCCAGTATAACGGGTTTGCCGATCTGTCCGCCGTTGCGGACTATATCATACCTGCACAGGTATCAGAGGGAGAAGAGTAAAACGCATAAAAAGGAAATCGCTGCCCGGCTTCTGTTGAAGGGAGGCCGAGCAGCGGTTCTTTTATTTGCTTGTCAATCAACTCGCGTGTTTGTTTTCTACGTTTTTAAATTCGATGTATTTGCCGTCCTTCAGTGAACATGTTACGGTAAAATCATGTATTTCCCGTTCGCCGCCGTCGCCGTTCAGGGACAGCGAGAATGAGACGCGGTCCTGCTCCAGATGAAGGCCGTATTGCTCCAGGTACTGCCCGTCGCAGCCTTCGGCAAATGCAACTTGGGCCAAGACGCCAAGATCATTTAGGACGAACAATGTGGAAGACGTTTGCGCCTCTTTGTTCCTTGCGATCGCCGCATAGCGGACCTGCGCGGCGCCGACCGGCTTCATATCCGAAGTGACGGCCAGCACTTCAAAGTCCGGGTATTCGCTTTCGATCAGATCCTTTACGGTGATCGAAAGTACGGTGCGATAGGGATAGACGCCGAGGCTTTCGGAAAACACCATTCCGGAATTCGCCCCCAAGCCGCCGACGGAAACGATGCCGCCGAAAGGTGCAAACGCGTCCGGCGAAGCAGAATGCACGAAAAGCTCGCCGTTTTGCGCCTCTAAGTAAACCTCTCCATTGCCGTAACACGCTGCCGCCAGAAGTCCCGGACCGTATTGCATAAAACCGATCAGCACGTTGTTTTCCGGGGGCTTGCGTTCAATCTGTGCTTCCACCTTCCCGTCTTTATACAGGGAGATCACCTGTCCGTCCGCTTGGTTATTTTCATAAGCTGAAAACAGCAGGTATTCGCCGCACACGCCGCAGCATTGGCCGTAAGCGCCGTCCACGGCTGTTAATTCGCCCGCGGCGGATACGATGCCTGTCACCGTAGATTCGGTTTCGTCAGTACTGTTCAGTTCAGGATCGTAAGTGACATGCGCGGAATAGCATACGCCACCGTCGGTCAAGGGGATCATGCGCAGCTGAGTGATGTGCCCGTCCCACGCAAGCTCCGTTTTGTTTGTTGATACCGTTTTCCCTGCAGGGCTCACAACGACGCACGTTAAAACGTGTTTCTGAGAAACGGTCACAACGGCGACGTTCCCGTTTTTCAGAACGCTGAGGCCCGCCTCCTGCTTTGGATCGCGGGAAGCGCGGTATATGATCTCCGATTTCTTTCCGTTTATGAACCGTATCAGAGAGCATTCAGTTTTTTTGAGCCCGAGCGCGTAATAACCGTTATCGCACAAACGCGCGTCAAACATACCGGTTTCGTGGCTGTTTGCCGAGGATATCAAATTTTTGCCATCAAGCGTCAGCTCGTACATCGTTTTAAGCGTGCCGAAATCCTGTTCCAGCGCCGGGTCGTGCCAAAGCACACCCGCCAGTACGCGGGTATCGTCCGCGTCGTAAATGCGGATGGATTCGTTTTCTTCCAGCGGGATCGCCGCGGGAATGAACTGCGTTGTAATGGAATATGTATCGTAGTTCTCGGGGAGCCCGTCGGCGGAAAGGCGATCCCGCAGCGCGCCGGTTTGCGCGTCAAAAACCGCCCGCGCAAGCACGCTGCCGGAGGCAAAATCGCTTTTTGAATAGATGATGGTTTTGTTTTCCGCGTCCAGCGCCGTTTCGTATACCGTGCGGACGCCGTTTTCCAATATTTCCGTTGTGCCCACAAAGATGGGGCAGGGCTCCAATTCCGGCGGCAGCGCTTTTTCGGCGCGCTCGGCGGCCGGCAGGGGCACGCC
>CACZGD010000232.1 GCA_902780565.1 Oscillospiraceae bacterium
ATGCAATATGGATATGAAAATCAAACTGGAACCGATTAACGATACGAATCGCGAGGCTGTGCTGGCGCTCACTGTGCGTGAAGATCAGCTATTTGTCGCGCCGAACGATTATTCATTAAGCGAGGCCGATGAGGCCAATGCCAACGCGCCCGGCACGGCGAGGCCGTTTGCGATCTATGCGGGCGAAAAGCTTGTTGGCTTCTGTATGCTCGCCCTGGACCCCGAGGATGAAAACCCCGTCGACAGGTACTGTCTCTGGCGTTTTATGATCGACAAAAACGAACAGGGCAAGGGCTACGGTCAGGCGGCGCTTCATGAGATCATCAAGTATTTCAAAGAGAACGGTGTGGACAGGATCTATCTGTCGACTGCGCCTGAGAACGAACTCGGCAATGCACGCGGAGACAGCGGTACTGATGTCAAAGGAATAAGCAAATCGGGATTTAAGGAGACAACGTATGATATATGAATTAAAAGACTTTTCCAAGGTAAAGCGCATGTTTGAATTCTGGTACGGGTTCGACGCTGTCGATGCAACGATCAGAGTCTTTGTGACCGACCCGGATGCGCCGCATTCGGCGCTGCTGTATTCTCCGTTTGACGGTATCTTTTTAGCTGGGGAGCCGGACAGGGAACTTGCCGAGTACGACAAGCTCGGCGACGAATCTGTGGTTCCACTGAATGAAGGGTGGGAAAAGCTGATCAAAGAATGCTGGCCGGAAGCCGTTCCGACTACCCGCTACGCGATCCATCGGTGCAAAGACTTCGATCGGGAAAAGCTGCAGTCGTTTGTTGACGCGCTGCCGGAAGGGTACGAGATCAGGCGCATCGACAGCGAGACTTACGATCTGATCCTCGCGGCGAACGACGCCGACCTCGAGTACCTCACCGGCGATTTCGAGACGAAGGAAGCTTTTTTGGAGAAAGGACGCGGTTACGTCGTGCTGAAGGGCGGTATGGTCGTTGCCGGTGCATCCTCCGAATACTGCTACCGTTTCGGCGGCATCGAGGTCGAGATCGCCACCGTGCACAAGGAGCGGCGCAAGGGGCTTGCGTCCGCCGTCGGCGCAAAGCTGATTCTGTCCTGTCTGGACGACGGACTGGAACCGGTCTGGGACGCGGCAAACCTGATTTCGGTGCATCTGGCGGAAAAGCTCGGGTACCGGTTCGATCACGAATACGTGTATTACTGGATCAACGAGGCGCAGAAGCGCATGATCAAGGATCCCGACAAGAGCAAGTGGCCGGATTTCTGCGGAACGTATGAACAGCTTTGTGAGGATTTCCGTCTGGAAAAGGTATGGATGCAGGACGAGAACCTATACGGATCCGCGTGCAACGATCCGGATGACGGATACTTCACGTTCAAGCTGCTCCCGATCGGCGAGAATACGTTCGGCAGAGCGAACGGCGGCGTTCAGATCACGTTCGGCGACAACTGCCTCGTAATCGACGGCGTCACTTGCAAAAAGCTGTAAGCAGCACGCAGACAAATCCCGCTTATCGGGACGGACGGAGAAACAAACAAATCGGTATTTGCGGAGGAGACTGATGATGACTCTGCGTAAAATGACAGAAGATGAGTTTCGTGCTTTCAAAAAGTTCAGTGTCGCCGATTACGCGTCGGATCTGATGAAAGGACGAGACATGAACCCGGAGCAGGCGCTGATGGAAGCGGAAAAGGAATTCAGCGCGGATCTACCCGACGGGCTGGATACAGAATGCAGCTTCATGATGAACATCGAGGACGGGAATGAAAACAAAGTCGGATGGATCTTTTTCAAATACTATTCGCGCGAAGGCGACGGCCAATACTATGTGTTCCTCGAAGACCTGCTGATATTCGAGTCGGAAAGAAGAAGGGGTTTTGCGTCTGCGGCAATCCATGAGATGAATACACTGGCACGGCAGGACGGCTGTTCATCAAGCGTGCTCTTCGTGTGGGATCACAATCCGGAAGGGATGAGCTTGTATGAAAAATGCGGGTATAAGCCTTATAACCGTGAAGAAGGCGGAACATACATGGTGAAGGAATTGTGATCCGACGCACAGAGATCAACGAATTCCTGTTTGAGAAGATAAAGGCATGAAAGAGTGACAACTTCCCGTTTGCCGGGACGAACGGAGAAACAAACAAATCGATGTTTATGGAGACAATTATGGATAAAGAAACAATCATGGTGGACTACATCCGGGAGGCCCATGAAAAAGGTGCTTTTACCGGAACATGGTTAT
>CACZGD010000233.1 GCA_902780565.1 Oscillospiraceae bacterium
AGCCCCACTCCCTCTGCCCTCAGCCCCACTCCCTCTGCCCTCAGATCCGCCTGCGGCGGATCCCCTCACCTTCACCGTCAACCTGATCTCCGCATTCACCGCCGCCGACTTCGAGACCCAAACGCTGCCCTACGTGATGCTGCGCGCGGACCTGACGGACGAGGACCGGGACCGCATTGTGACGGCGCTGACGGACCGGGCGGCTGCTCTCGGCGTGAAGCTGACGCGGCGCGAGATCCTGGCGCGCGCGGGGCGCGAGGGACGGACGAAAAAGCCCGACGCGAACGACGACGGCGTGACGCACTTTTCGGACTTCGGGCGGGAATTCCGGTGCGACGGCTATATCTGCACGGACGCGGGCGTGTTCAAAAAGACCGCCGGGGCGCGGGAGAACGCGCTGGTTTGTCCGCACGCGATCTTTCCCGTGGGGCGCGAGACCAATCTGAACACAAACGTGGAAAGCATTGTGCTGCTGTATGACCGGGGGGAGGGGCTGGAGTCCCACACCGCGCCGCGCAGCGTGATCGCAAGCCAGACGAAGATCTTATCCCTCGGGGACGCGGGGATCGCGGTCCACGCGGCGAACGCGCGGCTGCTGAGCGAATTCCTGATCGCCATGGACGCGCTGAACGGCGACCGCAGCGTCCGCACGGAGTCCGCCTCCGCTTTGGGCTGGTACATGGGGCACACCCGCTTTTTGCCCTGCCGCCTGACAGAAACGGAATACCGCGTCCACGCGGACCCGGACGAGGACATGGCGCGCCGCTTCGACGCGATCCGGGGGCAGGGGGACCCCGAGGCGTGGGTCCAAACCGTGGGGGCGGCGCGTCTGAAAAGCCTGCCGCTGCGTCTGGCTTTGGCGGCGTCCTTCGCCTCTCCCCTGCTCTCGCCCCTCGGGCAGCAGCCGTTTCTGGTCCATTTCTGGGGGCGCACCGGCGTTGGCAAAACCGTGGCGCTGCAGGCGGCGGCAAGCGTGTGGGCGGACCCCGCGCCGGGGAAATACCTGTGCTCCTTCAACGCCACGGCGGTGGGTCTGGAGCTGAACGCCGCGTTTTTACGGCACCTGCCCCTGTGCGTGGACGAGCTGATGGTCCGCACGGCGGACGGCGAACGGGAATTCAGCCACCTGATCTATACCCTGTGCGAGGGCACGGGGCGCACGCGCGGCAAAAAGGACGGGGGGCTTCGGCGGCAGAGCGACTGGGCGCTGACGGTCATTTCCACGGGCGAGCGGCCCATCACCGGCGGGGCGGCGTTCGGCGGCGCGGTCAACCGCGTGATCGAGGTGGAGATGGAAACGCCCCTTTGCGAGGACTTCGCCGCCCTGATCTCGTGCATCGGCGCCAACTGCGGCTGGGCAGGGGAAACGTACCTGAAGGAGATCGTCGCCCGCGGCTTCCCCCGCGTGCGGGAGCAGACCGTGAAATGGGCAAGGGCGTTCCGCGACCTCGGCGTGACCGGCAAACAGGCGGCTGCCGCCGCCGCGCTGCTGATGGCGGATACGTTGGCAAGCAAGTTCGTGTTCGGGGATACCGACCACCTGCTGCAGCCCGGGGACCTGCTGCCCTACCTCAAAAAGGAAGCCGACCTCGACCCCGAGGCGGACGTGCTGGAAGCCGTGTTCGCGTCCCTCGCCGGCAACCCCGGCAAGATCAAGGGCTTCGACGGCAGCGATTACGAAAAGGAAACGTGGGGGAAACTCATGCCCAAAGAGCCGTTGGACGGTGATAAACAATACGTCGCCATCATCGGCGCGGTGTTCGATAAGCTGGTCCGCGACGCCGGCGGCGACCCCACGGCGGTGTTACGATATGCCGACCGGAAGGGGTTGGTGAAACGGGCAAATGATGAAAGATTGAGACGGTCGGTTCGCATGGGTAAGCTGCAAACGAGATGTGTTGTGATAGAAATTGAGGTTTGACCTGTGANNGCCAATCCGGTAGCACGGCACCTCAGTGCCGTTCGTGGCATTGTTATTTTTCCGAAGCCTGCCGGTCCGAACCCGGTACCGGGAACAGAGCCGGGTATAAGATCCCGGTAGCACGGCACCTCAGTGCCGTTCCATGCATATGTTATTTTCCCGAAAACCGTCGGTCAGAACCCGTTACCGGATACGCAGCCGGGTACAAGTTACACCGGCAGCACGGCTGCCCGTCCCGTTATCCCCGACCGGATCCTGACCGGGACGTTTTTGATAATATCATTGCACCGAACGGCACTGAGGTGCCGTGCTACCGTGGTTTTGCACCCGTCCCGTTATACCCGACCGGGTTCGGACCGGGGACCGTTTTATCCGGCAA
>CACZGD010000234.1 GCA_902780565.1 Oscillospiraceae bacterium
CCGGGCAACGGCTCCGGGCAACGTCTTCGGGCAACGTCTTCGGGCAACGGCTCCGGGCAACGGCTCCGGGCAACGTCTTCGGGCAACGTCTTCGGGCGCCTTCTCAACATACTGCTTTTTCAGAAAATGGAACAAAATACGCAATTTGTCAATTTTTATCCTCGCCGGGCGCCTTCTCTGACCGGTCAGATGCATGCGTCAACGTCCGTGAGTCCCCTGAAACCTCTCTGCAGCATCCTGAAGCACTTCGGAAGCGCCTCTGAAACATCTCTGAAGTGTCGCAGAGGGGCCCCGAGGCCGGAAAAGTGGTTCAAAGAGATGAAATCGACCATAATTGTCGTAGTCTATGTTCGCTACGGACTGAAAAATGAGCATGAAATAGCACAAAAAAACAGATATTGCGTTTTTTGTTTAGAAAATTGAAAAACGCCGGGCAAAAATGAGCAAGAATTCGGTTGAACGGGCGAGAATTCGGACGAATGAGCGATTCCGGACAGTGCGCCAGGCAGGATGCTTGGGCCGCCGCAGGCATTGATCAAAAAAACCGGCACCGGGAGTTGCCCGCGGCGCCGGTCGTTGTCCGTATCAGATAATCACCCGCTTCACGTTGACCCCGTCACGCCTCGGTAAACAGCGGAGTGGAATAGTACCGGTCGCCGCTGTCCGGAAGGAGCGCTACGATGGTCTTGCCAGCGTTTTCCGGCCTTTTAGCCAGCTGCAGCGCGCCGTACAGCGCCGCGCCGGAGGAAATGCCCACGGACACGCCCTCTTTGCGGGCCAGCAGTTTGGCGGTGGCAAAAGCGTCTTCGTTGGCCACGGCGATCACCTCGTCGTAAACTTTCGTGTTCAATACGTCGGGCACGAAGCCGGCGCCGATGCCCTGGATCTTGTGCGGTCCGGCGTGGCCTTCGGAAAGGACCGGGGAGCTCTGGGGCTCGATCGCCACTACTTTGACGGAGGGGTCCTGCGCTTTCGTGTCGCGCCAGATCTCCGGACCGGTGGTCGCGCGGTGGATGGCCGGGTTGGCGGGGTTGACGAACTGACCCGGAATGAAGCCGCCCGGTATCTCCTGCGCCAGTTCTTCCGCCTTCGCGATGGCGCCCTTCATGCCTTTGGCGCCTTCGGTCAGTACGACCTCCGCGCCGTACGCTTTCAGTATGTTGCGGCGCTCTACGCTCATGGTCTCCGGCATGGTCAATATGATCCGGTACCCCTTCGCGGCGGCGATCGCGGCCAATCCGATGCCGGTGTTGCCCGACGTGGGCTCAATGATCACGGAGCCCGGCTTGAGCTGGCCTTTGGCCTCCGCGTCCTCGATCATCGCCTTGGCGATGCGGTCCTTTACACTGCCCGCGGGATTGAAATATTCCAGTTTCACCAGCAGCCGGGCTTCGAGTTTCTCGTCTTTTTCAATGTTGGTCACTTCCAGCAGCGGCGTGCCGCCGATCAGTTCCAGTGTGCTTTTATAGATACGCGTCTTGCGATCAGCCATGATTATGTCCTCCGCTTTTTTGAAAAGGGGTCTGTCCCCGTGCTTACTATTTTAAACCGCCGCGAACCCGTTTTCAAGGTCCGCGATGATGTCGTCGATGTGCTCCGTGCCGATGGACAGCCGGATCGTTCCCGGGAAGATTCCCTGGTCAGCCAGTTCTTCTTCTGTAAGCTGGGAGTGGGTCGTTGTCGCCGGGTGGATGACCAGGCTCTTTACGTCTGCAACATTGGCCAGCAGTGAGAAGATTTCCAGCCCGTCGATGAACTTCCAGGCTTCCTCCTGCCCGCCTTTGATCTCAAAGGTGAAGATGGATCCGCCGCCGTTCGGGAAGTACTTTTCATACAGCGCGTGCTGCGGGTGATCCGGCAGCGCCGGGTGATTGATCTTCGTGACCTGCGGATGCGCGCTCAGATACTCTATGACCTTCTTCGTATTTTCCACATGCCGTTCGACTCTGAGTGACAGGGTCTCTACTCCCTGCAAAATCAGGAAGGCGTTGAATGGTGAAATCGTAGCGCCCGTATCTCTGAGCAGGATCGCGCGGATGTATGTGACGAAGGCCGCCGGGCCGACTGCGTCATAGAAGGATACGCCGTGGTAGCTCGGGTTCGGATCAGCGATGTTGCCGAACTTGCCGCTGGCTTTCCAGTCGAACTTGCCGGATTCAACGATGATGCCGCCGATGGTCGTTCCGTGACCGCCCAGAAACTTGGTTGCAGAGTGGACGACGATGTCCGCGCCGTGTTCGATCGGCCGGATCAGGTACGGCGTTCCGAAGGTGTTGTCGATCACCAGCGGCAGTCCATTCTTATGCGCGATCTCCGCAATGGCGTCGATGTCGGGGATATCGCTGTTCGGATTGCCCAGCGTCTCCAGGAAAATCGCTCTGGTGTTCTCCTGAATGGCCCCCTCTACTTCTTCCAGATTATGCGCGTCCACAAATGTGGTTTCGACTCCGTACTGCGGGAGCGTGTGCTCCAACAGATTGAAGGTGCCGCCGTAGATGGTCTTCTGGGCGACGATGTGGCCGCCGTTTGCCGCCAGCGCCTGGATCGTATAGGTGATGGCTGCTGCGCCGGATGCCAGCGCCAGACCTGCGCTGCCCCCTTCCAGAGCCGCCACTCTGTCTTCCAGCACGGCCTGCGTGGAATTGGTCAGCCTGCTGTAGATGTTACCCGGGTCAGCCAGTCCGAACCGGTCAGCCGCATGCTGCGCGTTATGGAATACATAGGCGGTGGTCGCGTAGATCGGTACTGCTCTCGCGTCCGTTGCCGGATCTGCCTGTTCCTGTCCTACATGTAACTGTAATGTTTCAAATTTATAATCATGACGGTTTCTGCTTGTTTCTGCAGTTTTCTTAAGACGCACGCAAAGGCTGCCGCGCGTCTCCCATCATCTTACCTGCCCGGGAGCCCGGCATCAGACAACACATCCAGTACATCAATGTTTTCGGTGTTGTAGTTTTCATCGCTTGCGCCTCCTTTCCTCTGTGCTTGTTTTGATGGTGCGATATTAACACTATTTACCTACTGTGTCAATAGGTATTTTAGAAAAAAGTTGAAAAATCTATTTACCCTATAGTAAAATAGGCGATAGAACGGAGTAGCAACATATAAACCATCATGAAATGGGGTGCGATACATGATTTCAACAAAAGGACGTTACGCGCTGCGCGTTATGATCGACCTGGCGCAGCATGAAGGTGAAGGAAACATTCCTTTGAAAGACATTGCAGAAAGGCAGGACATCTCCAAGAAATACCTGGAGATCATTGTTAAAGAACTCGTCAAAGGCGGAATGCTGCATGGCGTCAGCGGCAAAGGCGGCGGCTACAGCCTCATCAGAAAACCCGACGAATACACCGTCGGCGAGATCCTGGAGCTCATGGAAGGCACTCTCGCACCGGTCGCCTGCCTGCTGGAAGGCGCGGACTCCTGCCCGCGGGCCGACACCTGCCTGACTCTGCCTATGTGGAAAGACTACTATGAGATGATCCACGGTTTCTTCTACGGAAAAAAACTCAGCGACCTGCTCGGGTCCCGGGATCCGGTTTATTATATTTAACTTTCAGTGAATCCTTTTTTCAGTGATTAGACG
>CACZGD010000235.1 GCA_902780565.1 Oscillospiraceae bacterium
AACTGTCCAAAGAGTATTTCTTCTGGATCACACTCGGTCTTCCGTTCTATATGTTCGGACAGGCGATGAATCCGGTGATCCGCGCGGACGGCAGTCCTCGGTTCGCCATGGCGACGACGCTGCTCGGCGCGGTGCTGAATATGATCCTTGATCCCGTATTCATTTTCGTTTTGAAATGGGGCATGACCGGCGCCGCTGTCGCCACCGTGCCGGGGCAGCTTGCAACGGCTGTTCTTGCCGTTTGGTATCTGACGCGCCTGAAAAGCGTAAAGCTGGATAAGGGTTCTTTCAGGTTAAAAAAGAAAGTGCTCGGAAGGATCGTTTCACTGGGTCTTTGCAGTTTTCTTTCTCAGATCTCGCTCGTCGCGGCCATGGCTGCCATCAACAACATGGTCCGCAAATACGGAGCGCTCGACGCCGTTTTCGGGATGGAGCAATACGCGCAGATCCCGATGGCGGTCGTCGGGATCGTGATGAAATTCTTCCAGATCGTGATCTCGATCGTCGTCGGTATGGCGGCGGGCTGTATTCCGATCGTGGGGTTTAACGTCGGCGCGAAACGGCCCGACCGGGTGCGCAGGCTATTTACGCTGTTGCTGATTGGTGAAGCCGCCGTCGGCGCCGCCGCGCTTGTGATCGTGGAATGTTTCCCCAAGGCGCTGATCGGGATTTTCGGCGCCGCGAACGAAAGCGCCTATTACACCGAATTCGCGGTAAAGGCGTTCCGTGTGTATCTGTGTATGATGGTTTTTGCCTGTGTGAACAAGGCAACGTTTATCTTTTTGCAGGCGATGGGAAAAGCGGCGGCGTCGACCGTGCTGTCGATGGTACGTGAGATCGTATTCGGCGTGGGCTTTGCTCTGCTGCTTCCGGTTTTTTTCGGACTGGACGGCGTGCTGTATTCCATGCCGACACCTACAAAAAACTGCGCGGGGACGATGAAAATCAGGTCGTCTGCGGATCATTCGAAGGACGGGAGGCGTCTGACAATGCTTGAAAAAGGAAGTTACGTGATTTACGGCGGGAACGGCGTATGCCGTGTGACGGATATCCGCAGTGAAACAATGTATAAAACAACAAGAACCTATTACGTTTTGGAATCCGTGAATGATCCGGGCGCCACGATCTACGTGCCAGTCGATAACGAAGCGCTGCTCGCACGGATGCGGAAGATCCCGGACCGGGATGAGATCCTGATGATGCTGGATGCGTTGAAGGATGAAAGCTTTTCCTGGGAACCGGACAACCGCCTGCGTGCGGAACAGTTCGAGGGGATCCTCGGCCGCTGCGACCAGCAGGAATTGCTGGCGCTGATCCGCACGATCCGGGAAAAACGCAGAAGACTGGCTGCGGAGAACAAAAAACTGGGCTCATCGGATGACAACGTCTTAAAAAGAGCGGAAAAGATCATTAACGGCGAGTTCGGCTTTTCGCTTTCTATCCCGCCGGAGGAGGTTCCGACTTATATCGTCGCCCGTCTTGGTGTTGAAGAATAAAATATAATTATCTTTTCTATACAGATATCACCGGATCAGGGATATCGGTGGATCGTTATTCTTTTTTTATATGCGCTGCCGCAATTCCGAAACCGGGATCACGGCAGCCGTTTTTTCATGGATGACATTGGGAGCAGAAGGGGGACCTTTTCATTCGGAGTTCGGAATTCCGCATTTAAGAGGCCTCTGCCAATTCCCCCGGCGTTCCTCTCAATTTCCCTCCGTGTCGACGCGTACCACGCCGAAGCCGCCGGTGAGCTCCACCCGGTTGGGGCCGCTGCCGAAGGCGGCGCCGCGGGACCGCCGGACGCCGTTGTAATAGCAGACGCCGAGGTTCATGTCGAAAGAGACGGTATAGTTGCCCGGCGTCCCGTAGAGCAGCACGTCCACCTCGCCCATGGAGGCGTTGATGCGGTTTTCGCCCGTCAGCGCAGCTTTGATCTGGGTGGTTCCCGCGCCGCACTGCAGCATGAGACCGTTGATCATGCTGTTGCCGACGGACAAGGCGCCCGCGCCGCACCGGATATCGGCGGATTCGGTGACAATGAGCCCGTTCAGCGTGGCGCTTCCCGCGCCGCATTCCAGCTTCAGCTCTTTTGTCAGCAGCGTCATCATGAGCAGTTTTCCCGCTCCCAGCGATACGTCTACTGCTTCGAAGAATGTCTCTTCCGGCACGATGACGGTCACGTCCATGCGCTCGTTGACGCCGAAATTGCTGCCTACGTTACGGATCGACAGGACTTCGCCCGCGTTTTCCACCTGTATCAGGGAGGAATCATACTTCACGTTGAAGAACAGGCCTGTCTCAATTGTCAGGCTTCCGTTGACCATGTTGACTTCCAGCCTGCGGGGCAGGTCGGAAGCGGCGGGCGCCGGAGCCGTCGTCTGCGCCGGGGGCGGCGCGGTCATTTCCGGTATTGCGTCCGGAGCGGCGGTTTCGTCCGTCACGACCGCCGCGGCGCTGCGCCGGTCGGCGCTGACGATCGTCTCATATACGGAATCCCTGACGACCAAAAACACGATGTTCGCAATGACCAACAAAGCCCCGGCTCCGACCCAGATCAGGATCTTTTTTGCGGTTTGATTCGATCCGTTCAATTCGTCTGACCTCACTTTCGTTAATATGAAAGCGCCGGGAGGAGTCTGTCCGCCGCGGCGCTTTCATTTTAATGTAAGAGTCTTCCGTCCTCGGAAG
>CACZGD010000236.1 GCA_902780565.1 Oscillospiraceae bacterium
GCTTCGGGGAGATCGGGCTCCGGGCGCGGATCAAAAACATGTCCGTGAAAAAGAAGCTCGGCGCGGGGCTGGCGATCCTGACCGTGCTTGCCGTGGCAGCCGTGGCGGTGTTTTTGATGACAGAAAGAAGACCGGCTCAGCCGACCCGGCCCAATGAATCGGACATAGCCGCCGACGGGACGACTGTGCCGGAAGAGACCAGCCCATCCGATTTGCTGCCGGACGAACCGCGGCCGGAGATGGTCTCCGTTCGTTACGCAAGGGACACGGATATTGCCGACTGGAATCCGTACGGCGTCACGCTGACGCTATACAAGGACGGAACGTGGCGCTGTCGGGACGCGCAGACGGGCTTCGCCCGGGAGGGAGATTACCGCCGGGAGGAGGAGACGCTGACGCTGACGGAAAGCGACGGGACTGTCGCTGTGCTCTCCTCCGCCGAGACCCCGAACAAAAACCTGATGATCGTGGTGGACCTGATGACCGTGACGTCAGAGACCGGCGAGGATTTCCCGCTGAAGCAGCGCGACCGGATGCTCCCGGTGGACGAAACGTGGCTGTCGAGGCTGACCGCCGTACGGGCGGCGGTGAAGAACGTCTCCCTGTCGGACGGCGAGCCGCTTGACAGTACAGCGTTCGACGAGCTTCTGACGGAGCTTTTCGATCCGCTTCGCTATTATTCCGATATACAGATAGAAAATCTGCCCCTGCAGCAGCTTGTGCTCTTTTCCCCTGTCCAGCGGCTGTTCACCTCTTATTATGCCGACCCGCGCGACATGGATTTCGGCGTCTTTCTGCCCTATTACATGAATGACGCAAAGCACTGGGCGGATCCGGGAAGCCCGGATTACGACCCGGAAAAGCTTGCGCTCTGGCAGGCGTCGGGCGATGAGGTGCCGCGGCTTGACAACATACCGATCCATTTTTTCCGACACGAGGATCTGGACGCGTTTTTTATGAAATACCTCGGGATAACGGTCGGAGATCTGCGGCGGGACTGGCTGCATCCGACAGACAGCTACTACGCCGTTTTTACGCCCATTTATCCGGAAGTGACGACCGTTCATATGCCATGTTTTGCTCCGGCGCTTGACGCGTTTTACACGCGAACCTCCGATTATGTCGGCGGCTCCTTCCGTCCTGTCGGCGCGGTCAGATTCGACGGCGGGATCTGGCTGTATTCCGATTCGGAGGTCGCCGTCCTGACGCGTGAAGACGGACAACTCAAAATCCGGGCGTTTTTGCCGCGCTGAGAAGTCCTTTCTCCGCACGCCCGTAAAAACAAAGGCTCCTCTCCCGGCAAGCCGGGCGGAGAGCTGTATATGATATAGGCAACTCATGGAAGGGAGAGAAACCGGATGTCCGAATACGTACTGGGAGCGGTGGAGTCGAAATTCGCCGATCTCATCTGGGAGCACGAGCCGCTGGGCTCGGGAGAGTTGGTCAAGCTGTCCGCCGAGGCGCTGGGCTGGAAGAAATCCACGACCTACACGGTGCTGAAAAAGTTGTGCGAACGGGGGATCTTCAACAACGAAAACGGGACGGTGAAGAGTCTTGTCTCGAAGCAGGAGCTGGCGGCGAAGGCGAGCGAGCATTTTGTGGACGAAGCGTTTGACGGCAGCCTGCCCGCGTTCGTGGCGGCGTTCACGTCCAAAAAGCGGCTGACGGAGCAGGAGGTCGCGGCGCTGAAGGCGCTGATCGACGGGATGGAGGAAACGTAAATGGAACCCTTTTTATTACGTCTGCTGAACATGAGCTTCGGCGGGGCGGTCGTGATCGCGGCGATTTTGCCGATCCGGCTGCTGCTGAAAAAGGCGCCGCACAAATATACCGTCCTGCTTGACGCGGCTTCTGCCGGATTCCGCCCAAAACGCGGTGCTCCTGCCCGGGGATATGCCCATACGGGACGACGGTTTGCCCGCCGCGCCGGGGGAAGAGAGCGGCGGGGTAACGGACGCTGCGCAGACCCCTGCTTCGCCCGCGCTGCCGGTCGGGCAGGGAGAAGCGGGAACGGCGGCGAAACACACGCCCGCGTCCCCTTCGGTCCCCACGATTCTGTTTATCGTCTGGGCGGCGGGGTGCGGCGGGATGCTGCTTTACGCCCTGCTTTCCTACCTGCGGCTGCGGCGCAAAACGGCGGCGCGGCTGCAGACCGGGGAGGGGATTTACGTCTGCGACGCGCTGCCGGGACCCTTCGTGCTGGGGGTCCTTCGCCCGAGGATCTTTTTGCCGTCCGACCTGCCGGACGGGGCGAAGGACGCGGTGCTTGCCCATGAGAAGGCGCACATCCGGCGGCGCGACCCGCTGGTGAAGCTGTTCGGCTTTTTCGTGCTGACGCTGCACTGGTTCAATCCCCTGGTGTGGGCAGGCTATCTGCTGCTGGGGCGCGACGTGGAGCTGGCGGCGGACGAGGCGGCGCTGAAGGACTTCGCGCCCGGGGAACGAAAGGTTTACGCCGAGGCGCTGCTGGCGTGTACGTCTCTGCCCCGCAGGCTGAACGTGGCGCCGCTGGGCTTCGGGGAGATCGGGCTCCGGGCGCGGATCAAAAACATGTCCGTGAAAAAGAAGCTCGGCGCGGGGCTGGCGATCCTGACCGTGCTT
>CACZGD010000237.1 GCA_902780565.1 Oscillospiraceae bacterium
GATTTGCCGTAACGGTGATTGCCGTTGCAGGTGTATTCGTACCGGTCCGGCTTGTCGCCCCATTTGCGCGTCCGGCAGACAAAGGCGGCGTTGCAGTCGCCGCATTTGATCAGCCCTGCGTAACGGTGGCAGGGCTTGCCGGCAGAGGCGCGGACGTTGCGCTTCGGTTTCTCGGATAATAACAACTGCGCCTGCTCCCATATCTCTCTGGATACGATAGCAGGCACAGCGTTTTCGTGTCGGTATTGTTCCTCCGGCGGAATCTCTTTTTTGATGTGATTGATCTTGCTGACGTACGTCTTGTGGCAGACGAGCGTTCCGCAGTAAAACTCGTTCTGCAGGATCCGTTTGACCGCCGTGTTCTCCCACAGAGAGAGCTTTACGCTCTTCGGCGCGTCCGGCTTCGGCGGCTTTTCCCTGCCCGGTTTTGCGTATAACCTCTGTTTCAGCGCCCCCGGCGAGGGGACTCCTTCTTCGTTGAACATTTTGGAGATCGCCTTGATCCCGTAACCGCCGACGTACAATTCAAAGATCCTGCGCACGATGGCAGCGTGATCCGGAACGATCCTGATTTCGCCGCTGTTTTTGTCCTTATAATAACCGAAGGGCGGCACCACCACGATGCCGTCCTTCTGCTTTTGCTCATATCCCGCGTGGATCTTACAGGCGATATCGCGGACGTACATATCGTTGAACAGTCCTTTGAAGCCAATCATCAGATCGTCCGCGTCTTTGGAGGTATCGAAGTTTTCCGTCACGGACAGCACCCTGACCTCATTCTCCCGCAGGAAATCCAGATACATCGCCGTTTGCGTCCGATGCCGTCCGAGACGGGACATATCCTTGACGATCACCGCGTCGATCCGTTTTTCTTCCACCGCCGAGGTAATCTCTTCAATTCCGGGGCGGTTGAAGTGCATCCCGCTGATGTTGTCGTCGAAGGACTCGCCGACGATCTCATAACCGTTCTTTTCGGCGTACTCCCGGATCAGCTGCCGCTGGTTTTCCAGCGAATTCATTTCCTGATCGTCGTCGCGCGAAAGCCGCGCGTATAACCATACTCTCATTCACATTATCCTTTCCTGTTTTTCCCGGCAGGCGCGCAGCATGGTTGCAGCGTCCCCTTCCGGTACGCACAACAATACCACACAACCTTTTCAATATCCAGCATTATTTTTGTGTTTTCCGAAATATTTTTCATCGGTTTCGTCCGGCGCTGCAGGCGCGGCGTCAATGTACTCACGGACGACGGAAGAAAGAAATTGATTGAAGGTCTTATCGTCGCCATTGTATTCAATTTCAACGGTAGCCACCTCGTAAGGTTTCTTTTTCATGAGGCATTCTCCTTTCACAGAATCAGCCCAAAGGTTTCCTCTTCCTCCGGGCGCACGCAGTAGTATGCGTAGGCGGCGGGCTCGATCTTTTTGCCGAGGATTGCTTCCAATCGTTTGCGTTCCGCCTCGCTCATCTCATGCATTTCGGCTGGAACATAGTAAACATCCGGCGGGACGGCGGTGAGAAGGTCGCGAAAGAAATCCAGCAGACCGGTACTTATGGTCATCGTGCAATCGTTTGAATGCGGCGGCGTCCGGTAGTTGTAACAGCTTTCTGCGCGCTCAAAATCGCAGCCGCCCAGCGCGAAATACAGCTCCAGATTATCCTTGTGCAGCCGCTCGTCGAAGAGCTTGTTGTCGCGGATCACGTGACCGTCCGGCGTGGTGTAGGTGATATATTTCCGGATCACGTGACCGTCCGGCGTGGTGTAGGTGATATATTTCAGGTTGTCTTCCCACTTGATTCTGTAGCCGTGCTCCTCCATGTATTCGATGAAACCTTCTTTGGTATTGCACCACAGCATGGCCATCCGCGCCGTCTGCACGAGATCTTTCTTCCACGTGGGGCGGTCTTTTCCGCGGTCGTCCTTCGCTTTGACCTCCGTCACGCTGAGTCCGTATTGCAGACAAAGCTGATTGGAGTATTCTTTCAGACGGAGCAGATCGTCGCGGCTCTGGTGATATTTCCTGCCGTTTTTCATGTTGACGCTGTTCAGAATGATGTGGTTGTGCAGCGCGCCGGTGTTCACGTGGGTGGCGACCAGCACCTGGTATTCCGGGAACGCTTCGGCAAAACGCAAACCGATTTCGTGGGCGGTCTCCGGCGTGAGATCATCCTCGGGAGAGAAGGACTGGACGAAGTGATAATACTGCCGCCCATCTTCCTTGTGAAACTGTTTCTTGACGAAAACAAATTCGTCCAGGGCCGAGTCGGCGCAGCAGTTCACGCCGCCGATCAGCTTGTCTTCCGTCGCCTCCCGGCGGGTGACGTAAGAGAAAATATTGCTCAGCGGGCAGCCTGAAGCAACGCATTTAAGGATTGCCATATCGCTTTCAACTCCTCTCCGGTTTCGGTCAGATTGATTGCGGAAACGTATCCGGCGTGTACCTCGCGGGTGAGCTGGTTCAGATTGTTTCCGATGCGCCGCAGCTCCCCGGCGATCTGTTCTGCGCCGGGGACGACAATGATCTGTTTATTCAGCGCACAGTCGCGCAGGTACATGCTGGGTTCCCTGTAGGACGTGAACGCTTTTTCAATGATTTTTTCCTTTTCTTCCGGGGTAACACGGAAGGGAATGATGCAGGTTCGGGGAGTTTTTTTCATGGTAAAAGTCCTTTCTTAAATGAAATATCCCGCTGCGCGGGATGTGAAATGTTGCTTTCGCAACGTGATATCGCAGCGCGGGCGCTGCGGTGAAATATCGCTTTTTTGCAAAAGCGATGTGACGCCTTCGGCGTAGGGGTATGGGCTTAGCCCGACTCCCAATTGCCTTTGTATGCGGCTTGGCGTAATACAAAGGCGAAACTGGCAAATAGCGA
>CACZGD010000238.1 GCA_902780565.1 Oscillospiraceae bacterium
CCCATGGCTGCGGTACTTTGGCGTCGCCGAAACGGGAACGCTGTTGCTTTCTCTGTGTTTGCTGACCTTCGCGTTTCTGTATTCTGCCGCCGCAGGTCAATATCACAACTCAAAAGCCATCGCGTACCTGTTTCTCGCTTCGATTGTTTTCCCGACGTTCTTCTCCCTTCTGCTGCCGGTACTGGACGGCGAAAACGGAAAGCGGCTCATTCTGATCCCGTTTATTGCGGCGTGGAGCGCGGATACCGGCGCACAGTTCGGAGGAAAGCTCTTCGGCAGGCATAAGCTGGCGCCGCGGATCAGTCCGAACAAAACCGTGGAGGGATTATTATGCGGGCTCGTCGGCGGCGTGCTGGGTATGGCGATCTATGGAATTGTGATACATTGTATAGGGCACGACGTTTCGTGGCTTTCCCTGCTGTGCTTCGGGCTGCTCGGCGCGGCGTTCGGCACGGTCGGCGACCTGTTTTTCTCTTACATCAAGCGGGAACATGGCATCAAAGATTTTGCTTCCATTATGCCGGAGCACGGCGGCATTTTAGACAGATTCGACAGCGTTGTTTTTGTGCTCCCGCTGTTTTACGCATTTGTGCAAATGATTTTTTGAATATCAGAAAAATAGAAAGGCTGCGTTCCGCTCAAAGAGATACGCAGCCGTTTTTTTATTGCGGGATCGTAACGGTAAATTCCGTCTTGCCGCCGCCGCTCTGCACGCCGACCTCGCCTCCGTGAAGCTTCACGATACGTTTCACGACTGCAAGTCCGATGCCGTTGCCCTTGCCGGAATGGGATTCATCCGCCTGATAGAATTTATCGAAGATATACGGCAGACTCTCAGCGGGGATATCTGGTCCCGTGTTTGCAACGTTGACGCGGATTCTGTTATCCGCCTTTTCTATGGAGATACGAAACGCGCAGTCCGGCTCCGAGAATTTCACGGCATTGTCGATCAGGTTCAGCCATACTTGTTTTAATAAATCCTCGTCCGCCTCGATCTCATATTCGTCGAAAACAAGCTCCGGCTCCAGCCCTTTCTCCGTCCACTTCTTCTCCAGCAGCAATACGCAGTTGCGGATTTGCTCCGAGAGGTTATACATGTGCTTTTGCCTGAGCACGCTCTGATTCTCGATTTTTGAAAGCTGCAAAATCCCCACCGCCATGTTGGAGAGCCGCCCGGATTCCTCCTCGATCACGTCGATATACTCCCGCTGCTCCTCGGATGAGAGATTGCCGCGTTTCAGGAGCTTTGCAAAGCCCATGATCGAAACGATGGGCGTTTTGAATTCATGGGAAAAATTATTGACGAAATCGGTGCGCAGGATCTCCGTTTTGTCGAGCCGCGCCGCCATCTCTCCGTTTTGTCGAGCCGCGCCGCCATCTGATTGAAGCTGTCCGTGATTTCGATGATGGTCGGGTGACTGCTCAAAGGCTTGCCGATCTCGAGTCTCGCCTTATAATCACCCTCCGCCAGTCGGTTGATCGTATTGATCGTTTTATTGATCGGCCCTGTCAGGATCCGACTGAGCAGGAAGGAGATCCCCGCTCCAACGATGAGACAGAACAGAATAAAAAGCGCCGTGAGCAGCGGACGGTTGATCGCGCCGGTGATCTCCAGCTTCAATACGCCGGTCCCGCTCAGTGTGATCACAACCGCAGCCAGCAGCAATAAAAACAGCAGCTCCACCGCAAAGGTGACGCCAGCCAAAAGGAGCGTCAGCGCGAGCCGGGACTTTCTTTCCACTTTTTTGTTCATTCTTTTTTCACCGCCCTGTAACCGAGTCCGCGCACGGATTCAATGGAAAACGCATTCCAGCCCTCAAACCGTTTGCGCAGCCGTCCGATGTGCACCGTTACGGTCTCCCAGCCCGTCTCGCTCTCCGCACCCCAAATCTCGTCCATGAGCTGAATGCGGGTGAATATCTTTCCGGGGAAAGAAAGCAGCTTATACAGCGACCGTAAAGCTGTCGTAATCCAGTGTAACGGTTCCGATCACGATTTTCCGCTCGCTGGCGATTTTCGCGCGGCGCAGCAGCGCTTTGATGCGCAGCAGCATTTCCGTTTCGTCGATGGGCTTCGTCATATAATCGTCCGTGCCGGATTGAAAGCCCTTGTGCTTGTCCTCCGGCAGGTGCTTTGCCGTCAGCATCAGGATGGGCAGATCGTTGTTCGTCTCACGTAAAAGCGTCGTCAGCTCATAGCCGTCCATCTTCGGCATCATAATATCCAGCACGATCAGATCCACGTGCGTTTTATCCAAAACAGCCAGCGCGTCTTCCCCGTTTTCGGCCGTGGATACGGAATAACTCTCCGCCTCCAGCACCGCTCTCAGAAGCCGCCGCGTGTTTTTATCGTCGTCGACCACCAAAATGTGAAACATCTTCTCGCCTCCGTCGTGTTATCATAAATTGTATTTATAAACCGAAGCTAAACTTAAAAAAGTGAAACGAAAGGATAAGTCAACATGAAATATGCAATTCATCCGGACTTTAAAAGTATTTCACGCATTCCCGCCTTCAGAACCCGACTCGGGATCTCCTTTGTTCGGCATAGATATAAGGGGCTGTTTGAATATGAGCATGATATCCCCGGTATAAAGGTGCGCCGACTGAATATACCGGCAGAGTCGTCATCAACCGGTTTTGTCAGATCTGTATTATACACTCCGGAGGTCTTAAAATCAAATACAAAGGTACTGTTCTGCCACGGAGGAGCACTTGTTTTACCGGCGTTACCTTATCATTATCGTTTTGCGAGGACAACTGCAAGCGAGCTTGGCTGCATTCATGCTTACGAGATGGCAAAAGAAAGTGAAATTGTTAAAGAGGCATATGAGAGAAGATTTCGGTTTTTATCAAAATACTGTAACTGACATAGGGATGCCTATAATGTGGACAAAAGACCGATTTTATATCTGCTTTTCCCAAAATATGTCTTATCTCTGATTATGAATTCTCCGGGAATTATACTCAGCCACTATCTGCTGAAATTGGTGTTTCCGTAATAAGCGTCGAAGCTTTCCACTGGGTACGACCCATGGGGTATCGTCTGTGAGGTCGCGGTGATATTCTCTTGTAATGATTTCCTTCGGCAGTTTGCTCAGCCATTTTCTGCTGAAATTGGTATTGCCGTAATAAGCGTCAAAGTTTTCTACCGGGAGAACAACCCAAGGGGAGGCATCCGTGCGATTAGCAAAATAATATTTCAGCACGTCTTCAATGGCATAACGTGGGACGCCGCTGAAATCGATGCCTTCAAGCATATCCATGACCGATTGCGGGAGAACGTATTCTTCGGTCTGCAGTGGTCCGGCTTCCAGCGCCTCGGCAAGAACGGCGTCAAAGCGCAGCGTCCAAGCCCCTTTATCGTTCAGAGAAAACAATGGGATCTGGAATTGTTTCACACGTTTTTTCCACTGTCGTGTAAAATCTTTGGAAATCCCTGGCAGTTTTTTTCGCGTTTGTTTATTCACAAGATCGGGATTGCTGCGAATAAAAACAAATAGCTTTTTTGCATGACGGTAGAGCCAGCCTTTGCCGTTCTCGTCAACAAGCTCCGGGAAATCGGCGGACAGCTCGCGGAAGTCTGTCGGAGGCACGGAGCTTTTCTTTTTGTCCGGCGCGCTGCACCATGCGCAAAGGGCGTTTCTGGCATATTCAATTCTGTCATACGGGTTACCGTCAATCAAACCGCCGTCTTTATCGTGGAACAGATAGCCCCGCGCGATGACCGTCAATACTCTGCAAAAACCGGAAAACTCCTTGATCATGTTAAGTGTTATGCGGCTGTAAAAAGTGGTATCGTGCTTGTTCGCGGCGGTATAGACCGGCTGCCCGGTATACGCTTTGAATTCAACCCACTCGTTCGTCATGCGCGTAACCACCTCTTTTTCTTTTTCGGCTCGTTTTGATGCGCAGTAGCGTATTCAAGCATCACGCCCGGCAGGACCTCCAGCGCGAATTGCCGTTCCCCCAGAGCAACGGCGCATTTCAGCGCGTCGCTGAAATCAATCTTTGTTTCACGGCGGTCAAGCGGATGCAAGATCGTCATGCAGTTGCGGCGGATCGTTTCTTCCGCGTCTGAGGATTCCATCACCCCGCGCAGCAGCTTTTTCAGATCGGCGCTGTCATCCTTGCGGATATCATTCTTTTTGACGCCTTCTTTACGGTAGAGATCGTCCAGATCGCAGATCACGTCGCCAAGCAAGCGGTACCCGCCGCAGCGGAAATCACAGAAGAGATCAAGCAATTCCGCGTCGTAGTGACATGGAAGAATCGCATAGATCACGGTGCGACGGTCCTCCGGCGGCGTCAGTGGCCAATTTTGTTCGCTTAACTGAAACCTTGCTCTGCGTATCTGTTCTTCTCCTGTCCACGGGAGAACAGTATGCGATCGATGTCCGATCTTCTCTTAAAAACCTTTGGCAGATGTTTCAGATACCGGCAACGGCCTTTGGCGGTTTCATAGTCTTGAATCAACGATTGTATGCGGCTTATCAAATCCGGGTCAATGGTAGCTTTCCATCGTGGATCTTTAGCAAAGGAAAACAGCACGCTGTCCGGTGCGGGTTTCGGAATGTGCTTTTTCGTTTCCTTCTCCAGCATATATGCGTAATACGGAAGACGCTCTAAATTGGCGGTAACGGTATCCCAATTTACGGAGGCGATGAACTTCTTTATCTTTGTCTGTTGGGAATCTTCATACCATTTCTTTTCACTGTCGTCATCTCCGAAAATGTTTTTGTAGCGAAGAAACAGGCTCTTTCTGCCTCGGTTCGATACCAAAAACTCTGATAAATCGGGACGGATGCCGCTTTTCGCGGAGTCGATCTCCAAACCGGTAAGGATCGCCAGCGTTTCGGTCTCTTTCCGGCTTTGTTCCCGCTCTGCGCTGTCCGTGCTTTCGTTGTAGGCGAGAATACCGCTACGCAGCGCAGTATTGCTGATCAGCCCCACGCGATTGGAGAAGGTGACCTTTACGGTTTCAAAACGCGCCTTCCAGTCCCCGGCGTCGGCGATCAGCGGCTCCGCCGCGGGAATTTTTAACACGGGCAATACCTCACCGTCTTTGTAACCGCGCTGCACACAGTTATTTATCAATGGATCGGCAATGGTTTTGATCATATCGCCGTCGTAATCCGCGCCGCCGAGTCGCTCCGGGATCAGAGAACGGGAATCCACCATTAAAACGTAACGCAGGTGAGATAAATACTTTTCGCGTATCGGACCGACGTTTTTCATCGGGACAACCAACGCTTCCTCATTACGAGCGATATGCGGGCTGCGCAGAAGGGTATATTGCTCCTGCTTCGGGAATGCCTGTTCCGGCGCGTAAATCTCGTTACCCGATAAAAACTCCTTTTCCAACAGTCGATAGGCGTATCCTTCTCCGATTGCAGCCTTAACCAAATGCGCTAACAGCCGCATCAGATCGTCGGACAGATAACGGTTATCACCGGTCACAAGCAGCTTGCCGAGCCCGTAATTCTTTTGAATCGCTTCCGCCTGATCGGCGAGTTCTTTTACGTAAATCTTTTCTTCCAAAAACAACGGATTCTTTTGCGCCAGCTTCGCCCGCTGGCGCTTTTTGTCGTTTAAAGGCAATTCTTCATCATCCGCGATAGCTGAAAAATATGCTTGTCTGCTGTTTTCCGCCGCAATCAGATCGTAGTACGCCGTTTCCGTTGTTTTTGTGACCCAATGCCGTGGATCATCTTTCGGGGAATGGTCCCAACCGAGCGGCAAATCGCGCGGACGAAACTCATCCTCCGTCATGGCAAGCGTATTCAAAAACTGATAATTCAGCTCCGTTGTGATTTGTTTTCCGAGCTTATCCCAGCCGGAAATATACAGCGCGTGGTCGTATCTGCGGCAG
>CACZGD010000239.1 GCA_902780565.1 Oscillospiraceae bacterium
GATGCTGCATCGGCATTTTATTCGCAAACCGTTGCCGCCGCTGCTTCCTCGTTTTCGGCGGCGGGTTTGTCCTGCTCGGTCATGGACAGCGGGAATGCGCTCCTGCTCTTTGCTTCGTCAGACCGTTTTGCCGACCTAACGGCTCCCGGGAATGCAGAATGGTATTTTTCTCTTGCGCAGAAGAACTTGGGCGATACCGTGACAAGTGAATGATCTGACGCGCACCAAAGCTTGCGGACTCTTTACGGGGTCCGCTTTTTCGTTTTGTTCGTGATGCGTTTTGTACCTTGAGTATACGGAGATAATCAAATATAATAAAGATGCAGCGGAGGTGGTGAAATTTGCAGACCGGTCAAAAACTACAGGCGCTGCGGGTTCAGCGCGGTATGACGCAGGAACAACTGGCCGAACGGCTGTATGTATCCAGAGAACTGGTTTCAAAATGGGAGCTTGGACAGCGCAGACCGGATATACGGCTGCTGCGTGAAATGGCAAGTCTGTTTTCCGTTGAGATCGACGACCTGATGGATACCGAACCGGTTTCCGATGAGCTCTTTTCCTGCCTGCCGCCCGACCTGCAGATCGGCACGGATCAATTCCGCGCGCTTTTAGGGCCCTTTCTCGATACCGTATCCGAACGTGACCGCGGCGTCTTTCTGCGCAGATATTATTATCTTGAGGATGCAGCCGCCATTGGGGAACTGTTCGGGATCAAAGAAAACTACGTTCGTTCCATTCTGGCTCGAACACGCAAAAAACTGAAAACCTATTTGAAAGAGGTGTTAAAATGAACGGAAAAGAATGTCTGCTTGCTTTTGCGGATGTGGACAACGCCTATTTGGCCGCCGCAAGCGATGTCGAGACGATCCGGCGCAGCTTCCTTCAACAGAAAAAACGCCGAAAGCAAATGATCGGCGCGGTATGCGGATGTATCATTGTTGTATTTGCTGTTGCGGCATTTGGATCGGGACACTGGTTCCGGCAGACGCCTGCCGTGATACCGTCCGAAACGGGGACCGCCGACCACACGATAACGCAAGATCCTTCCTCTGAAACGCCTTCAACAGTTTCAGGCTTTATCCCGCCGGAGACGGAAGCGCCGTCTTCCACCGTGCAGGTTACCGAAACAGAACAGAATCCACAAACATCTTCTGTTACAGATGAAACGCAGAATCAACCGACGCAAAGCACGGAGCCGTCTTCTGTGACTTCTCCGGCTATTGAAGCAACTACGGAAGCGCCGGAAGCGGCCTTTTACGAAGCCTATTGTTATTCCCTTGATAATTCAGAGTATTCCGATTATATCTCCGGCAAGGTGATTACTCCGGATAAGGTTGGAGAGAAAATCGGAGACGCGACAGTAACCGCAGGCTGGACGTATGCGGATGGAACGATGCCGGTCACAGAACAGCTAATTTGCATCAAGTTCCTGGATAAAGGTGAAGCGCTGACGACGGATCACTACTACGTCCAGTATAACGGGTTTGCCGATCTGTCCGCCGTTGCGGACTATATCATACCTGCACAGGTATCAAATGGAGAAGAGTAAAACGCATTAAAAAGGAAATCGCTGCCCGGCTTCTGATGAAGGACGCCGAGCAGCGGTTCTTTTATTTGCTTGTAGATCAACTCGCGTGTTTGTTTTCTACGTTTTTAAATTCGATGTTTTTGCCGTCCTTCAGTGAACATGTTACGGTAAAATCATGTATTTCCCGTTCGCCGCCTGCGCCGTTCAGAGATAGAGAGAAGGAGATGCAGTTCTTCTCCAGATGAAGACAGTACTGCTCCGGATACTGTCTGCCGCAGCTTGCGGCAAGCACTGCATGGGTAAATACTTGAGTGCGAACAAGGTGGAAGACGTCTGATCCTCTTTATTTCCTGCAATTGCGGCATATCTGATCTGCGCGAAATTGACCGGTTTCGTATCCGTGGCGACGGCCAGCACTTCAAAGTTGAGTTATTCGCTTTCGATCAGATCCTTAGCGGTTACTGAAAGCACGGTGCGATAGGGATAAACGTCAAGGCTTTCGGAAAACACGATCCCGGAATCCGACGCAATCCCGCCGTACGGCGCAAACGCGTCCGGGGAAAACGGACGCGCAAACAGCTCGCCTGCTTCCGCCTCCAGGTAAACCTCGCCCGCCTCGCCGTAAACCTGCGCCAGCAGTCCGCCGCCGTATTGCGTGAAACCGATCAGCACGTTGTTTTCCGGGGGTTTCCATTCGATCTGCGCTTCCACCTTTCCGTCCTTAAA
>CACZGD010000240.1 GCA_902780565.1 Oscillospiraceae bacterium
CACCTCCGTTTACTTGGCGCCGGTCTTGCCTTCTTTGCGGCGGATGGTCTCGTAGTCGTACTTGATGCCCTTGCCCTTGTAGGGTTCGGGAGGTCTCTTCCCACGGACTTCTGCGGCAAACTGGCCGACCTTCTGCTTGTCGATACCCTTGATGACGATGTGGTTGGCGTCGGGAACGTCGATCTGGATGTCCTCGGTCTCGGGGACGATGATCTGATGGCTGTAGCCCAGGTTCATGACCAGGTTCTTGCCTTCCTTGGCGGCGCGGTAACCGACACCGTTGATCTCCAGCTTCTTCTCAAAGCCGTGGGTGACGCCGATGACCATGTTGTCGATGAGCGTACGGGTCAGGCCGTGGAGAGAGCGGTTGGCCTTGGTATCGTCGGGACGGGAAACGTGGATGACGCCTGCGTCAACGTCGATCTTCATCTGGGGGACGAGGGTCCGCTCGATGGTGCCCTTGGGGCCCTTGACGATGACGTGGTTGTTCTCGTCGACCTTGACTTCAACGCCGGCGGGAACGGTAATGGGAGCTCTACCGATTCTAGACATACTGCAACCTCCTTACCAAACGAACGCGAGGACTTCGCCGCCGACATGCTCCTTGCGGGCCTGCTTGTCGGTCATGACGCCCTTGGACGTGGAAATGATTGCGATGCCCAGACCTTTGAGCACGCGGGGCAGCTCGTCGGCGCCGGCGTAAACGCGCAGGCCGGGCTTGCTGACGCGGCGGAGGCCCTGGATGGCCTTCTCTTTGCCGGGGAGATACTTGAGGGTGATGCGGATGATGCCCTGGGTACCGTCGTCGATCACCTGGTAGTTCTTGATGTAGCCCTCGTTGAGCAGGATCTCGGCGATGGCCTTCTTCATCTTGGAGGCGGGGACGTCGACGGACTCATGCTTGGCGCTTCCGGCGTTGCGGATGCGGGTCAGCATATCGGCAATGGGGTCGGTGATCTGTGATCTGCATGTGGTTTTCCTCCTGTATTTAGAGTTACCGGGATTTTCCCGGTGTGGCGACGGAGGTACTGTGCCAATACCTGATTGGCCACAGCCTTTCCGCGTCAGAAGAAGCTCGCTCCACTCCGCTTTCGCGGTTTCCCTTTTTATTGCGCTGCATCCCGCCTGCCCGGGTTTTCCGGCGGTACGGAACATTCACGCAACTCATCCGGGTGTTTCTGCGAATCCGGCTTCATAAAGCACTGTTTCCGTCGTGAGGTGAAAACAGCGCTTTGCTCCCCCGAAATTCCACGCCAGAAAATGACCTGTAACAGCGGTCCTTTCCGCTGTAACAGCGGTCCTTTCCGCCATGCGCAGAGCTTCGAAAGGGAGTGCAATCGTGCTTCTTTATATGCCCTGACGGGAGTGATCGGTTCCCGCCGGACAAATCCATATATTACAGGATTGAAACCTGTTTGTCAATCCTTTTTTCGTCGTTGCGCCGAATTTTTTTAGAAAATTTTGTGTAGGTTTTACGAAAGAATAAAATACACAAAAGACGCAGCCTGCGTATTGCGCCCCCCGTTCTTTCTTTTCGGCTCTTGCCCGAAAAGAAAGAACGCGCCGCGCCCGGTGTAAGAAAGAAAAGGGCCGCTGGACGCGGGCATCCCTATACCTGACTTACCGTTTCATTCGCGGATATCGGACTTTTTCGTTATCCGGTCAGAGGGACGATGCCTTTATCGTTTATCCGTCCGCGCTCAGCGCTGCCTGGTTCTCAAAACCAGAGTTTTGACATTTTGTATGAAGCAGAATTCTTTAAAAAAAGAGAAGAAGATCCTTCGCCCAAGCTGAGTCTATCAGAATGCAAGATATTCGCCCAACCAGCGGCGCGAGCGAAGCGAAGCCTTCCACGGTCGGCGATGCCCAAAATGTATACCACTTGCGAGTAGATTTGTACTGTATCCGTTATCCGCGAGTAAACCTTCGGACAACACAAACGTCGCCCGCGTCCGGCGGCCCTTTTCTCTTTGGAGTCCAAGAACCGTTTCTCTTTTCGGGCAAGAGCCGAAAAGAGAAATGGGTCTTGATCTGCACAGTTTATGTCCTTTGAGCCGTAAAAAACGCAAAAAACAGGACGATGCTTTCACATCATCCTGTTTTTCGCTCTCGCCGATTTGAAGCCCAGCGCAGCGGGTTCAAATCGGGAAGGAAGAAAAATGCTGCCGGTCAATGCCGTGCCGTTTGCGGTGCGGCATGACCTTGCAGTATTTTCCTGACGTTAGAAGGAAGCCTTTCTCACGCCGGGGATCTGGCCCTTGTAGGCAAGCTCCCTGAAGCAGATACGGCAGATGCCGTAGTTGCGCAGGTAGGC